>JBEVFK010000011.1:0-24132 GCA_040512325.1 Mycobacterium sp. | reverse complement strand
AGCTGCCGACATGGGCGCGCCGCAACGTCACCGTCATCGGCCAGGGGATCGAGATCGAGCGGTTCAGCGCCGACGGCACCACCGACAGCTGGCGAGCTCGGTTGTCCGCCAGCCCCGCTTCGCCGTTGGTGATTGCGGTGGGGCGGACAGATCCGGAAAAGGCGCTTCACGTTGCGATCGAGGCAGTGGCCGCTGTCCGGGCCGCCGGTGTCGACGCCCATCTGGCCCTGATCGGCGGCCCGGGCAAGGATGACGGCACCTACCTCGCCGAACTCGAAGAACTTGCCGCGCAACGCCTTCCCGGCGCCTTTCGCGTCGAGCCCGCCGTGGCCGACGTGGCGCCGCTCATGCGCTCGGCCGACGTGCTGGTGAGTACTTCGACCGAAGAACCCTTCGGGCTGGTGATCCTCGAGGCTCAGGCGTGCGGGCTGCCGGTGGTCAGCAGCGCCTCGGGTGGCCCGCTCGACTTCGTCACCGATTGTGAGACCGGACTGCTGGTGCCACCGGGTGACCCCGCCGCGACCGCGGTGGCCATCCGGCGGCTGCTCGAGGACCCCGATCTGGTGGCTGCCGTCAAGGCCAACGCACGAGTGCTGGTGGAGCGTTGCTTCACGGCCCAGATCCGGGCGCAGCGCATTTCCGATATGTACACGAAAGTTCTGAGTTGATGAGAAGTGTCGCGAACCGTTTCCGGACTGCGCTCGTTGTCCTGCTGTGCGGGCTGGTGTTCCCGGCCGTCGCCGGCTGCAGCAACGAGCCCGTGCTCTACAACTACGCCCGGGTGTTCCTGAACGACCAGGGTGTACTCGCCGTCAGCAAGCAGGACGCCGAACCCACCCGCATCGCGGTCTACTTCCACGGGCTCGACAGCGACGAAAAGGTCCTGCTCGACGACGCGCACCGGGGGCTGGTGGACACCCTGGTCAACAACGGGTACGCGGTGGTGGCCAGCAATGCGGGCGGGAACGTCTTCGGCAATGCCGGTTCACAATCGGACTATGTCGAGCTGATCCGGTTCGCGCAGGAGCACTACGGCGGACCCCTGCCCGTGTACTTCATCGCCGAATCCATGGGCGCGATCGCCGCCAGCAACATCTACGCGGAGGTGCCCGAGCTCGACGTTCTCGGCATGGTGGGCATCAGCCCCGCGCTGGACTTCGAGAACACCCGGGAAGATTTCCGGCCTGCCATCGCCGCCGCGTACGCCCCCGACTCGCCGGACCGGATGGACCCACTAAACCTTGCGCCGGAAGCGCTGGCGGGCAAGCATTTTCGATTCTGGGCCAGTGACAGCGACACCGTGGTTCCGGCGGCGCTGAACGCGCAGGCCTTCGCGAACAAGTTCGGTTCGGTCACCGACGTCACCGTGACCCCCTGCACGGGAGAGCATTCCGATCCCTCGTGTATGCCGGCCGGTCAGATCCTCGAGTGGCTCGATCAGCTGTGAACGATTCCGCGGACAAGCCCAATTCATCAGGAGTGACCATGCGACCGAGGCGACTTCGATTGTGGGCTGCGACGGCACTGGCCGCCGCGGTCACGGGGGCGGGCACGGTCGCGCTCCTGCCGGCGGGCGAGGTCAACGCCGATCCGGGTAAGTGCGGGGCGACCGCGGCCGATACCCAGGGCTGGGGTGCGCCCAACCGCACCGACGACTTCACCGGTCCGGGGGTCTCCGACGCCTGGTTCGTTTATGACGGCGGTGGGCACGCCAACAACGGCCGTCGGGCGCCGTCTGCCATCTCGGTGGCCGACAGCGTGCTGACCATGACCGGTGATGCTGCGGGCACCAGCGCAGGCATGGGGTGGAAGGGCGGCCAGATGCACGGCCGCTGGGAGGTCTGTGCCCGGTCGCCGCAGGGGTCGGCGAACTACCACCCGGTGCTGCTGCTGTGGCCGGACGCCGAGGACTGGCCGATCGGCGGCGAAATCGACTTCATGGAGATCTGGGATGCCGCCCGGCAGCGGGTCGACATCGCGCTGCACTACGACGCCGACGACAAGCGCGACATCGGCATGATCGACATCGACGCCACCCAGTGGCACAGCTGGGCCGTCGAATGGACGCCGCAGCGCATCACCGCCTACGTCGACGGCCGGGAGTGGTGGCACTCCACCGACACCGCCAAGTTCCCGCCGCGGCCGATGCACCTGTGCATCCAGCTCGACAACTTCGGCGGCGACGTCAGCCAGGGTGGTCAGCTGCAGGTGGATTGGGCGCAGCGGTACGGGCTCTGATTCCGATTGCGGGGGCTCGTCTCCCCGGGCGCTCGTCCCTCACACCCGCCTCGACGCCCCCCGACTACACTGACTCGGTGCGTCTCGTCTTTGCCGGCACCCCGGAACCCGCGTTGCCGGCTCTGCGTCGCCTCCTCGAATCCCCCCGTCACGACGTCATCGCGGTACTCACGCGCCCCGACGCGGTAGCTGGCCGCAGCCGTCGTCTCACCCCGTCGCCGGTGGCCGAACTGGCCGCTGAACGGGGCATTCCGGTCCTACGGCCGCAGCGGCCCAACACACCGGAGTTCGTCGCGGAACTCGCCGAGCTGGCACCGGACTGTTGCGCGGTGGTGGCCTATGGCGCGCTGTTGCGGGAACCGCTGCTCGCGGTGCCCCCGCACGGCTGGATCAATCTGCATTTCTCCCTGTTGCCGGCCTGGCGTGGCGCCGCGCCGGTGCAGGCCGCCATCAGCGGCGGCGACGCCGTCACCGGGGCCACCACGTTCCTGATCGAGCCGGACCTGGACTCCGGACCGGTGTACGGGGTGGTCACCGAGACCATCGCGCCCACCGATACCGCAGGCACCCTGCTGGCACGACTGGCGGAATCGGGTGCCCACCTGTTGGCGGCCACCCTGGATGGCATCGAGGACGGCACGCTGGTGCCGTTGTCGCAACCTTCGGAAGGAATTTCACTGGCGCCCAAGGTGAGTGTCGAACAGGCCCGCGTGCGGTGGGATCTGCCCGCCCATGTCATCGAGCGCCGCATCCGGGCCATGACGCCCAATCCCGGGGCGTGGACCCTCGTCGGCGAGACCCGGGTCAAGCTCGGCGCAGTGACTGTTGACGACGACGCCGATCCGGTGCCGCCCGGACGCCTGCAGGTGGAACGCCGCGCGGTGCTGGTGGGGACCGCCACCCAGCCGGTTCGGCTGGGCGAGGTGCAACCGCCGGGCAAGAAGGCGATGTCCGCCGCAGATTGGGCCCGTGGGGCCCGGCTCGACAACACGGTGAGTGCGTCGTGATCGACAAGCGGCCCCGTCAGGGCCCCCGCCAACCGAACTCCCAGCGCAAACCGCTGGATCCGCCGCGCCAGGCCGCGTTCGAGGTCCTGCGGGCGGTGTCCACCCGCGACTCGTACGCCAACCTCGCGCTCCCGCCGCTGCTGCGCGACCGGGGTATCTCCGGGCGCGACGCGGCATTCGCCACCGAGCTGACCTACGGCACCCTGCGGGCCACCGGCCTGCTCGACGCCGTCATCACTCATGCCGCCGGCCGCAAGACCGACGCCATCGACTCGGTGCTGCTCGACCTGCTACGGCTGGGCACCTACCAGTTGCTGCGGACCAGGGTCGAACCGCACGCCGCGGTGTCGACCACCGTCGATGCGGCCAAGGTTGAATTCGACCCGGCCCGAGCAGGTTTCGTCAACGCTGTGCTGCGCAAGATCACCCAGAAGGACGAAGGCGCCTGGATGGCGCTGCTGGCGCCCGACGGCCGCACCGACCCGGTGGGCCATGCGGCGTTCGTCCACGCCCATCCCCGCTGGATCGCGCAGGCCTTCGTCGACGCCCTCGGCGCCGGGGCCGGTGAACTCGACGCCGTGCTGGCCGCCGACGATGCGCGGCCGCAGGTGCACCTCGCCGCGCTGCCGACTCGACTGAGCGCCGCCGACCTCGCCTACGAGGTGAACGCCGAGCCCGGCCGCTATTCGCCGTACGCGGTGTATCTGTCCGGTGGTGATCCGGGCCAGCTGGCCGCGGTGCGCTCCGGTGCGGCGCTGGTACAGGACGAAGGCAGCCAGCTCGTCGCGCAAGCACTGACACGGGCTCCGGTCACCGGCACCGACCACGGCCGATGGCTGGACCTGTGCGCCGGTCCCGGCGGCAAGACCGCGCTGATCGCCGCCATCGGTGCCGCCCGCGGCGCCAAGGTCACCGCGATCGAACCGGGTGCGCCCCGGGCTGATCTGGTCGAGGCCAACACCCGCGGTCTCGGCGTCGAGGTGCTGCGCCGGGACGGCCGCACTGCGGCCCACGGCGGCTCCGCCGACCAGGCCCCGCTCACCGCCGGGTTCGATCGGGTGCTCGTGGACGCGCCGTGCACCGGACTGGGTGCGCTGCGTCGACGGCCGGAGGCGCGTTGGCGCCGCCAACCCGGGGACGTGGCCCAGTTGGCCAAGCTGCAACGAGAGCTGCTGGCCTCGGCCATCGAGCTGACGCGTCCCGGTGGCGTGGTGCTGTACTCCACCTGCTCGCCGCACCTGGCAGAGACCGTCGGCGTGGTCGGCAGTATCCAACGCAAGCACAACGTCACCCTGCTCGATGCCAGGGAGCTCTTCGAGCCGGTCGAGGACCTGGGACCCGGCCCGTATGTGCAGCTGTGGCCGCACCGCCACGGCACAGACGCCATGTTCGCCGCGGCCCTCCAAGTAGGGTGAAACCCATGTCGCGACCAGTGCACCGTCCGATGATCGCGCCGTCGATCCTCAGCGCCGACTTCGCCCGTCTGGCCGACGAAGTGGCCGCCGTCGACGGTGCCGACTGGTTGCACGTGGACGTGATGGACAACCACTTCGTGCCCAATCTCACCCTCGGCCTGCCGGTGGTGGAGAGCCTGCTCGCGGTCACCGACATCCCGATGGACTGCCACCTGATGATCGACAACCCGCAGCGGTGGGCACCGCCCTACGCCGAAGCCGGCGCGTTCAATGTCACGTTCCACGCCGAGGCCACCGACGATCCGCGCGCCGTGGCCCGCGACATCCGCGCCGCGGGCGCCCGGGCCGGCCTCGCGGTCAAACCGGGCACCCCGCTGGAGCCGTACCTGGAGATCCTGCGCGACTTCGACACCCTGCTGGTGATGTCGGTCGATCCGGGCTTCGGTGGGCAGAAGTTCATCGCCGAGGTGCTGGCGAAGGTCGGAACGGCACGGCGGCTGGTGGACGCCGGTGAGCTGACGATCGTGGTGGAGATCGACGGAGGCATCAACGCCGACACCATTTCCCAGGCTGCCGAGGCGGGCGTCGACTGCTTCGTCGCCGGTTCGGCGGTCTACAACGCCGACGACCCGGCGCAGGCGATCCGTGCACTGCGGGAGAGCGCGGCAACGGCTTCGGCACATCTACACCTGTGACCCTGGAGACTGCTGCACTCGAAGCGGCGATGGCCTCGGCCATCGAACAGGCCGACCGGGTCAAGGGCCGCACCTATCCGAATCCTCCTGTGGGAGCGCTGATCCTGGATGCTGACGGCCGAATCGCCGGCGTCGGCGGCACCGCCCCCGTGGGTGGCCCGCACGCCGAGGTGGTGGCGTTGCGTCGCGCCGGTGAGCGAGCCCGAGGTGGTACCGCAGTGGTGACGCTGGAGCCCTGCGCTCATCAGGGTCGCACCCCGCCGTGTGTGGATGCTCTTGTGCGCGCCGGTGTTTCGACCGTAGCCTTTGCCGTGGCCGATCCGAATCCGATCGCCGCGGGCGGAGCCTCCAGGCTCGCCGAGGCCGGGATCGAGGTGGTGGGGAGTGTGCTGGCCGAGCAGGCGGCCGGCGGGGCATTGCGGGAATGGTTGCACCGGCAGCGCACCGGACGCCCGCACGTCACCTGGAAATACGCGGGCAGCATCGACGGCCGCAGCGCCGCCGCCGACGGCACCAGCCAGTGGATCACCGGGCCTGCGGCCCGTGCCGATGTGCACCGGCGCCGGGCCGCCGCCGACGCGATCATCGTGGGTACCGGCACGGTGCTGGCGGACAACCCGACCCTGACCGCACGACTTCCCGACGGCAGCCTGGCTGACCGCCAGCCGCTGCGGGTGGTGGTGGGGGAACGGGACATCTCGACCGATTGCAATGTGCTCAACGACGATTCACGCACCATGGTGATCCGCACGCACGATCCGCACGAGGTGATCCAGGCGCTGTCCGATCGCACCGATGTGCTGCTCGAAGGCGGGCCGACGCTGGCGGGGGCATTCCTGCGGGCCGGAGTGATCGACCGGGTGCTGGCCTACATCGCGCCGATCATGCTCGGCGGGCCCATCACCGTCCTCGACAGCGTCGGAGTGGCCACCATGTCCCAGGCGCTGCGGTGGAAGTTCGATGGTGTGGACCGACTCGGACCCGATCTGGTTGCGAGCCTGGTACCCGAATGACGTCCGCGGAATGACCGGAGCCCGTCCGCGGGCGTCCGGCACCGGAGCACTCCGGCGGCTCGCCGCGGTCGTCGGTGTCGTGCTCCTGCTTGCCGGTGGCGCCGGAATCGCTGCGCACTATTCACTGTTCGTCAGCACGGGCTGGACGCTGATCGCCTCGTTCACCCCGCTGTTCCTCCCGGTGGCCGCGGCCGCACTGGTACTGCTGGTATCGAGTCGCCGGCGCTACCTCGCCGCGGTGGCGGTGGCGGTGCTGGCCGTGGGGGTGTGGACGCAGGTGCCACTGTACCGGGCGGCTTCGGCAGTGCCGCCCGCCGAGGAGGGCATCCACGTGCGGGTGCTGCAGGCGAATATCTATCTCGGACAAGCAGATACCGCGGCCCTGGTACACACGGTGCGGGACCGCGACATCGACCTGCTGACCGTGTCCGAACTGACCGACTCGGCCGCGGCCGGGCTTGCCGCCGCCGGCCTTTCCGGCGAGCTGCCCTATTCGTTTCTGCGCCCCACCGGCGGAGGCGGCGGCACCGGCATCTACTCGCGCTACCCGCTGCGCGGCGAGGCCCTGCCCGGCTTCGTGCTGCACAATTTGCGCGCGACGGTGGACATCCCAGGGGCCGGGCCCACCGCGGTGTATGCCCTGCACCCGCTCCCGCCGTACCCGGAGCCCGCGTACCGCTGGATGGCCGAATTGGGCAAGCTCCGAGGCATTCTCGGCACCGAACGCTTGCCGCTGATCGTCGGGGCGGACTTCAACTCCACCTACGATCACCGGGAGTATCGCCGCATCCTCGACGGTGCTGGGTCACCGATCCGCGATGCCGCCGAGTACGTGGGTACCGGAATTGTGGCCACCTATCCGGCTGATCGCTGGTATCCGGCAGTGTTGGCGATCGACCGGATCCTGACCCGTGGTGGCACGCCGATCTCGTTCTCCCGCACCGACATTCCAGGCTCGGATCACCACGGGGTGATCGGCGAGATACGGCTGGACGAAGCAGGCCGACACTAGCCGGCGAACACCTCGACCAGGGTCTCGCAGAACCGGGGCAGGTCATCGGGCTTGCGGCTGGAGACCAGGGTGTTGGGGCCGTCGGTGCACACCACGACCTCATCGTCGATCCAGGTGCCGCCGGCATTGACGATGTCGGTCTTGACACTGGGCCACGACGTCAGCGTCCTGCCGTCGACCGCGCCGGCCTCGACCAGCGTCCAGGGACCGTGACAGATGACGGCGACCGGCTTGCCGGCCCCGAAGAAGGACGCGGTGAACCGGACGGCGTCGGCGTCGGTTCGCAGGAAGTCCGGGTTGGCGACACCGCCGGGCAGCACCAGGCCCACGTAGTCGTCGACGCTGGCATCACCGGCGGCGAGGTCGGCTTCGAAGACATCGGCGGGGGTCAGGTGGTTGAACCCCTGCACCTTCCCGACCTCGGTGGACACCAGCTCCGGTGTCCCGCCGGCCTGCTCGACGGCCTGCCACGGGTCGGTGAGCTCCACCTGCTCCACCCCCTCCGGGGCAACCAGGAACGCGACTTTCTTGCCAGTCAGATCAGTACTCATGCGATTCGGGTAACCCCGCGCCGCCGAGTTAAACGCCGGGGATCACCGGCTGTGCCGGCCCCCCGGATCGGCTCGCGGGATGTGCACGGTCGGCGGGTCATGCTGCGGTACCGGCAGCACCTGGGTGGCGGAGTTGTCGGCCTTCGGTTGGCCGGCCTGCTCGTCGGGATGGTCCTCCTTGCCTGCGATCAGCAGGCCCACCAATCCACCGATCACACAGACGATCGCGGTGATGCCGAAGATCTCGCCGTATTGCATGGCGAAGGCCAGCTTGTAGTTGTTGGCCAACGCGGCCGCGGCCGCCAGCAGGTCGCCCGGCGGCGGTTTCGGCAACTCGAGGATGATCTGGTTGAAGCGGTAGAAGCCCCAGGCCGACAGCGCGGCGACACCGACCAGCATGCCGGTCATCCGCGACACCACCACCAGCGAGGACGCGATGCCGTGTTGGGCCGGCGGGACCACGCGCAGCGCCGCCGAGGTCAGCGGCCCGATCACCAGGCCGAGGCCGACACCGGCCAGCGCCAGGTCGGTGTCGAAGACCGGCAGCGTGAACACACCGAAGTCGTGCCGTTGCGCCAGCACGTCGACGCCCCAGTGGGAGATCAACCAGTAGGCGAACGCGGCGATCAACAGGCCGAGCAGGGTGACGATGCGGTCGCCGATCCGGCTGGCGAGCCAGCCGCCGAGCAGGGCGCCGACGGGCAGTGCCACCAAGAACCGCATCAGCAGGAAAGCGGCTTCGTTCGAGTCCATCCCGAGGACGCCCTGGCCGAAGAGTTCGACGTTGACCAGGGTCACCATCAGGGCCGCGCCCGCGGCGAACGAGGCGCCCAGCGCGGCCAGGAACGGCAGGAACCGGACGCCGGCCGGGTCGATCAGCTTGGTACGGGCGTATCGCTCCCAGACGAAGAACGCGACTGCGACGACGGCCGCACCCACCAACAGCCACAGCCGCCAGGCGGGTACCACCTCCTGTGCGCTCGGGGTCGGGTTGTACAACCCGAACACCACCAGGACCAGCACGACGGCCAGCAACAGGCCGCCGATGACGTCGACCTTCTCCTTGGGCCGGTCGGCGTCCTCCTGCTTCTTTCCGGGGACGCTGAAGTGGATCATCACCATGGCCAGCAGCGCCAGCGGGATGTTGACCCAGAACACCGATTGCCAATGGCTGGTCAGCGCCACCAGGGCGATGCCGTAGAGCGGTCCGAGGACGCTGCCGAGTTCCTGAGCCGCACCGATGCCGCCGAGCACGGCCGCCCGTTTGCGTTCGGCCCACAGATCGGCGGCCAGCGCGAGGGTGACGGGCAGCAGAGCGCCGCTGGAGATGCCCTGGATGACCCGGCCCACCACCAGGATGTCCAGATCCGTGGACAGTGCGGTGACCACCGAACCGATCGCGAAACCGGCCAGTCCGACCTGGATCAGCATTCGGCGGCCGAACCGGTCCGACGCCCGGCCCAGCAGCGGCATGGCGGCGATGTAGCCCACCAGATAGCCGGTGATGATGGGCGCCACCCGCTGCAGCTGATTGAGCGGGATCCCGACATCGGTCATGATGTCGCGGAGGATCGTGATCACCACATAGGTGTCGAGTGCCCCCAACAGGACGGCGAGGCCGCCTGCGCTGATCGCGATTCTGCGGTTCGTGGCCCCGGGCATTACATCGCGGGCTTGGTGACGGTGACCGGCTTGTTCCATTCGGAGAGCTTCACCAGAATGGAATTGCCGCTGCTGGGCTCGATCTGGGCCTGGACCAGGTTGTGGTCACCGTCCTTTTCGATCCACGCCGAGGCGGGCACCGCGTCGGTGGCCTTCACCTGCGGGATCAGCGCGTTCACCGACTCGGCGCTGACGTTGCCGCTGATCTTCACCGTGTCCACACCGTTGACATTCTCGGCGGCCTCGGACTTGGGGTCGGTGAAGCTGTCCAGCATGCCGGCCAGACCGCCGTTGGGATTCAGGATCGTCGACGGGTCGTAGATGTCGGCGGCGGGCCCGAGATCGAGCCAGCTGTCCGGACTCAGTGAGGCGTAGAGGACGTTGTCGATCACGACCAACCCGGCATCCACGTCGGAGCCGGCCATGCTGATGGTGGCCTTGCCCTGCACCGCGGTGGCGGGCACGTTGGTGAGATCGCCGACCAGGGTCTTGAGTGGCAGGCCCTCGATGGTGCCGGTGACCGAGATGTCGAGGTGCGCGCTCTGCAGACCCTTGGTGGTCTGGCTGGACTGCTGCAACAGCTCGGCGGCCTCCGGCAGTGGTTCGGTGGAGGTTTCCGAGGACGAGCACCCGGCGAGCAGGACCGCGCCGGCGCCCAGGGCGGCAAGCAATCTCGTGGCCGTGGTGACCGGGGACATGCGGAACTTACGTCGACGCGTCTGCATGAAGTGCATCGTAGAGGGTGCGCCCCGGCGACTTGCGCGCCGACAAGCGGGATTGCGGATGTTTATCCACCGGACAGAGAGTAGAGGTATGGCGGACGACCTGCAGTTTCGGCACGTTGCGGTGAGCGACGAAAACGGTGACGGCGCGCGTCTTCTTGTCGCGATGACCGACGAGATGCGCGTGTTGTACGACGGGCTCGATCTGAACGCCCCGGACATGCCGCAGGCCGGTGCGTTCGAGCTGGGGCCGCCCGGGGGCACCTATCTGGTGGGTTACGACGACACCGGCCGGGCGATCTGTGGCGGCGGGCTGAAACGGCTGCCCGACGGCGCCTGCGAGATCAAGCGGATGTACGTGGTGCCTGCGGCCAGGGGGCAGGGGATCGCCAAGCAACTGCTGCATGCCCTCGAGGACGCCGCGCGGGCACTGGGTTATCGGATCTGCCGCCTCGACACCGGCGCTCGTCAACCCCACGCACAGAAGATGTACGAGGCAGAGGGTTACACACCGATCGCCAACTTCAACGGCAACCCGGTCGCCACGTTCTTCGGAGAGAAGCGGCTGGACCGCTGACCGGCGCCCTTCCGGGTAGCGACTAGCCTGGGGCGGTGTTCACTGGAATCGTCGAAGAGCTGGGCGAGATCGTCGGCAAGGAAGAACTGTCCGACGCTGCGCGCTTCGTGATCCGCGGCCCCGTCGTGACCTCCGATGCCGGCCACGGCGACTCCATCTCGGTCAACGGTGTCTGTCTGACCGTGGTGGAAGTGCTGCCCGGCGGCGAATTCAGTGCCGACGTGATGGCCGAAACCCTCGACCGCTCCAGCCTGGCGCAGGTCGGTGTGGGTTCGCGCGTCAACCTGGAGCGGGCCGCCGCGGTGAACAGCCGACTGGGCGGCCATATCGTGCAGGGCCACGTCGACGGCACCGGCACCGTGATCTCGCGATCACCGTCGGAGAATTGGGAAGTGGTTCGCATCGCCCTGCCGGGGTCGCTGGCGCGTTACGTCGTCGAGAAGGGGTCGATCACCGTCGATGGAATCTCGCTGACGGTATCGGCGCTGGGAACCGACGCCGCAGCGGGCGGAGACTGGTTCGAGGTGTCACTGATTCCCACGACACGCCAGCTCACCACCCTCGGGGACGCCCCGGTCGGAACACCGGTCAACCTCGAGGTGGATGTGATCGCCAAATATGTCGAACGTCTCATGGACCGGACTGGGCAATAACCGGCACAGATTGGTGGTTCATACTGGTGCGGAGCACTGACATCACGGGGACCGGCTGTTTCTTTCGAAGGTGGCATAGATGACGAGGCTGGATACCGTCGAGCGGGCGGTGGCCGATATCGCCGCGGGTAAGGCGGTTGTCGTCATCGACGATGAAGACCGCGAAAACGAAGGCGATCTGATCTTCGCCGCGGAGAAGGCCACCCCGGAGCTGGTCGCCTTCATGGTGCGCTACACCTCCGGCTATCTGTGTGTGCCGCTGTCCGGCGAGGTCTGCGACCGGCTGGGGCTGCTGCCGATGTACGCGGTCAACCAGGACAAGCACCAGACTGCCTACACCGTGACCGTCGACGCCAAAAAGGGCGTCGGCACCGGCATTTCGGCATCGGACCGGGCCACCACCATGCGCCTGCTCGCCGACCCCGACAGTGCCGCCGACGAGTTCACCAGGCCCGGCCACGTGGTGCCGTTGCGCGCCAAGGACGGCGGGGTGTTGCGCAGGCCCGGTCACACCGAGGCCGCCGTCGACCTGGCCCGGCTCGCCGGCCTGCAGCCCGCGGGCGCCATCTGCGAGATCGTCAGCCAGAAAGACGAAGGCGCGATGGCCCAGACCGACGAGCTCCGGGTCTTCGCCGACGACCATGACCTGGCCCTGATCTCGATCGCCGACCTGATCGAATGGCGGCGCAAACACGAAAAGCACATCGAGCGCATCGCCGAGGCACGCATCCCCACCCGCCACGGTGAATTCCGCGCGGTGGGCTACAAGAGCATCTACGAAGACGTCGAACACGTGGCACTGGTACGCGGTGAACTGTCCGGCGCCAACAGCGACGGCCACGACGTACTGGTGCGGGTGCACTCCGAATGTCTGACCGGCGACGTCTTCGGTTCACGACGCTGTGATTGCGGACCTCAACTGGACGCGGCGATGGCGATGGTGGCCAGGGAAGGCCGCGGGGTGGTGCTCTACATGCGCGGTCATGAGGGCCGCGGTATCGGGCTGATGCACAAACTGCAGGCCTACCAGCTCCAAGATGCCGGTGCCGATACCGTCGACGCCAACCTGAAGCTCGGCCTACCCGCCGATGCCCGGGATTACGGCATCGGCGCCCAGATCCTGGTCGACCTGGGAATCCGCTCGATGCGGCTGCTGACCAACAACCCGGCCAAGCGCGTCGGGTTGGACGGGTACGGCCTGCACATCATCGAGCGCGTGCCGCTGCCGGTCCGGGCCAATGCCGAGAACATCCGGTACCTGATGACCAAACGCGACCGGATGGGCCACGACCTGGCCGGGCTGGACGACTACTCGGAGCTCAACGACGACCTCCCGTTGCCGGGCGATTACGGAAGTTCGGTATGAGCGGGGGTGCAGGGATCCCGGACATGCCGGACCTCGACGCGTCCGGGGTGTCGCTGGCGATCGTGGCCAGCACCTGGCACGGCACCATCTGTGACGCGCTGCTCCAGGGCGCGTTGCGTGTCGCCGCGGCCGGCGGGGTCGGCGATCCGACCGTGGTGCGGGTACTCGGCGCCATCGAGATTCCGGTGGTGGCCCAGGAACTGGCCCGCCAGTTCGACGCTGTGGTGGCGCTCGGAGTCGTGATCCGGGGTCAGACACCACATTTCGAGTACGTGTGTGACGCCGTGACGCAGGGGCTGACACGTGTGTCGCTCGACTCCTCGACCCCGGTGGCCAACGGTGTGCTCACCACCAACGACGAGCAGCAGGCGCTGGATCGGGCCGGCCTGCCCGGTTCGGCCGAGGACAAGGGCGCACAGGCCGCCGCAGCCGCGTTGTCCACGGCGCTGGTGCTGCGCGATCTCCGGACGTGACCGACCCGCACTGGGATCTCCAGGTCCGCCCGCACCTGACGCCGTACTTCGCCGTCGGCGCGGCGATCATCATCGCCGCTGCCCACATCGCGGTCGGGTTCCTGCTCAAGGTGGGTTCCAGCGGGGTGGTGTTCCAGACAGCGGACCAGGTGGCCATCGGCAGCCTGGGTGTGGTCATCGGCGCGCTGGTGCTGCTGTTCGCCCGGCCCCGGCTGCGGGTCGGCCCTGAGGGCCTGTCGGTGCGGAACCTGCTGAACGACAAACTGATTCCGTGGTCCGACGTGGTGGGTGTTTCGTTCCCCGCCGGTGCGCGCTGGGCCAGGGTCGACCTGCCCGATGACGAGTACATCCCTCTGATGGCGATCCAGGCCGTCGACAAGGACCGCGCGGTGGTGGCCATGGAAGAGGTGCGGGCACTCATCGGCAAGTACCGGCAGCCCACCGGCCCCGGGGCCGGCTGATATCGGTTGCTGTCCCGGAGGCGTCACCGGTCGGTACTAGGCTGGGGCGGTGCCTGATCCGTCGACCTACCGGCCCCCTCCGGGATCGATTCCCCTGGAACCCGGCGTCTATCGGTTCAGCGATACCCACGGGCGTGTCATCTACGTCGGGAAGGCCAAGAGCCTCCGCAGCCGGCTGAACTCGTACTTCGCCGACGTCTCGGGCCTGCACCCGCGCACCCGCCAGATGGTGACCACCGCCGCCAAGGTGGAGTGGACCGTCGTCGGTACCGAGGTCGAGGCGCTGCAGCTGGAATACAACTGGATCAAGGAGTTCGATCCGCGATTCAACGTCCGCTACCGCGACGACAAGTCCTACCCGGTGCTGGCGGTCAGCCTGGGGGAGGAGTATCCGCGGCTGTACGTCTACCGCGGTCCCCGCCGTAAGGGCGTGCGCTACTTCGGGCCCTACTCCCACGCCTGGGCCATCCGGGAAACCCTCGACCTGCTGACCCGGGTGTTCCCGGCGCGCACCTGCTCTGCCGGAGTGTTCAAGCGGCACAACCAGATCGACCGACCGTGCCTGCTGGGCTACATCGACAAGTGCTCGGCGCCGTGTGTGGGCCGGGTCACCGCCGAGCAGCACCGCACCATCGTCGAGGACTTCTGCGATTTCCTGTCCGGCAAGACCGATCGGTTCGCCCGTGATCTCGAGCGGAAGATGACCGATGCCGCTGAGCTGCTCGACTTCGAACGGGCGGCGCGGCTGCGCGACGACCTGGGCGCGGTGCGACGGGCGATGGAGAAGCAGGCCGTGGTGCTGGGCGACGGCACCGACGCCGACGTGGTGGCATTCGCCGGTGACGACCTCGAGGCGGCCGTGCAGGTGTTCCACGTCCGGGGCGGTCGGGTGCGCGGCCAACGCGGGTGGGTGGTGGAGAAATCGACCGAGCCCGACGACGCCGACAGCGGATCGGACTCCCTGTTGGTCGAACAGTTCATCACCCAGTTCTACGGCGAACAGGCCGAGTTGGGTGGGGCCGCCGACGAGGCCTCCAATCCGGTGCCCAGGGAGGTGTTGGTGCCGTGCCTGCCGCCCAATGCCGACCAGCTGGCCAGCTGGCTGGAGGGGTTGCGCGGATCGCGGGTGGTGTTGCGGGTGCCGCAGCGTGGCGACAAGAAGTCGCTGGCCGAGACCGTCCAGCGCAACGCCCAGCACGCCCTCCAGCAGCACAAGATGAAACGAGCCGGCGACTTCAACGCCAGATCGGCTGCCCTGCAGTCGATCCAGGACACGCTCGGACTGGCCGACGCACCGCTACGGATCGAGTGCGTCGACATCAGCCACGTCCAGGGCACCGATGTGGTGGCGTCGCTGGTGGTGTTCGAAGACGGGCTGCCGCGCAAATCGGACTACCGGCACTACGCGATCAAAGAGGCCGCCGGCGACGGTCGGTCCAACGACGTCGCCTCCATCGCCGAAGTGACCCGACGTCGGTTCTGGCGCCACGTCCAGGACACCCAGCACCCCGAAGAGCTTGCTCCGGAAGGCAAATCCCGCAGGTTCGCCTACCCGCCCAATCTGTACGTGGTCGACGGCGGTGCACCTCAGGTCAATGCCGCGCAAGCCGTGCTCGACGAGTTGGGGGTGACGGACGTGGCCGTGGTCGGATTGGCGAAACGCCTCGAAGAGGTCTGGGTGCCCAGCGAACCGGACCCCGTCATCTTCCCGCGCACCAGCGAAGGCCTGTACCTGTTGCAGCGGGTGCGTGACGAAGCGCACCGGTTTGCCATCACCTACCACCGGACCAAACGGTCGAAGCGGATGACGGCGTCGGTGCTCGATGCCGTGCCGGGGCTGGGGGAGCATCGGCGTAAGGCGCTGGTCACCCACTTCGGTTCGGTGGCCAAGCTCAAACAGGCCTCCGTCGAGGAGATCATCACCGTGCCGGGAATCGGAGTGGCGACGGCCACCGCGGTCCTGGAGGCATTGGGCGTCGAGCCGGCTCCCACCCCAGCCGCTCCTTCGCCTGCGGCCACGCCGCAGGCCGAGGTGAGCGAAGATGACATGGAGCAACGGGTGTGGGGATGACCAACAGCACAGGTGACGTGGCGGAAGACTCGGATTCCGACGAAACACGCGCAGATCAGGGTTCCGGTATCGACGTCGTCCTGGTCACCGGACTGTCGGGTGCGGGTCGCGGTACCGCGGCCAAGGTCCTCGAGGATCTCGGCTGGTACGTCGCGGACAATCTGCCGCCGGAACTGATTGCCCGGATGGTCGATCTCGGCCTGGCCGCCGGATCGCGCATCACCCAGCTGGCCATCGTGATGGACGCCCGGTCCCGGGGTTTCACCGGTGATCTGGATTCGGTGCGCAGCGAGCTGGGCACCCGCGACATCACCCCGCGCGTGCTCTTCCTGGACGCCTCCGACGACATCCTGGTGCGGCGCTACGAGCAGAACCGCCGCAGTCACCCGCTGCAAGGTCATCTGACGCTGGCCGAGGGGATCGCCGCCGAGCGGGTGATGCTGGAGCCGGTGCGCGCCACCGCCGATCTGGTGATCGACACCTCGAACCTGCCCGTACCGGCATTGCGCGCCAGCATCGAGCAGGTCTTCGGCGGCGAGACCATCCCCCTGACCGCGGTCACCGTCGAATCTTTCGGCTTCAAGTACGGGCTGCCGATGGATTCCGACATGGTGATGGACGTCCGGTTCCTGCCCAATCCACATTGGGTGGACGAGCTGCGTCCGCACACGGGTCAGCATGCCGCGGTACGTGATTACGTGTTGGGGCAGCCCGGGGCGGAGAAGTTCCTGGCCACCTACCATGAGCTCCTGGGTCTGGTGGTCGAGGGCTATCGCCGGGAGGGAAAGCGCTATATGACCGTCGCCATCGGCTGCACCGGCGGCAAACATCGCAGCGTTGCCATCGCCGAGGCTCTGGCGGCCCGGCTCTCCGGCGGCGACCGGATGTCGGTGCGCGTGCTGCACCGCGACCTGGGCCGCGAGTGAGTCGCCCATGAGTTCCGGCAACCCACGCATCGTCGCCCTCGGGGGCGGTCACGGTCTCTACGCGACGCTGTCGGCGGCGCGTCGGCTCACCGCGCATGTCACTGCGGTGGTGACGGTCGCCGATGACGGTGGATCGTCGGGCCGGTTGCGCAGCGAACTCGATATCGTGCCGCCGGGCGATCTGCGAATGGCGTTGGCGGCGTTGGCTTCTGACAGTCCACAGGGCCGGTTGTGGGCCACCATCATCCAACACCGGTTCAGCGGCAGCGGCGCACTGGCCGGCCATCCCATCGGCAATCTCATGCTGGCCGGACTCAACGAAGTGCTCGCCGACCCGGTGGCCGCGCTCGACGAACTGGGGCGGATCCTGGGCCTGCGGGGCCGGGTGCTGCCCATGTGCCCCATCGCACTGCAGATCGAAGCCGACGTCGCCGGCCTGGAATCAGACCCGCGCATGAGCCGGGTGATCCGCGGCCAGGTGGCCATTGCCACCACGCCGGGCAAAGTCCGGCGGGTGCGGTTGTTGCCCGGCCATCCGCCCGCCACCCGGCAGGCCATCGACGCGATCATGAACGCCGACCTGGTGGTGCTCGGACCCGGTTCCTGGTTCACCAGTGTGATCCCGCATGTCCTGGTGCCGGATCTGGCCGCGGCGCTGCGCAGCACCTCGGCGCGCCGGGCGCTGGTGCTCAACCTGGCAGCCGAACCGGGGGAGACGGCCGGGTTCTCCGCCGAGCGACATCTGCACGTCCTGACTCAGCACGCCCCGGACTTCACGGTGCACGACATCATCGTCGACGCCGGTAGCGTGCGGGGGGAACGGGAACGCCAGCAGTTGCAGCGCACCGCGAATGCGCTCGATGCTCGCGTTCAGTTCGCTGACGTGTGCCGACCTGGTACACCTTTACATGATCCGGCAAAGCTCGCGGCAGCGCTGCAAGGCGTCTCCTCGAACGCTGGCGAGCCGGTGGCACCGATCACGCCAACGACGGCATCCGGTGTCGATGGACCAAGCCTGAGTGGACCGAGAGGTGACGATCCGTGGCGATGACGGCTGAAGTCAAAGACGAACTGAGCCGACTGGTGATCAATTCGGTGAGTGCGAGGCGCGCCGAGGTGGCGTCGTTGCTCCGATTCGCGGGTGGTCTGCACATCGTCGCGGGCCGCGTGGTGGTCGAGGCCGAGGTCGATCTGGGCATCATCGCGCGCCGGTTGCGCAAGGACATCTTCGATTTGTACGGCTACAACGCCGTGGTCCATGTGTTGTCGGCCAGCGGCATCCGCAAGAGCACCCGGTATGTGGTGCGCGTGGCCAAAGACGGCGAAGCGCTCGCCCGGCAGACCGGCCTCCTGGACCTGCGGGGACGCCCGGTGCGCGGCTTGCCCGCGCAGGTGGTCGGCGGCAGCGTCGGTGACGCCGAAGCCGCCTGGCGGGGCGCGTTCCTGGCCCACGGCTCGTTGACCGAGCCGGGCCGCTCGTCGGCGCTGGAAGTGAGTTGCCCGGGACCCGAGGCAGCGCTGGCGCTGGTGGGTGCCGCGCGGCGTCTCGGCGTCAGCGCCAAGGCGCGCGAGGTACGCGGCGCCGACCGCGTGGTGGTGCGCGACGGCGAGGCCATCGGCGCGCTGCTGACCCGGATGGGTGCCCAGGACACCCGGCTCACCTGGGAGGAACGCCGGATGCGCCGGGAGGTGCGGGCCACGGCCAACCGGCTGGCCAATTTTGATGACGCCAACCTGCGGCGCTCAGCCCGTGCCGCGGTGGCCGCGGCGGCGCGGGTCGAGCGTGCGCTGCAGATCCTCGGCGACACGGTCCCGGGTCATCTCGCTACGGCCGGCACGTTGCGCGTCGAGCACCGGCAGGCTTCGCTGGAGGAACTCGGACGCCTGGCTGATCCGCCGATGACCAAAGACGCCGTGGCGGGACGTATCCGACGACTGCTGTCGATGGCGGACCGGAAAGCCAAACAGGACGGCATTCCCGACACCGAGTCGGCCGTCACCCCGGATCTCCTCGAGGACGCCTGACCCAGCTGTCGCTACCGCAGCAGACGGTTCAGCTTTTCCCGGGCCCGGTCCAGGCCATGTGCCCGGCGTCGCATCCCGTGCCACGCGTCGCCTCGGCGCGACAGACGGCCCGCGATCGTGCCGACCGTGAAGTCGGTGGGCGCCACGTGATCGAGTTCGTACCATTCCAGCGGCGTGGCCACGGGTGCTCCTGGCCGCGCCCGCACGGCGTACGGCGGCACCGCGGTCTGCCCGTAGCCGTTGCGCGCGATGTCGATGTAGACCTTGTCGCCGCGGCCGTCCTTGCGCTGTTCCACGGTGAGCAACTCAGGGGCCCGTCGTACCAGGACCTCGGCCACCTCGCGGGCGAACTGTCTTGTCTCGTCAAAGGTCTCGCGTTGCCGCAGCGGCACCACCACGTGGTAACCACGTGATCCGGTGGTCTTGACGAACGAGGTCAACCCGATCTCGTCGAGCAGCTCGCCGGTCATCGTGGTCGCCTGCCGCACGGCGTCGACGTCATCGGTGGACGGGTCCAGATCGAACATCAGTTGATCGGGGAACTCGAGTGCGCGGTACCGGCTCAGCCAGGCATGGGGGGTGATGCAGGCCTGGTCGGCCAGGTAGACCAGCGCTCGCTGATCGTCGATCACCACCTGAAATTGCACGTCGTCGGCGGTTTGGACCTTGACCGTGTCCACCCAGGGCGGGAAGTGTGACGGCGCCTTCTTCTCGTAGAAACCGGGCTCGTCGATGCCGTCGGGAAAACGTTGCATACTGATCGGCCGCTCGGCCAGATAGGGCACCATCACCGCGGCCACTGATTGGTAGTACTTCGCCAGTCCGAGTTTGGTGAGGCCGTTGGATTCATCTGAGGTGAACAGCACTTTGTCCGGATTGGAGATTTCCACTCGCGAGACAATCACCTAGGCCGTGTACCCACCGGTGTTGACCAGATCACTTGCGCGCGCGTCAAACTCTGTGGGAGGCCGTGAACAACGTTTCACAGCTGGGTCCCGACCAACCCGCACACCCACGATGGGGCACCACTAGGCTGGCCTCCGAGTACTACACGAAGCGGACCTAGGGAGAGACAAGTGACCATCCGGGTAGGCGTGAATGGCTTCGGCCGTATCGGACGCAACTTCTACCGGGCCCTCGAGGCGCAAAAAGCCGCGGGCACAAACGCGGATATCGAGATCGTGGCGGTCAACGACTTGACCGACAACGCCACGCTGGCCCATCTGCTGAAATTTGACTCCATCCTGGGCCGCCTCGGCGCCGATGTGAGCCTCGAAGGTGACGACACCATCGTCGTCGGCGACCACAAGATCAAGGCGCTGTCGGTCAAAGAAGGCCCCGCGGCCATTCCCTGGGGCGATCTCGGTGTCGACGTGGTGGTCGAATCGACCGGCATCTTCACCAAGCGCGACAAGGCTCAGGGTCACCTCGATGCCGGCGCCAAGAAGGTCATCATCTCCGCGCCTGCCAGCGACGAAGACATCACCATCGTCATCGGTGTCAACGACGACAAATACGACGGCAGCCAGAACATCATCTCCAACGCGTCGTGCACCACGAACTGCCTCGGTCCGCTGGCCAAGGTGCTCAACGACGAGTTCGGCATCGTCAAAGGCCTGATGACCACCATTCACGCCTACACCCAGGACCAGAACCTGCAGGACGGCCCGCACAGCGACCTGCGTCGGGCCCGCGCCGCGGCGATCAACATCGTCCCCACCTCCACCGGCGCCGCCAAGGCCATCGCACTGGTGTTGCCGGAGCTCAAGGGCAAGCTGGATGGCTACGCGCTGCGGGTGCCGATCCCCACCGGTTCGGTGACCGACCTGACCGTCGAGCTGGCCAAGCCGGGCACCGCCGCGGAGATCAACGCCGCGTTCAAGGCCGCCGCCGACGGACCGCTCAAGGGCATCCTGAAGTACTACGACGCACCCATCGTGTCCAGCGATATCGTCACCGACCCGCACAGCTCGCTGTTCGATTCCGGCTTGACCAAGGTCATCGACAACCAGGCCAAGGTCGTGTCGTGGTACGACAACGAGTGGGGCTACTCCAACCGGCTGGTCGACCTGGTCGCCCTGGTCGGCAAGTCCCTCTAGATCCACCCAGTAGCCATGGCGATCAAATCTCTGTCTGATCTGTTGGCCGAAGGCGTCGAGGGTCGGGGCGTCCTGGTGCGCTCCGACCTCAACGTCCCCCTTGGCGATGACGGCACCATCTCCGATCCCGGTCGGATCATCGCGTCGGCGCCCACGCTGAAGGCGCTCGCCGACGCCGGTGCCAAGGTGATCGTCACGGCGCACCTGGGCCGCCCGAAGGGCGAACCCGACGCGAAGTTCTCCCTGGCGCCGGTGGCGGCAGCGCTGGGCGAACAGTTGGGTCGGCACGTGCAGCTCGCCGGCGATGTGGTGGGCAGTGACGCCCTGGCCCGCGCCGAGGGCCTCACCGACGGCGACGTGCTGCTGCTGGAGAACATCCGCTTCGATGCGCGTGAGACCAGCAAGGACGACGCCGAGCGGCTCTCGCTGGCCAAAGCGCTGGTCGAGCTCGTCGGCGATGACGCAGCGTTCGTCTCCGACGGCTTCGGTGTGGTGCATCGCAAGCAGGCGTCGGTCTACGACGTGGCTTCTCTGCTGCCGCACTACGCCGGCGGACTGGTGGCCACCGAGGTCGACGTGCTCAAGCAGCTCACCAGTTCCACCGACCGCCCCTACGCCGTGGTGCTCGGCGGCTCCAAGGTCTCCGACAAGATCGCGGTGATCGAAAACTTGGCAGGCAAGGCCGACAGCATCGTCATCGGCGGCGGCATGTGCTTCACCTTCCTTGCAGCGCAAGGGGTTTCGGTGGGCTCCTCGCTACTGCAGGAAGAGATGATCGACACCTGCAAGAAGCTGCTGGAGGATTACGGCGACGTGATCCACCTGCCCGTCGACATCGTCGTGGCGGAGAAGTTCGCCGCCGATTCCCCGCCTGAGACGGTGGCCGCCGACAAGATCCCCGACGGCAAGATGGGACTGGACATCGGCCCGGAATCGGTGAAACGATTTGCCGCGCTGCTGTCCAACGCCAAGACGGTGTTCTGGAACGGCCCCATGGGGGTCTTCGAATTCCCGGCGTTCGCTGCGGGCACCAAAGGTGTCGCGGAGGCCATCATCGGCGCCACAGCCAAGGGCGCTTTCAGCGTCGTCGGCGGCGGCGACTCCGCAGCGGCTGTCCGCCAGCTCGGCCTCCCGGAGGACGGCTTCTCGCACATTTCCACCGGTGGCGGCGCGTCGCTGGAATACCTCGAGGGCAAAGACCTGCCCGGCATCCAAGTACTGGAGTCTTAGAAACTATGGCCCGTAAGCCGTTGATCGCCGGCAACTGGAAGATGAACCTCAACCACTTCGAGGCCATCGCCCTGGTGCAGAAGATCGCATTCTCGTTGCCGGACAAGTACTTCGACAAGGTCGATGTCACCGTCATCCCGCCGTTCACCGATCTGCGGAGTGTGCAGACGCTGGTGGACGGTGACAAGTTGCGCCTCACCTACGGCGCGCAAGACCTCTCGCAGCACGACTCGGGTGCCTACACCGGCGAGATCAGCGGCGCGTTCCTGGCCAAGCTGGGTTGCACCTTCGTCGTCGTCGGCCATTCCGAGCGTCGCACCTATCACCACGAAGACGACGCGCTGGTGGCGGCGAAGGCGGCCGCGGCGCTCAAGCACGGACTGACTCCCATCGTCTGCATCGGCGAAGCCCTCGAAGTGCGTGAGGCCGGCAATCACGTCGAGTTCAACGTGGAGTCGCTCACGGGGTCCTTGGCTGGATTGTCGGCTGAGCACATCAGCAGCGTCGTCATCGCCTACGAGCCGGTGTGGGCCATCGGTACCGGCCGCGTCGCCAGTGCCACCGATGCGCAAGAGGTTTGCGGCGCCATCCGCAAGCAACTCGCGGAGTTGGCGACACCGGAGATCGCCGCCGGCGTCCGGGTGCTCTACGGCGGCTCGGTCAACGCCAAGAATGTCGGTGAGCTCGTCGGCAAAGAGGACGTGGACGGCGCGCTCGTCGGCGGTGCGTCGCTGGATGGCGAGCAGTTCGCCACCCTGTCCGCGATCGCCGCCGGTGGACCCCTGCCCTGATCGTTTCTTTGGATTTTGGCGCGGACATCGCCGCTGACCGGCGATTTCCGCGCCAGAATCCCCAGCATGTAAGGTAACCGCCATGGAATTGGCTCTGCAGATCATCCTGATCGTCACCAGCTTGTTGGTGGTGCTATTGGTGTTGCTGCACCGTGCCAAGGGTGGTGGCCTGTCGACGCTGTTCGGTGGCGGCGTGCAGTCCAGCATGTCCGGCTCGACCGTGGTGGAGAAGAACCTCGACCGGCTCACGCTCTTCGTCGCCGGAATCTGGCTGGTATCCATCATCGGCGTCGGCCTGCAGATCAAGTACGGATAACCTGCCGCTCAAGTACGGATAACCTCCCGCGAAGTTAGCGACCCGCCTGACACAGGCCGGTTCTCGGCATCGGGAGATGCTGTCCCACTGGCTGATTCACGGTCAGTGGTCCTGGCCAATTGTGTGACCCTCGTACGGCGCCAATTGTTGTCAGCTCGGCACCCGGATCTGTCTGAGCGTCATTGGGCTGGAGCGACACGGCGCGCTCTGAATATCCGCGGCTGATCGCGTTCGGACAGCGGGATGCTGCCGGCGTGTGGTGGCGTCGGCGGGGGCCCGGTGGGGTGTGGGGTGTCAGGGGTCGTCGGTGTCGGCGGGGTTGTCGTCGCCTGCGTCGGTCGCGGTGGGGCCGCTGTCTCCGAGGTGGGTTTCGGCGAGGAGTTCGTCGGCGTGGTGGACGTGGTTGATCTCGGGTGGGCGGGTGCCGTCGCTCCACGCCAACCGACCCGCCTCGGTCACTGAGGTTTGGTACACCCCACGGGTGGCCCCCTTGTGGTGGCTGCCGCACCCGAAATGCAGCTCATCGGCATTGGTGTGGCCGCCAGCATCCCAATCCGGGGTGTGGTGGACCTCGCAGCGATCCCCGGGCACCGTGCACGTCGGGAACGTGCACCCCCCATCGCGGGCGTAGCACCACATCCGCTGATCCACACTGGCGAGGCGCCGGGACCGACCCAGATACAACGGCCGACCCGAATGGTTTTCGAAGACCGCCAGATAATGCTGCGAGGTACTGGTGGCGAGCATGGACAGCAGATCGCGCATCGGCAACCGCGCCCCCGAACCCGTCTGCGCCGGTGTCGGCATCGGCACCCCTGAATCTGCCAGT
>JBEVFK010000010.1:0-24730 GCA_040512325.1 Mycobacterium sp. | reverse complement strand
TCGCCAGCCTCAACGACGCCGAGCTGCCGCTGGCCGAGCACCTCGGTGACAGCACCAAGCTGATCGACATGCGGGACGACCAGTCGCCTGACGGGCTGGAGGTGTTGCGCGGCTCATCGACCTACACCTATGACGGCAACTGGAAGGTGCAGGCGGAGAACGGTGCCGACGGCTACCACGTCACCGCCACGCACTGGAACTACGCCGCCACCACCAGTCGCCGCGGCACCGGCGAGTCGAAGAACGCCACATTGGCCCTCGACGCCGGCAGCTGGGGCAAGTCCGGCGGCGGGTACTGGTCCTTTCCGCACGGGCACCTGTGCCTGTGGACCTGGGCGGGCAATCCGCAGGACCGGCCGCTGTGGGATCAACTGGACAGCCTCAAGGAGCGCTTCGGCGAAGCCAAGGGCGACTTCATGGTCAAGGGCAGCCGCAACCTCTGCCTCTACCCGAATGTCTATGTGATGGACCAATTTTCGACGCAGATCCGGCACTTCCGGCCCATTGCGCCGGACAAGACCGAGGTCACCATCTACTGCATCGCCCCCAAGGGGGAAAGTGACGCCGCCCGGGCGCACCGGATCCGCCAGTACGAGGACTTCTTCAATGCCTCCGGTATGGCGACTCCCGACGACCTGGAGGAGTTCCGCTCCTGCCAGTTGACCTTCCGCGCCGAGGCGGCACCGTGGAACGACATGAGCCGCGGTGCCGAGCACTGGCTGACCGGACCCGACGAGGTGGCCGAGTCACTGGACATGCCCGGCGTCATCTCGGCCGGCGTCAAGAACGAGGACGAGGGCCTGTACCCGGTGCAGCACGGCTACTGGCTGCAGACCATGCGGCAGGCCCTGGCCCGTGAACAAGAAAAGGAAAGCTGACATGTCCACCGAAACACAGACCGCAGCAAGCACACTCATCACGCAAAACATGATCGAGCAGTTCCTCTACCGGGAGGCCAGGTATCTGGACGACCGCGAGTTCGAGAAATGGCTGCAGTGTTACGCCGACGACGTCGTGTACTGGATGCCGTCCTGGGACGACAATGACCTGCTGGTCGAAGATCCCCAACGCGACATCTCGCTGATCTACTACGCGAACAAAGGTGGCCTGGAGGATCGGGTGTTCCGCATCCGCACCGAACGCTCCTCGGCCACGTCGCTGCCCGAACCCCGCACCAGCCACAACATCACCAATGTCGAGGTGATCGAACGCCGCGGCGATCTGGTGGATGTCCGATTCAACTGGCACACCATGTACTTCCGCTACAAGACCGTCGACCCGTACTACGGAACCTCCTTCTACACCATCGATTTCAGCGGTCAGCAGCCCTTGATCCGCCGCAAGACCGTGGTGCTCAAGAACGATTACATCCACCACGTCGTCGACGTCTACCACTTCTAGGGATACGTCATGACTCTTACATCTCCCGGTCGCTCCGCTCGCCCCCGCAAGCGGGAGGTGCCCCCAGCCCGCCGCACCACTGCTGAGAACTACTCTGTCGCACTCTCCTTCGAGGACGGTGTCACCCGCTTCATCACGTGCCGGGACGACCAGACCGTCGCCGACGCCTCCTACCGGCAGCGCATCAACATCCCCCTGGACTGTCGGGACGGTGCCTGCGGCACCTGCAAGGCGCTGTGCGAATCGGGCCGCTACGACGGGGGCACCTACATCGACGACGCGCTGGCGCCCGACGAGGCGGCTGCCGGGTACGTCCTGCCCTGCAGCATGAAGCCGCGATCAGATCTCGTGCTCCAGATCGCCACCACCTCCGACATCGCCAAGACCCAGGCCGCCACCTACACCGGCACCCTGACCCGGCTGGAAAGGCTCTCGGAGACCACCGTCGCCATCGGCGTAGAGATCCCGAACCGTGCCGAATTGGCTTTCCTACCTGGGCAATACGTCAACATCGCCGTTCCCGGCACCGACCAGACCCGGTCGTACTCGTTCTCCAACGCCCCTGGCGATGACCTGCTGACCTTCCTGGTGAAGCTCACCCCCGGCGGCGCGATGTCGGAATACCTCAGCGCACGAGCCGCCGTCGGCGACACCCTCTCGTTCACCGGCCCCAACGGATCGTTCTTCCTCCGCGAAACCGACCGCCCCGCCCTGCTGCTGGCCGGGGGGACCGGACTGGCGCCGGTGCTGTCGATGCTGCGGAATCTGCGCGACGGGTCGAGTGAGCGCACCATCCACATGATCTACGGCGTCGGCACCGACGCGGACATCGTGGAGGTCGAGGAGATCGAGAGCATCGCCGCCCAATTGCCGGGGTTGACGTGGGATCTCTGTGTGGCCGACAAGAACTCACAGGCCGCGAACAAGGGTTACGTGACGAGTCTGATCGAGCCGGCCCATCTCCACGACGGCGATGTCGCGATCTATCTCTGCGGGCCGCCACCGATGGTCGAGGCGGTCCGGTCCCACGTCAACGAGTCCGGCATCGAACCCACCGGCTTCTACTTCGAGAAGTTCGCACTGGCCCACGTCGCCAGTGCACCCGAACCCACGGTCAGAACGGCCACCGAAGCCGGCGAAGAACTGCACGTCTCCGCAGACGCTCGCGGCATCGCCGGGCAGACGATGCTGCCGCAGCGCGATCTCGCCACCCGTGGTGACACGGCGACAGCGATCGACGACGCCGCCGCAGTCAGGGCCATCGCCGGCCAGGTGATGACACCGGCGACGGGATCCGGGGATACCGGCCCGCTCGACACCGACAACGGGACCCTGATCGTCAGCGGCGCCAGGGATCTGGCGGGTCAGTCGATCTTCGCGGCCGCCGCCGCGCCCAGCCAAGAGCCCGCGCCGTCACCAGTGCCGGAGGTGGTTTCCCAGGATGGCTACCAGATCGGGGAAGAACATCCCGAGGTGCACGCCTCGGATGCCCTGTTCGAGGCCCGGCAGGCACTCGAACTCGGGGCGCTGGAACTGACGCTCGGACGGCTCAGCACCCGACAGTTGGCCGGCTACCGGTTACTCGCCGAGACCACGCTGCCGTACGTGGAAGACGACCACTTCGTCGACGCCGCTCAGTACACCGAAACCAACGCCGCCTTTCACGATTACCTGTTCACGCTGACCGGCAACAACCATCTGCTGCAGGCCTACCAGGCGCTGGGTGTGAAAGGCCGGATGAGTGAGGTGCTGCGCAACGCGACCTGGTGTCACCCGCTGTGCGCCCAGGACCACATGGACATCGTCAGTGCCTTCGAGGCCGGCGACCGGGACACCGCCCGGGCGTTGATCGTGGCGCACGCGGATCGTTCCAAGCAGACCATGCGCCGGGCGATGTCGGACGCGGCCACCGCCCGTCGGCCCCGGTTCGTCACACCGGGACGATTCGCCGACAAGGTCGTCGTGGTCACCGGATCGGCCCAGGGGATCGGCGAGCAGGCGGCGCGGCGGATCAGCGCCGAAGGCGGCACCCTGGTGCTGGTCGACCGGTCGGAGCTCGTCAAAGAACTCGCCGACGAGCTGAGCGCAGGCAATGCCAAGGCGCTGGCCGTCACCGCCGACCTCGAGCACTGGGAGGGCGCCGAAACAGTGGTGGCACAGGCACTGTCGGCGTTCGGTCGCATCGACGTGCTGATCAACAACGTCGGGGGAGCCATCAACTTCAAACCCTTCACCGAATTCACCGACGACGAGATCCGTGCCGAGATCAACCGGTCGCTGATGACCACCCTCTACAGCTGCCGCGCCGCTCTGCCGTCGATGGTGCAGCGTGGCCAGGGTGTCATCGTCAACGTCTCCTCGGCGGCGACCAAGGGCATCCATCGCATCCCGTATTCGGCCGCCAAAGGGGGGATCAACGCCATCACCGCCTCGCTGGCGATGGAATATGCCGACGACGGTATCCGCGTGGTTGCGACCGCACCCGGTGGCACCACCGCCCCGGCTCGACGGATCTCCCGCGGTACTCCCGAAACGCACAATGACACCGAACGGGACTGGTTCGACGCGCATATCGCCCAGACCATCGAGTCGTCCTTCCTCAAACGGTACGGAACTC
Source organism: Mycobacterium sp. (assembly GCA_040512325.1). Taxonomy (GTDB): domain Bacteria; phylum Actinomycetota; class Actinomycetes; order Mycobacteriales; family Mycobacteriaceae; genus Mycobacterium. Next base: position 20,712 of record JBEVFK010000010.1, on the reverse strand, counting down.
TCGACGAACAGGCGGCGGCCATCTGCTTCCTGGCCTCTGACGAGGCGACCTACATCACCGGGACCGTGCTGCCCGTCGCCGGCGGCGACGTCGGCTGACAACTGCTTACACACAACAAGTCTGGAGTCATCATGTCCGAATCCCGGCGCGCCCGAACACTCGGGTGGGTAGTCGCACTTTCCACTGTGGCACTGATTTTCGACGGATATGACCTGGTGGTCTACGGCACCGTCGTGCCGACGCTGCTGGCGGATCCGACACAGCTCGGTGCGCTCACGCCGCAGGAAGCCGGGGTGCTGGGAAGCTACGCTCTGGTGGGGGTGATGGTCGGCGCATTGTGCGCCGGGGCCATCGGAGACCGGGTGGGTCGCCGGCTGGTGGTCCTGGTGAACTTGGCATGGTTTTCCGTGGGGATGGGTCTCACCGCCGTATCCCAGTCCGTCACCACCTTCGGGCTCTTCCGCTTCCTGACCGGAGTCGGTGTCGGTGCTCTGGTCGCGACGGTCGGCGCCCTGGTCGCCGAATTCGCCGAACCGCACCAGCGTAACCGACTCAATGCTGTTGTCTACAGCGGAGTTCCAGCAGGCGGGGTGCTGGCGGCGGTAATGGCGCTGATCTTCAATGGCAGTGACGGCTGGCGGCTGCTCTTCGCCTTCGGCGCGCTGCCACTGCTCGTGCTCTTGCCATTGGCCGTCTGGAAGCTGCCGGAATCACCGCGCTGGCTGCAGTCCCGCGGCCGGCACGCCCGCGCGGCCGAAGTGGCAAAGCGCACCGGCATCACGCTCACCGACCTCGAACCAGACACTGGCAGAATGGGATTCGCGGCACTGGTACGCCGGCCACTGATCCTGCCCACCGCGCTGCTCGGGATGATGAGCTTCGTCGGTCTGCTGTTGACCTATGGGCTCAACACCTGGCTGCCGCAGATCATGCAGGACAACGGCTTCGCCAAGAACTATTCGCTGATGTTCCTGCTGGTGCTGAACCTCGGTGCCATCGTGGGCGGCCTCATCGCCTCCTACACCGCCGACCGGATCGGCAGCGCTCAGCGGGTGATCGTGACGACCTTCCTGCTGGCCGCGGTGATGATGGTGCTGCTGCTCGCGCAGCTTCCGCTCGCCGTCCTGTTGATCGCCGTGGCGATCGCCGGGGTGGGGACCATCGGCACGCAGGTCCTCATCTATGGCCTGGTGTCCGGGTACTACCCGACCAGGGCCCGGGCAGCGGGCGTTGCCTGGTGCGCCGGTTTCGGACGACTCGGCGGCATCATCGGGCCGGTCGTGGGCGGCACTCTGGTGGGCGCAGGTCTGGGCGGGTCGACCGCCTTCGTGATCTTCGCAGCGCTGGCCGTGGCGGGCGCCGCGGTGACCGCGTTCGTTCCCAAGAAGAGTTCACCGCAGCCGGTGCCAAGTAGCCCGGAAGCCGAACGGCTCGCCACTACGATGTGACAGTGCTGATGGGGCCCACCGGTTGTGTCGGGCGTGACCTCGAACTGACCGAGCTCGCGGACTTCCTCCTGGGCACCGTCGCCGACGGTGCCCGGGTGGTCGCGGTCGTGGGCCCATCCGGCATCGGCAAGACCGCGCTGTTGCGGGCACTGACCGCCCGACACGAGGGCTACCTGTGGGCGCGAGCCGTACCGTGGGAGACCGATCTGCCCGGCGGCGTGTTGGCCCAGTTGCTCCAAGACGTGATGCCCGACGATCCCGTGGACGCGGCGGCGGTGCTCGTCGACCGGCTGCGCGAAGCAGAGCCGGCCCTGGTCATCATCGACGACGCCGAACACGCCGATGGTGGTTCACTCCAGGCGATCTCGACACTGGTGCGGCATCAGCGCGATCTTCCGGTGCTGGTGGTGCTGGGCGTGGTCGCCCTGGGTTCGGCCCTGGCCGACCTGGCCACCGACCATCTGCGCCTTGGCGGGCTTTCCGAGCCCGCGGTGGCCGCACTCGCCGCAGCCCGCGGTCGCACGCTGCATCCGGCCATCGTCGGCACGCTCACCAGGCAGACCGGTGGCAATCCCCGCGACGTCCTCGCATTGCTCGACGAGGTCCCCGAAGGGGTCTGGTCGCAACCCGACGTTTCGCTGCCTGCCCCCGCTCATCTTCGCGCCCTGACCCGTGACCGGTTGGAGGCCTGCTCACCGGACGGCCGCGCACTGGTCGAGGCGCTGGCCGTCCTGGGTGAGGACGGCTCACTCGCCGACGCCAGCGCACTGGCCGGGCTACCGGAGCCCCTGTCCGGGGTCGATTCCGCCAACGCCGCCGGCCTGCTGACGTCGGCCACGCCCTTCGAACCGCGGCTGCGCGACTCGACCACCCGCGTCGCCGTGCTCGACCTGATGGGTGTGCAGGCGGTCGCCGAAGCGCACCGCCGCGCCGCCGACATCGTGGCCGATCCTCCCGCGCGGCTCCGCCACCTCGTGGCAGCCACACCTACGCCCGATCCCGGGCTGGCGGAGGAGGTCGCGCGGTTGGCTCACGACCAGGGGGCCAACGGCGCCTGGGCGCAGGCGGCGTCACTGTTCCGCGATGCCGCCCGGTTGACCGCGGACCCGCTGAGGCGCGACGAGCGGCTGACACGCTCGGTGGACGCGCTGATCGCCGCCGGTGACTGCGTGGCGGCGGCGGCCAAGGTCCCGGCGGTGGAGAGCCTGCGTGAGACGCCGCTGCGCAACGCGGTGCTGGCGTATCTGGCGATCCTGCGCGGCCGCGCCGCCGAAGCAGAAGTTCGGCTGGGGCGAGCCTGGGACATCGTCAACACCGAGCGCGATCCCGATCTGGCCGCGCTGGTGGCGCAACGTCATGTACTGCACTCGCTGATGCATTGCCGTGGTGCGGAACTGGTGTCGTGGGCGGACCACGCCCTGGGCCTGGCCGACAGTGACTCGCCGGCGGGGATCGAATCGGCAGCCATCCGGGGGCTGGGCCTGTTGGCAGCCGGGCATCCGAAACAGGCGGCCGCAGCCTATGACGAACTGACGACGCGGGTCCGGCACGGCGCCCAGGCTCAGCGCGTCATCATGGGGCGCGGCTGGGTCCAGCTGATCGGCGACGACGTCGACGGTGCACGGACCAGCCTGGAAAGCGCGGTGGCAGCAGCCGGGCTCGGTGGCTCGCGCCGGATCACGTTGTGGGCGTTGGCCTGGCTGGCACGGGTGCATTTCGCGGTCGGCGAATGGGACCGGGCGATCAGCGTGGTCGAACACGGTCGCGCGCTGGCAGCCACCAGTGGAATCGTCGTCACGACACCCCTGTTGGAGTGGACGGCGGCGCAGATCGCCGCGCTCCGGGGGGACTGGCCTGCGGCCGCGGCCGCAGTGGGGGCAGCCTCCGCCGGTACCGGCGACTACGAGATGATGGTGATCCCCACGCTGCTGGCCCGCGCCCAGATCGCCGAGGCCGAAGCCGATTACGCGAAAGTCTGCCGGATCGCCGCACCGCTGACGCGGATGGCGAAAGGCACATCGCTGCAGGAGCCGGGATACTGGCCGTGGCCTGACCTGCTGGGTAACGCGTTGGTGCTCGACGGGCAGTTGGACGCGGCGGACGCGTTTCTGCGGCCACACGAGGAGCGGGCGAAGGTCCGTGGGCACCGGTCGGCGCAGGCAAGGCTGGGTTACGCCCGTGGTCGCCTGCATGGTGCGCTCGGGGATATCCACGCGGCGCGGCGATCATTCGAGGCGTCCCTGGAACTGCTGAACGGACTGCCGCTGCGTTACGACACCGCGCGGGTCAACTTCGCCTTCGGCCAGACCTTGCGGCGGGCCGGCAAACGCCGCCAGGCAGACGCCGTGATCAGCACCGCCCGCGAGATCTATGAGTCGCTTGGTGCGAGCACCTACGTCGCCCGGTGCGATCGCGAACTCAAAGCCGGTGGTATGCATCAGGTCCGCGGATCCCGCGACGGCGTACAGCTGACGCCACAGGAGGAAGCGGTATCAACTCTGGTAGCTCAAGGGCTTTCGAACCGGGAGGTGGCGGCAGAGCTGTTTGTGTCCACCAAGACCGTGCAGTATCACCTGACCCGGGTTTACGCCAAGCTGGGGGTGCGGTCGCGGTCGGAGTTGGCGTCGTTGCGGCGTTGACGGCTGTCGGTCACCGGGGCGGCGTCAGCCGCGTCATCACCGACCTGGGCGTGTTCGACGTAACCGGAACCGCCTTCAACGTCATCGAACTCGCCGACGGAGTCACCTACGACAACGTGGTGGCCAACACCGCCGGCTTTGCCGGTCAGGGGCAGGACCCGAAGCCGCCGACTGCCAGGCTGGCACTGTCGGAGATGTCGGCTACGGCGTCGGCGGCCGATGCGACGACTTTGTTCACGGTGATGGGTGCTCCAGATGTTCGATGAGCGCTGCGGTGATGATGTCGGGTTGTTCGGCGTTGGCGAGGTGGGCTGCCTGCGGAACGGTCAGCAACGTGGCACCCGGAATGCCTGCCACGATCTGTTCCAGCTTGGCCGGCGGGGTGGCCGGGTCGTCATCACCGGCGATCGCCAGGGTGGGGGCGGTGATGTTCGAAAGCTCTTCGCGCAGATCCAGTTTGGCGATCGCTTCGCAGCAACCGGCATAGCCTTCAGCGGAAGTGGAGCCGATCATGGCCTCATAGGCACTGCGCTTGTCGGGGTGGGCGGCAAGGTAGCCCGGGGTGAACCACCGCTCGATGACGGGGCCGGCCACCGCCGCGCTGCCCTGCTCGCGCACCAGTGCCGCGCGGTCCATCCACGCCTGCGACGGCGGCAACTGCGCGCCCGTGCACAGCAGGGCGATCCGCTGAACGCGTTCGGGGTTGCGGCCGGCCACCCGCATCACGGTCATCCCGCCCAGCGACAACCCCACCAGATGGGCCCGCTCGACGCCGAGGCGGTCCAGCAGCGCGATCAGGTCGTCGGCGAGATCGTCGATCGAGTACGGCCCCTCGGGAACCGGTGATTGTCCGTGGCCGCGGGTGTCGTAGCGGACTACGCGGAAACAGGCCTCCAGAGAAGCGATTTGGGCATCCCACATCCGGTGCGTGGAGCCGAGCGAGTTCGAGAGCACCACCACCGGGGCGCCTTCGCGGCCGGTGACGACGGCGTAGACGTCGACCGCACTCATCGGGTGACCTCGAAGACCCCGGCAGTAGCAAGGCCGGAAGCGGTCAGCGTCGACAACGCACTGCCGTTCCGTCCCACCGGGGTCCGGAGGGGATTGCCGATCACGACGTCCATATCTCGACGGTAGGACACTCAGTCAATATTCTGAAATACATAAAATGACCTGATTTATACGCAGAAGATTCTACTGAAGACGGTCTGGCCGTCACTGCTTTACATCGAGGGAGCGCGCTGAGGTACTACGGTCGACCTCCGGCTGCCACGGCTGTTTCGGTCGCGCCCTCTGGAACGATGCCGAGCTGGCGGTAGACGTCATCGCGGTACTTGCCGGTCTGGGAGTTGAGGGGGATACCACCGCCCTGGGCCCAGTCGTGGATTTGGCCCATGCCGATCACGACGTGGAAATCGGCGTCCGGGTTGGCGGTCAGCAGGCGGTCGCCGTAGGCGAGCGCGCCCGGTGCGTTGATCTCGCGGGAACCGACATACACCGTCGTCGGGGGCATCCCCTCGGTCGGACCGAGGGTGGGATTCGACAGCATCGGATCGTCGCCCTCCCACCCGGCGTAGTCCTCGGGATTCGGGATATCCGACACCGGATCGTCGACCAGCACCGCGTTCGGGTCGGTGTAGATCTCGGGTCCGGCGAGTCCGGGTGAGAGGAGCACCAGGCGGGACGGTACGCGGGCGGCCAGGCATCCTGCGTCACCGGCACAGTCGCGGACGATCTTGTGCACGGCGAGCATGGCCAGTGTGCCGCCGGCCGAGTCGCCGTACACGCTGACCTTGTCGGCACCGTGCATTTCAGCCTGGGTGGCGATGAAGTCCGCCATCGGGGGAACGCTGTTGGCTGCGGTGCCGCCGTCCGGGATCAGGGGGTAGCGGGGCACGACGACGGTGGCACCCGTCTGGCGGGCCATCTGGGTGTAGTCCAGCCAATGAATGATGTTGGGCGGGTAGACGAATCCACTGCCGTGGACGGCGACCACCACCTCACCGCTCGGCTTCGGCGGCGTGATGGTCCACACGTCACCACCCTCGTATTCGGATTTCGCGACGTCGAGTCCGAGCGTGGTGAACCACGGCGGCTTCGGCGTCAGGATTGACTCGCCGAGTTTGGCCACGATGTTGACGCCGATGACGTCGGAGATTCGGCCCAGCACCTCCATCGAGAACACCGTGATCCGGTCGATCAGCGACGGAGGTTCGGTGATCTCATAGTGTCCAACGACGGACGGCGGCACCACGACGCCGGGCGCCAGGCCGATCGGAGATGCCGCCTGCGTGGTCACCAGCGCATTGGTCCGTACGTGGGCCGGTCCGCGGACCGGCTTCTCGAGGTCCCGCCGCGCAAAAGCGAGGACCCCGACTGCGGTGGGTCCGTCGGCAGGTGTGACAGGCTCGGAATTTGCCGACGCAACTTTCAGCTCCGCACTGGCCAGAGTGGGAACTGCGGTGAGCGCATCGCCGGCGCCGGGCGTGGGAGAGGAAATCTCCCCTTTCAGTGTCCGTCGGATACGCGGTGGTGATGTCACCTCTCCCGTCCCCTGCGGCTCGCGAATGACAGCAGCGGCGTCGGCGGCGTCGTCCGCCGGGTCAAGTCCGGCCGGGGTCTCCTGGCGTGGTCGGCGGCCTGCCTGGTGGGCCTGGTCCGTGGATGCACTCTGTTCCCGCTGGTCGGCGCTTCCCTGCGAACCGGACTTCCTGGGTTGCGGTTGGCTTGCTTTGGTCGGCTTTGACGACGCTTGTCGCGAGGTTGCCCGAGTGGACTCACCGCTGTCCGCCGACGAGCTATCGCTGGCCGAAGAGGCCGGCGAGCCCGAGGTATCGGCGGCCGCGGTGGCGCATCCCCATCCCATCGCCACCGCAGATCCGATGCCCAGAGCTACTGCCAAACCCCCGACGCGCCCCACATACGCTGTTGACTGCATTTGCCACATATAACGGATCACGTGGCTCCGCGGACGAACTTCGACGATTTTGCGCGACGGTACGGCAGCTTTTTGTAACGCAAGCGGAACGATTTCCTCGAGTCGGTGTTCCATCGCTCATCGGCCCGATGTTGTTGAGTGAACCGGGTCCGTTCGGTCATCGACATCCCGACGTCATCGGGCTATTTTGCAGGCCTCCGTTCCCTGGATGCTGTTGTGGCGCACTGGGTTTCAAAGCTTGTACGCGCTAGCTCGTCAATCAATCACGTGATGGTTCGTCGCCAGCGACAAACGGCAGGCCGGTTGGCGTGTCTCCCGGAAGAAGCCAGGACAGGTGCCAGGTGGCCATTTGAGATTGGACACGATGGGGCGTCGACGAAGTTGACGCCGCTCACGCGCTCAGGCCGCCGTCGATGTTGACCGTGGTGCCGGTGATGAATCCTGCTTCGGGGCCGGCGAGGAATGAGACCAGTGCGGCGACCTCGGTGGGGTCAGCGAAGCGGTTCAGGGAGTTCAGCGACTTTTGGAATGCGGCGTTGGGTCCGCGGCGGGGTTCATGTCGGTGTTGACGGCACCGGGCTGGACGATGTTGACGGTGATGTTTCGAGAGCCGAGGTCGCGTGACCACGCCCGGATGTAGGCGGCCAGTGCTGCCTTGGTGGCGACGTAGTCGCCGATGCCGGGGAACGGTGTTTGTGCGGCGCCGGTGGTCCCGATGGTCACGATGCGGCCGCCGTCGTTGAAGTTGAGCACCGCGGCGCGGGTGGTGGCTACGACGCCGACGACGTTGGTTTGGAGTTGGGTGCCGAAGACGGATTCGTCGCGGTGGGGGTCGTCGATGGTGCCGGTCTCGTAGACACCGGCACTGTTGATCAGGATGTCCAGCGGCCCGTAGGTCTGGACGACCTGGCTGACGAGCCGTGCGCAGGAGGCGGGGTCTGCCTGATCGGCTTGGAAGGCCGCTGCCCGCCCGCCTGTGTCCTGGATGGTCGTGACGAGGCGCGGGCGTAGCTGAAGGCGACGGTGGCACCTTCGGCGGCAAGGCGGTCCGTGATTGCGGCACCAATGCCTCTGGATCCGCCAGTGATCAGCGCGACCTTTCCCTGGAGCGGTGTGGTCATGTGTGACTCCTCCTCTTGCCGAAGGGGATCCGTTGGCCATGCATCGCTGGGCGCGGAAGACGTGCCGCGATTGGCGGTTGTGGGGGCACTTGTTGGTGGTGAGCGGCACCGCCAAACGATCAGTCAGAAGGCGGTGTCCGCTGACAAGCGGCCCAGTTGGACCAGCACGCCGAGCAGGTCGGCGATGCCCCAGTGGTCGGTGAGCCGTCCGTCGCGGACACGAAAGACGTCGAGGGTGTCGAAGTGGACGTTTCGGCCGGTGGCCGGAACGCCGAGGAATTCACCGCGGTGCGTTCCGTGGTAGGTCTTGAACGTCGTCACCTTGTCGTCTTCGACTGTCTGCCAATGGATGTCGGCGTGAAAGTCGGGAAATGCGGTCCGTAGTCCGGCGTAGAGCGTGCGCACACCGTCCTTGTCGGCGGTCACGCCCTGTTGTGGTGTGTGGTCGGTGAAGTCTTCGGCGAAGATCTCGTCGAAAACCGTGAAGTCACCGCCGTTCTGAACCGCCTCGATGTTGCGGCGAACGACGTCGATGGGTGCGTTCGAGTGGACAGTCATGGTTGGCTGCTCCTCATTGGTTGGGCATGAGTTCGACGAACGATTCGCGGAGATTGATCTGGTGAGCGTGAGCCTGAGCGCCCGAGTGAACCTGTCGATCGGGTGCGACTGGAGCGGACCGGGCAAGCGACACCGCGGATAGCTTCGACGCCTCCACTCGTATAGCGATGACGGTGTTCCCCGCGGCCCGGACAATCGACACCCATGGGTCGGACTGCCGAAGACCGCCTGGTTGGTGGCCCGCCGCGCGTCAGGAACTCGGCGGAATGAGTACTGTCCACAGCTCGGTGATCAAACCTTCGGTGATCACGGCGGCGTCGAAACCCGACAGGTGTTCCTGCCCGCTGGCAGGATCGACGAGCCGCCATGCCAGGTAGCCGAATGCGGGCAGTTCATGCAGCGGGCCCGCTGGCTCGAACTGCAGATTGCCGATACCTGCCTGCAATCCAACGCATTTGGCGTCCAGCCCGGCGTGGCCGGTGGTCACCCCTTCGGCGTCCGTCCAGCGCACGTCGGGGGCATACGTCCGCTGCACGGCGGCACCACGCTTCGTATCGTCGCGTTCATTGAAGACCGCCATGAGGTTGTTGTGCATCAACTTCTCGATAAGGCCGGGCGTGCTCACGACTGTCCTCCAACAGGTCACGACAGACACGATCTACGCCGCGTCGATCTGGTTTTATAACAATGCTGACAAAACTGTACCGCGTGACGATATCAGCACGCCGCGGACAATGCCGACGTTCCGTCACTCTGACCGTCTCGACCCGAACACCAACGGTCGCTGCAAGAGTGGGCTATATCGGTGGCGATCAGGCGCGTGTCGACCGGCGTCGCGACCTCGGCCAAGCGCGAAGCGCCACGTCTGCGGCGGCGCGCATGGCCTCGGGACTTACACCGTCTCGCGCGATGGAGGACAACCCGCGCAATACGACGTCGATATAGTCGGTCAACGCCTCTACGCTGGCATCTTCGGGCAGGTCGCCGTCGTCGTAAGCCTGCTGCATCCGGGCCCGGATGGCGATGCGTCCGAGGAGTCGCTCGTCGCCCAGAATGGGGTCGGAGATCACGAAACACCCATGCGGTTGGGTGGAGCTGGCGTACTCACGGATAGCGATCTCGAGGATCTTCGCGAACACGGCGCGCGCCGTTCGCTCCTGCAGACCTGGGGGGACAACCCGCGTCGGCGAACCCGTATAGGCGGCGACGGCCTCGTCGAAGAGCTCCTTCTTGCCGCCAAAGGTGTTGTACAGACTTGGCGCCGAGATATTCATTACCTCGGTGAGGTCACGGACGGTGGTGCGGTCATAGCCCCTTTCCCAGAACAGGTGTAGGGCCTTGATCAGCGCCTGCGCGCGGTCGAACTCCGGCGGACGTGCCATCTACTCATCGTACGAGGGCATACCTACCGCGAGTTCAGCCGCGCTGGCGTGCAGATCGACGTCGCGGGCATGCCCACATACCCGCCGGGCCTCGATCCGAGAGATGCTGCCGATGCCGCTGCGGAAGCCTCAGTGGCTGATAGCTTGCTTACCTCATTGACGTTCTGTTCATCTTGTTATAAAACCGGCCGCGGAATCCCGGCATGGTGGAACCAGGTCGAGTCGTGACGGCTGCGACTGCCGCTCCCGTCGTTGTCATCGGGGCGACGGGGCCGACAAGGCGCAGCGGTCCTGACGGCGGTGCGAGACGTCGCCGACTACAGGGCGCTGGAAGCGGCGCATCGAGGCGCGGACGTCGTCGTGGGTGATCTTCGTTCAGCCGATTCGCTGCACCAAGTGTTTGACGGCGTGTCGGCTGCACTTGCAATGACCACCTTCGCCGGGCCCGCAGAACCGACGGTGAGGTCAAGCACGGCAAGACGCTGGCCGGCGCCGCATCGAAAGCCGGTCTGCCTGCCTTACATGTCACGCTGTTGGACAACACATTTTGCCCGGGTCGAATGTGACGAGACACGGTTGTTCGCGGGCATCAACTGGCGGTCGGACCGTGGTCGCCACTTTGGGGCCAGCTGTCAACACCCATCCGGCCAACGGCACCCGAGCGTCTCTCAGTCTCCGGCGAGGATGTCGATAGCGCGGCGGCCGAGGCTGTTGGCGACATGGCTGTGCATGCACGTCTCAGCCGCGTCCGGATCGCCGTCGAGGACGGCAATCATCATCGTCTGGTGTTCCTGCTGCACACGAACGCGGTCGGCGGGGGAGTCGGCGCGCGATTCCAGCGCGGTACGCCGATACCGGTCGGCTTTGTCCCACAGTCCGTCGAGCAGTCCGATCAACAGGTCGTTATGCGACGCCCGGTAGAGCGCGGCGTGAAATTCGCGGTGTGCCTGCAGGGCCTCGACACCGCTGCCGGCGTCGAGGGGTTCCAGCCGCAAGGCCGCCGCCTTGATCAATGTCGTGTCGGATTCGGTCCGGCGTTCGGCGGCCAGACGGACAGCCAGTGGATCGAGTCGTTGGCGGACCTCGAAGAGGCTGCGTGCCTCTTCGGCCGTCAACGGGGCGATGCGGGCATCGCGATGGGCGTCGAGGATGACCAAGCCTTCAGAGGCGAGTCGTCGCATCGCCTCCCGTAGCGGGGTGGTGCTGACGCTGAGCTCAGCGGCCAGCGCCTCCTGGCTGACCGAGGATCCGTGAGGAAGGTCGCCCGACATGATCCGGTCACGAACCGCCGCGTAGGCGTAGTCGGTCTTGGTGAACATCGGCGCAGCTGAGCTTCCGACTGCCATTGGTCTCCTTTCTGGCCCAGGGCTGGACACCAGCTCATACTTTAGAGCATCCTAGAGGCTACAGCCTATAAGGAGTATGTATTGATGTCCTCTATGGATAGTTTCGGTTCCCGTAGGCGCCTGGTGCTGGGTGACGAGTCCTATGACATCTGGGCGCTCGACGCGGTACCCGGGAGCGAGAAGCTGCCGTTCTCGCTGAAACTGCTGTTGGAGAACCTGCTTCGGCATGAGGACGGCGACTCGGTGACCGCGGAATCTATCCGGCGCTTGGCCGCTGGAGAAGGTTCCGGCCACGCAGTGTCGTTTGCCCCGTCGCGGGTGTTCTTGCACGACACCAATGGCATCCCGGTGCTGGTGGATCTCGCCGCGATGAGGGAGGCGGTGCGTGACCTCGGCGGGGATCCGGCCAAGGTCAATCCCGTGATTCCGGCGGAGTTGACCGTCGACCACTCGGTGGTCACGGACGTCTTCGGACGCCCGGACGCAATGAGCATCAACGTTGCGCATGAGTACGAACGCAATGACGAGCGATATCGCTTCCTCAAATGGGGCCAGGAACAGTTTCGACAACTCTCCGTTGTGCCACCCGGCACCGGCATCATGCACCAGATCAATCTCGAGTACCTGGCCAGTGTCGTCGTCCGCCGCGACGGCCGCGCGTTCCCGGACACCCTCGTCGGGACCGATTCGCACACCACGATGATCAACGGCCTCGGCATCCTGGCCTGGGGAGTCGGCGGGATCGAGGCGGAAGCGGCGATGCTGGGCTTGCCCGTCGAAACCCTGATCCCGCCCGTCGTGGGCTTGGAACTCACCGGTGAGCTCAGGCCCGCCGTCACCGCAACCGATCTGGTGCTGACGATCGCCGAGATGCTGCGTAGCCGCGGCGTCGTCGGAAGCTTCGTCGAATTCACGGGACCGTCGGTAGGTGCGGTCGGGCTGGCCGATCGGGCGACGCTGGCGAACATGAGCCCGGAGTTCGGCTCTACCTGCGCAATCTTCCCGATCGACCAGATCACGCTGGACTATCTGCGGTTCACGGGCCGAGATGCCGAGCAGGTCGAGGTTGTAGAGCACTACGCCAAGGAACAGGGGCTGTGGCACGACCCGAACGCCACGCTGCGCTTCGACGACCTGATCCGACTCGATCTGTCGACCGTCGAGCCGTCGATCGCCGGTCCGCGGCGGCCGCAGGATCGGGTTCCGCTTGCCAGCGCCCGCAGCCGATTTCAGGGGGAGCTCGCCGAGATGCTGGCCGACCGTGCGCCGGTTCGAACTCACGCCGACGACGCGGGCGACGACGCCGACGACGAGGTCGACGAAGCCAGCCGCGAATCGTTCCCGGCCAGTGACCCGCCGGCCATCTCCCGATCAGCGGCACCACGCATGCGGATGTCGACGGTCGAGCACGGAGCGGTGGGCATCGCGGCAATTACCTCGTGCACCAACACCTCCAACCCATCGGTCATGGTGGCCGCCGGCCTCCTGGCGCGCAACGCCGTCGCTGCCGGCCTCACCTCCAAGCCGTGGGTCAAGACGAGTTTGGCGCCCGGCTCAAAGGTGGTCACCGACTACCTGAGCCGGTCCGGACTGGATCAACCACTGGAGCAACTCGGCTTTCACACCGTCGGGTACGGCTGCATGACCTGCATCGGCAACTCAGGCCCGCTGCTACCGGCGGTGAGTCAGGCAATCGCCGAACGCGGCGTCGTCGTCGCCGCCGTGCTGTCGGGAAACCGGAACTTCGAGGGACGCATCCACAACGAAGTGTCGATGAACTACCTCGCCTCCCCGCCTCTGGTGGTGGCCTACGCACTGGCTGGATCGATGGACGTCGACCTGATGCACGAACCGCTGGGCAACGACGGGTCCGGCCGACCGATCTTCCTCAGCGAGCTGTGGCCGACCGACGACGAGATCCAAGCGGTCATCAGCTCGAGCCTCGAGCCGGAGATGTTCACCCGTCGCTACGCTGATGTCTTCCGGGGCGAAGAGCAGTGGGCGCAGTTACCGGCCGGGGGAGCGCCGACGTTCGAGTGGGACGCGGCGTCCACCTACGTTCGTCGGCCGTCTTTTCTCGAGAACATCACGGCCACAACCGAGCCCGTCGACGACATCCGCGGCGCCCGAGCACTTTTGGTGCTCGGGGACTCCGTGACAACGGATCACATCTGCCCAGCGGGCCGGATCCCCGAGGACAGCCCAGCGGGGGTGTACCTCCGGGAGCGGGCCGAGGGGGACCTGAACACCTACGCCTCCCGCCGCGGAAACCACGAGGTCATGCTCCGTGGCGCGTTCGCCAACCAGCGCCTACGAAACCATCTCGTGCCTGGGCGGCGGGGTGGGTGGACCCTCGATCATCTCGACGGCACCGAGCGGACCGTCTACGACGCAGCCGGTAGGTACCGGACAGCAGGAGTACCGCTGGTGATCCTGGGCGGCAAGGAGTACGGCACCGGCTCGTCACGCGATTGGGCGGCGAAAGGGACTGCGTTGCTCGGGGTTCGGGCGGTGATCGCCGAGTCCTTCGAGCGCATCCACCGCTCGAACTTGATCGGAATGGGCGTGCTGCCACTGCAATTCGCCGCGGGAGACAGCGTGACCACCCTAGGCCTGACCGGACACGAAACGTTGGACATCGAGGGTTTGGCCGGCCTGGACGAGACCAACTGGCCTCGACGGGTACGTATCAAAGCCGGCGACGCACTCGGATTCGACGTCGAGGTCCGACTCGATACCGCAGCAGAGGCGCGCTACTTCCGGCACGGCGGAATCCTGCCGTTCGTAGCCCGGTCCCTGCTGGGTCACAATTCCAAATTGTTTTGACCTACAGCCTATAAGCTGTATGCTATGACCACCGTCACACCACCGATTCGATGGGGATTCGATATGCGCCTGAAGACCATGGCGGCACTTGGTGCCGCTACCGCTTTACTGCTTTCCGGCTGTGGCCAGGAGAAGCCCGGTTCGTCCAACGCTGCCGGCGGCGGCGCGGGGGCGTACCCGACCGCGGCCGTGCAGCTGATTGCCCCCGCAGCACCCGGCGGGGGGTGGGATAGCACCGCCCGGTCGCTGCAGGCTGTCGTCGAGGCCGACAACCTGGCGCCGGAAGGTGTCGAGGTCATCAATATCGCCGGTGCCGGCGGCACCATCGGCCTCTCGCAGTTCGTCACACGGACCGATCCGAATACGTTGATGGTCACCGGCGCGACCCTGGTCGGGGCGATCGCCACCAATGACTCCACTGTGACCCTGGATGAAGTTGTGCCGATCGCTCGGCTGACCGAGGAGCACCACATCATCGTGGTGCCGGCGAACTCGCCGTTTAAGAACATGGGCGACCTGGTCAACGCCATGAAGGCCGACATCGGCGCCGTCTCCATTGCCGGCGGGTCCGCCGGCGGCACCGACCAGATCACCGCGGGTCTGATCGCCGAAGCCGCCGGGGTCGACCCGTCGCTGGTCAACTACGTGGCCTTCTCCGGTGGCGGCGAGTCCCTGGCCGCTCTTCTCGGTGGACAGGTGTCGGCCGGAATTTCCAACGTCCAGGAATACCTGCCGCAGGTGGAAGCCGGCGAACTGCGCGCCCTCGGCGTCACCGCGCCCGAGCCGATCGAAGGCGTCGACATCCCGACGCTGGTCGAGCAGGGCGTCGACGTCACCTTCGCCAACTGGCGCTGCATCCTGGCACCGCCCAACACCACACCGGAGCAGGCCCAACAGGTCACGGCGTGGCTGGACACCGTGCACGAAAGCCAAGGCTGGCAGGACACGATGAAGAAGAACGGCTGGACCGACGCCTACCTGACGGGCGAGGAGTTCACCACCTTCATGGGCGAGCAGAAGGCCGAAATCCGCGAGACGCTGGTCAGCCTGGGGCTGGTCGAGGGATGAGCGAAACCGCACCGCCCCCCACAACGGAAGGGCGAATCTCCTGGGGCGAGCTCGCCGCAGCGCTGGCACTCACCGGCGTCGGCGTCGCGATGATCCTCGACACCAGTTCGATCCGCGTACTGGCCACCGCCAACGCCGTCGGACCCAGGTTCTTCCCCTACGTGGTGGGCGGTGCGGCCACGCTCGTCGGACTGTGGCTCGCCATTGCCGTCCTGCGCGGTGACCGGGCCGCGTCCGAAGAAAGCGAGGACATCGACCTCACCCAGAAGACCGACTGGCGGACGCTGGCCGCGCTCGCCGGCGCGTTCGTTGCCTACATCCTCATCATCAATCCGCTGGGATATCTGTTGTCGACCATGCTGTTCTTCGGCGGGACTGCCTTCGCCCTCGGCGCGCGACGGCCCCGCAGCCTCATCCTGACCACGTTGCTGGTCCCGCTGGCCACCTTCCTCATCTTCACCAGGTTGTTGGGCATCTACCTGCCCAATGGTGTTCTGGAGGCGGTCATCTGATGGAGAGCTTCGGATTGCTTCTCGACGGGTTCTCGACCGCGCTGACGCCGACGAACCTGATGTTCGCCCTCATCGGCGTGCTGCTCGGTACCGCGGTCGGTGTGCTGCCCGGCATCGGTCCGGCGATGACTGTCGCGCTGCTGCTTCCCGTCACCTTCAGCCTCCCACCCACCAGCGCGTTCATCATGTTCGCCGGCATCTACTACGGCGGCATGTACGGGGGGTCCACCACCTCGATCCTGCTCAACACCCCGGGTGAGGCCGCCTCGATCGTCACCGCACTCGAGGGCAACAAAATGGCGAAAGCAGGACGCGGCGCTGCCGCCCTGGCCACCGCCGCCATCGGCAGCTTCGTCGCCGGAACCATTGCCACAGTGCTGCTTTCGCTCGTCGCACCTCAAGTCGTCAAGCTCGCAGTCGCGCTCGGTCCGGCAGATTACGTCGCGCTGATGGTGTTGGCCTTCGTCACGGTGTCAGCAGTCCTCGGGTCCAGTCTGGTCCGCGGGTTGGCCAGCCTGGCCGTGGGTCTGATGATCGGGCTGATCGGCATCGACGCCCAGACCGGGCAGGCACGCTTCACTCTGGGCATCCCGCAGTTGCTCGACGGTATCGACGTCGTTGTGGTCGCGGTCGGGTTGTTCGCCGTCGGTGAGGCGCTCTGGGTCGCGTCACGACTGCGGCACACCGCTGCCGAACTCATCCCGATTCGCGGCGGCGGGATGACGCGGTCGGACTGGGGACGGTCGTGGAAGCCTTGGCTGCGAGGCACCGCGCTGGGCTTCCCCTTCGGGACATTACCGGCAGGCGGCGCGGAGGTGCCGACGTTCCTGAGCTACGCGATCGAAAGGCGGCTGTCCAAACACAAGGACGAATTCGGCAAGGGTGCGATCGAGGGTGTCGCCGGGCCCGAAGCGGCCAACAACGCTGCGGCAGCGGGTGTTCTGGTGCCACTGCTGAGCCTGGGCTTGCCCACCTCAGCGACCGCGGCGATACTGCTCGCCGCCTTCCAGCAGTACGGACTGCAGCCGGGACCACAGCTGTTCACCACCAACTCGAATCTGGTGTGGGCGCTGATCGCCAGCTTGTACATCGGCAACTTCATGCTGCTGGCGCTGAACCTCCCCCTGGCCGGAATCTGGGTCAAACTCCTGCGCATCCCACGCCCGTATCTCTACGCCGGCATTCTCATGTTCGCCGCGCTCGGGTCCTACACCGTCAATCTATCCCCGATCGACCTCGCATTGCTGCTCGCGTTGGGCGTTCTCGGCTACTTCTTCCGCCGCTACGGGTGGCCGGTGGCACCGGCCATCGTCGGCCTGATCCTCGGCCCGGTGGCCGAACAGCAACTCCGCCGTGCGCTGGCCATCAGCCAGGGCGACACCTCGATTCTGGTGCACAGCACGTTCAGCCTGATCCTGTACACGGCCACCGCGCTCGTGTTGATCGTGCCGCTGGCCCTTCGTCTGATGCGACTTCGGCGCGGTGCCGGCCCCGGTGATGGGCAGACAGCCCATGCCGCGGCCCTGCCGCCCGACGGCGACGAAGACCGCACGCCGCCAGCAGATCCCCGTTCCGACGAGACCGCCACCAGTCACTCCGTCAGCGGTTCCGCAGCTTCGAATGACAAGGACCACCAATGAGTGTGCTCATCGGATACGTACCCACACCTGTGGGCGACGCCGCCCTGCACATGGCACTGACGGAGGCCCGGCGCCGCGACACCTCGATTCTCTTGGTGAATGCCAGCACCGGGGATGCCACCGCCGACCCGCGGCACCTCAATTCCGAACAACTCGAAACGGTGACCGCGCAACTGGCGGCGTCCGGTGTGCCGCACACGATCGAGGTGCGAAGCGGCCGAGACCCTGTCGACGAAATCGTCGCCCTCTCCGAAGACCCAGCAGTCGAAGTCGTGGTCATCGGTCTGCGCCACCGCAACCCGGTCGGCAAGCTGCTGTGGGGCAGCACCGCTCAACGCATCCTGCTGGAGGTCGAGTGCCCCGTGCTTGCCGTCAAGGCGAGTCGATAACCAAGAAGGCTCCAATGAAATACGCACGTGTCGACATCCACGGGACACCACGATGGGCACGGCTGCACGACAACCTAATCAGCCTCCTCGATGGCAGTCCCTACGACGGAGGCGAGCCAGATGGAACCGAGCTCGCCCTAGCGGACGCGCGACTTCTGGCCCCGGTGATACCGTCGAAGATTTTTTGCCTCGGCAGGAACTACGCCGACCACCGCAGCGAGATGGGCTATGTGCACGACGGTTCGCCATCGGTGTTCATGAAGGGACCCTCCACGATCATCGGCCCGGGGGACAACATCGTGCTGCCACCGCGCACCATGAGCACCCACGTCGAGCACGAGGCGGAACTGGCCATCGTCATCGGCAAATCGGCCCGGCATGTGAGCGCCGACGATGCGAATGATTACATCTTGGGATACACGTGTGCCAATGACGTCAGCGCCCGCGACCTGCAACGCAGCGATCCGCACCCAACCCGCGGTAAGGGCTTCGACACCTTCTGTCCGGTCGGCCCCTGGATCGAGACCGATCTCGACCCGGCGGCAGGAATTCGGCTGCGGTGCAGCGTGAATGGTGTGTTGCGCCAGGACGGGTCCACTGCGGACATGACCTACGGCATACCGTTCCTGATCGAATACCTCACAGGATTCGCGACGCTGAACCCCGGCGACCTCATTCTCACCGGTTCCCCCGGCGGTACTGAGCCGCTGCACCCGGGCGACAACATCGAGATCGAAATCGACGGTATCGGGACACTGACCAACGAAGTCATCAGCTCGCCACGGCCACCCGCGAAGTAGGCCAACGCCCCGCTGGGCGAGGATGTTCCGCCGAATTTCGGAGGTGCCCCGGCGATGGTGCCGCGCAAGCTGGTCGCGTGATCCAACTCGCGGCGAAGTTGTGCAGACTCGACGGGTGATAAGGCCCGTTGTTCGCAGAATCGATCTGCCCTTGGACTTCTGCGGCATTCAGCGCGTGCTCGGCCGCGGCGGACACCGCGACGGAGCTAAAGACCGTGAGGACCGCCAGCGCCCCGATGTCAGATTTGCCGTGGGCCTCACGCACCAATGCGGCCGAGTCGAGCAACCCGAGTGCATGGGTGTCCATGACCGGCGTCGTACTGATCGCACTCCAGTGGGCTACCAGGATGCCGGACCTCCACAAGATTCTGTAGATCGCCGGCGTACTTCATCCACAACAGCGAACGCTTTTTGCGTGCCGTGATGCCTGCAGGTCAGGGTGCAAGCGGGACAATTGGTGAGTCGGGAAGTCTCCGCGCTGATGTTGAGTGTCTTTCGATCCTAGCCCAGTTGGCCGGCGGTGACCGAGCGGTCGAGGCAGACGCGGACGTAGGACAATTGGGTGCCGGCCGCTGAGTACAGTGCCATGTACTCCTGGTCGATCTCGCCGCCGACCTTGATCAGTCCGAAGTCTGGAAGTGCCTGTGTGAGAGTTCCGGTGATTCGCCCGTGGACCATCGATTGGCCAGTGACATCATCGAAGAATGGGCCACTGAGGATGGTGAAGGTGAGGTCGGGGAACGCCTGCCACATGGCGCTGAAGACGTCGCGGACCTCGCGAGCGCTGTGGAACACAGCACCCGGGACGAAGTCATCGTCGAATTCGGCGTCTTCGGCGAGCACCTCGGTGATGCCGTCGAGATTCCGAGTGTTCAGCACCTGGTAGTAGCTGGACAGCAGATGCTCTAATGTGCTTGTTTCCATGGTGCGATACTCCTTAATCGATTGCTGCTTTGAGGATTTCGACGAAACGACCGCATGCTGCGCGCAGCGCTCGTCATTTCGGGTATGCGTTGCTCAGCCGGTGGTGTCGGCTGAGTTGTCATACGGGACGAGGGCGATACCAACGTTGCGCCGCATCCCACCGCGGAGCTTGCTGAAGAACTGGAACAGTCCGCCGAGCGGGCCGTATTGGCGGGCGACGGCGGCGTAGACCTGTGCTGTGTCTGCAGGGCCGAGAATCAGTGCCGTCGCGTCGATGGGTGAACTTCGTGGGCGGCCACGGCGGTCGCTGGCGGCCACGGTGACGTGTGGGTTGTTTCGGATCCGCTTGACTTTCCACGAGTCGGCTTCGGTGATCACCAGAAGCCGGTCTTGGTCGGGGGCGGCCCAGATGACGGTGGGTTTGGGCCGGCCGTCCTTGGTGAACGTGGTCAGCAGGATGTTCCGGGATCGGGCGATTTCGGTGAAGGTGTCCATGGCGTTGGTCGTCCCTGTCGGTGTAGTGAGTCGCGGCGTCCATCGCCGGTGGTCAGGATCGGTGCGGGCATCTGCGGGCATCTGCGGGTGTGCTTGGTGGCGATGGTGAACTGGGCGTGGTGCCCAGGGTCAAGGGGTGACACGCAGGCCGTTGTTGCATCCGAACGTGAAGTGGTGCATCAGGTGTGGCCTCCGTCCGCCGTGATCTTGTCGGCGAGCTGCAGTTCGAAGTCACCGGGTTGTTGCATTCCGGCGCCGAGGAATCCGGCGACCCGCTGTTGTACGGCGGGGTCGGCGAGTAACTGGTAGAAGCGGTTCTCGGTGGCGGTGAACCACGCGATGTCGGGGAGGCCGCCGTGGGAGTTGAGTGTCTCTTTGGCGGCGGCGATGGCGGCCCGGTCGAAGCCGGCCACACGTCGGGCGAGGGTGTCGACGAACTGGTCGAGTTCGGCGTCAGGGACGGCGCGGTTGATCCACCCGTAGGCGGCGGCGGTGTCGGCGTCGAAGTCTTGTGCGCCGATGATGATCTCGAGTGCGAGTGCGCGTGCGCGTCCGGTGCTGAGGGCGAGGCGTTCACTGCCGCCGCCGCCGGGAAGGAAACCGAACCCGACTTCGGGGTGACACAG
>JBEVFK010000009.1:0-7645 GCA_040512325.1 Mycobacterium sp. | reverse complement strand
CCAGCGCACCGTCGAGGCGTTCGACCGCGCCGCCGCCGATCCTGAGGGTGATGCGGGGTTCGCGTTGATCAGCGGGTTTGTCCGCACCGCCGCCGAGATCGGCCCGGTGTTGCAGGTGGCGCCGGCGGTGATCCGCAAGCGGGTCCGCAGCACATCGGCGACCTTGATCCCGGCCGGCAGGTCGGGGTCGTCGAGGCCGTCGGGGGGGTCGGCGATCTCGCCGAACATCCGATAGGTCAACCCCAGCGTGACCCGGGACTGGGTTTCCAACCGCTCCGCCACCGCGATCCGGAAGGCGTTGCCCACCAGATCCGTCGAGGTCGAGCGCAGCACCGCCTGCGCGGCGTCGACGGCCGCGAGGGCCTCGAGAACCTGCGAACGAGCGGTGAACGGATCCATACCCACCACGCTATTCGCACACCAGTTCGACAACCAGGGATAGACCACCCCAGACCCGCAAACTGTGGATCAAGTACGAATTGTGGATAACTACGATCACTCACCGAACTCGGCTGCCTTCATATGATGAAGGTGATAGTCGACCGAGAAGCAGCTAGTTGATCGGAACCTCGAGGATCGGCCGCTCGACCGCGGCATCGGGCCCGTCGAAATGCCACCACTCCCCCGGGTACACAGTGAACCCGCCGGCTTCCATGGCCTCGCGGAGCCGGGCGCGGTTGGCCTGCGCCGAGTCCGTCACGCCCTCGGTGGCGTAAGCCGTGGCGTGCGGCGAGAAGTCGTCGAAGTCGGTACCCATGTCGACACCGGCGATCGTCACGTCGACCGAACGACCCGCGGTGTGGCTACGGGCATACGGACCGGGTCGGGCCACCCACGCCGGGTCGGGCACGTGCTCGAACATCTGCACCTGGACTTTGTGCGGCCGGTAGCAGTCCCAGAAGACCAGTACTTCACCGTTCTCGCGTAGTCGTGCGGCGGCGGCCGTCAGTCCGGGGGCGAGCGACTGATGCACCAGACACCGCGCGTCGGCCGGATAGAGCTGTACTCCGACAAAATTGTTGGTCGTGGCGTAGCGCAGGTCGATCACCGCGTCCGGCACCACCGTGCGCACGTCGACCAGTCCGGCGGCGGAGACCGGGTCAGCCGCAGCCGCCCCCGGTTGTGCCGACGCGGCCAGACAGCACGCGGCGACCAGCAATCCCAGCTGTCGATAGACCATGATCGTCAAGCCTTCAACCCGTCGACGATCTTGGCAATTCGGCGGGCCCGAGTCTCGGCTGCCTTCGCGCCGACCACGGCCGTCACGTGGGCCTTCCGGGCACTCGGTGCGAATGTGTCCCAGCTGGCTGTCACGGACGCCGCATCCAGCGCCGACTGCAGGTCATCGGGCACCTCGACCGATCGTGGCGCGGTGTCGACAGTCAGCTCGACCTCGATGGCGTCGCCGCCCGCGAGGCCTGATTCGCGGCGCCGGTCCGCCGAGAACGGCAGCAGATACTTGCCGCCCATCACGGCGACCGTCGACCGGTACCGGAAACCGTTGACGGTCACGACCACCGCGGGCCGTTTGCCGGCACCCAACGCCGACACCACGTCAGCGGGCACCTCGATGCCGGTGTTGTTGCCCATCTGCAGCAGCGTGGTCGAGAACTTCACCGGTCTTTCCTACCGAAAACCCGGTGCATTCGCGGTCAAACGACTCCGCGTAGCCCGTCGGCGCCGAAGACCGGCTCGAGCAGCCCCGACATGTCCGGGCCGCGGCGCAGGCCATGCCCACCGTCGACGTTGATGACCTGACCAGTGATGTATCCGGCAGCATCGGAGAGCAGGAACACCGCGAGGTTGGCGATATCTTCCACTTCACCGACCCGGGGCAGCGGTGTGCAGGCCTTGTAGTCGGCGCTCACCTCGGGCGACTGCATGATCGGCTCGACCATATCGGTGCGGGTGAGTCCCGGCCGGATGCCGTTGACCCGGATCCAGGACGGTCCGAGTTCATCGGCGGCGAGCATCAGCAGGTTGTCGAGAGCGGCCTTGGCCGGGCCGTAGGCACCGAACCAGCGGTGGGTGTTGGACGAGGCGATGGACGAGATCCCCACGAAGGACCCGCCGCCGGCCCGCACCATCTCCCTTGCGGCGTGCTTGAGGACGTACATGGTGCCGTTGACGTTGAGGTCCACGGTGCTGCGCCACAGCTCCGAGTCGATCTGTGTGATCGGCCCGATGGTGTGGCTACCGCCTGCGCTGTGCACGACGCCGTGCAACCGGCCGTGCCACGCGGTGACGGCCTCGACCGCGCGGGTCACCTCGTCCTCGTTGGTGACGTCAGCAGGTTCGTAGCGGACCGAGCCTGGACCTCCGGCTGCGGTGATGTCGTCTACCGCAGCGGAGAGCCGGTCGGCGTTGCGGCCGACGATCATGACGTTCGCGCCGGATGCGACCAGTGCAGCGGCGACGCCCTTGCCGATCCCACTGCCACCGCCGGTGACCAGATACGTCCGATTCTCAACCGACAACTGCACGCCGACTCCTTCGCTGGAGAAAACTGGAACACGTTCCAGCAATGGAACCACGCAAGTCAACCGGTATGTACAGATTCGGCGAACTGTCTACCGTCAGGGCGTGTCGGCGCGTGACACCTTCGTCGGCCCGGCGGTCCGCCAATCTTCGACGTCGGGTGGTAGACCCACCGGGGCGTTGTTCTCGTTGTGCACCGACCAGTGGGCGTGCCCGAGTTCATGGATGTGGAAGCCGTGCCGCAGGGCTTCGGCGAAGCCCATGGCGTCGGTGGCCGCGTTCACGGAGTCCTTGATCAGCAGCGATGCCATGGTGGGCACCTTGGCAATGCGCCGTGCGAACTCGAGAGTCTTGTCCTCCAGCTCGTCGCGGGGGAACACCTTGGACACCATGCCGAGGCGGTAGGCGTCCTCGGCATCGAGCGAGTCACCGGTGAGCAGCAGTTCTTTGGCCTTGCGCGGACCGAACTCCCACGGATGGGCGTAATACTCGACGCCGGGCATCCCGAGTCGTACCCCCACCACATCGGAGAACTTGGCATTGTCGGCGGCGACGATCAGATCGCACGCCCAGATCAGCATCAACGCCGCAGAGATCGCATTGCCCTGAACCTGGGCGATGGTGATCTTGCGCAGGTCGCGCCAGCGGCGGGTGTTGTCGAAGAAGTAGTGATATTCCTGCAGGTAGAGCCTCTCAACACCCTCGCGGTTGGCGCCGCGATTACGGAAGCTCTCGTGCTGTTTGGGTCCCGGCTGATACTCCGCCATCGACACCTCCGAGCCCAGATCATGGCCGGCGGAGAAGTTCTTGCCGCGCGCCGCCAAGATGATGACCCGCACCTCGTCATCGGCTTCGGCACGCATGAACGCCTCGTCGAGCTGAACCAGCAGCCCGCGGTTCTGCGCATTGTGGGCCTCGGGGCGATTCAGCCAGATCCGCGCGATGCGACCGTCGTCGAGCGTCTCGTAGTTGATGAACTCCGGGGTCTCAGGGGTATCTGCCTCAGCCATGTGCCACCTCGTCTACTCGCCGCCACAAACTGCTTGCACATTACGACTTCGGCCCAAGGTGTCACGCACGGCCCCCGGACCGCCGGTCGAAACCACCGGTGGAAAGAGGAGCATCTACCCGCGTTGTACTCACAGTTTGCCTTCGTCGCCTATGGTTGACGTATGGCTGCAACCCCTGATACCACCGAAATCGACGATGTCGAACCCCTCGCCGACAGCACGGCCAGCCAGGCCAGAAAAGTAGTCGCCGCCTACGCCACCGATGCCGACGAGTGCAGGGTGTTCCTCTCCATGCTCGGTATCGGGCCGGCGAAAATCGGGGCCTGAGTGCCCTCTGGAGAGGATCAAGCGGTCCCCTCCGGCGACTCCGATTTTGTCGTCGTCGCCAACCGGCTGCCGGTCGACAAGGTAAAACTCCCTGACGGTTCCACCACCTGGAAACGCAGTCCTGGTGGCCTGGTCACCGCCCTGGAGCCGCTGCTGCGCAAACGCAAGGGCGCCTGGATCGGCTGGCCGGGCATCATCGCCGAAGACGACGACGAAGACGGATCGGTCGACGACGTCGATCACGCCGAGCCGATCATCGACGGTGAGCTGCTGCTCTACCCGGTGCGCCTGAGCGCAGACGACGTCGCCGAGTACTACGAAGGCTTCTCCAACGCCACCCTGTGGCCGCTCTACCACGACGTGATCGTCAAGCCCACCTACCACCGCGCCTGGTGGGACCGCTACGTCGACGTCAACCGCCGCTTCGCGGAGGCGACGTGCCGGGTGGCCGCCCAGGGCGCCACCGTCTGGGTGCAGGACTATCAGCTTCAGCTCGTGCCGAAGATGTTGCGGATGCTGCGCCCGGACCTCACCATCGGGTTCTTCCTGCACATCCCGTTCCCCCCGGTGGAACTGTTCATGCAGATGCCGTGGCGCACGGAGATCACCGAGGGACTACTCGGCGCGGATCTCGTCGGGTTCCACCTGCCCGGCGGTGCCCAGAACTTCATGATCTTGGCGCGACGGCTCATCGGCGCCAACACCTCTCGCGCCTCCGTCGGAGTGCGGTCCCGTTTCGGCCAGGTCCAGGTCGGCTTCCGCAACGTCAAGGTCGGGGCGTTCCCGATCTCCATCGACTCGGCTGAGCTCGACGGAAAAGCCCGCCATCGCGATATCCGTAAGCGCGCCCGCGAGATTCGCGCCGAGCTCGGCAACCCGAGCAAGATCTTGCTGGGCGTCGACCGGCTCGACTACACCAAGGGCATCGACGTGCGCCTGCAGGCGTTCACCGAACTGCTCGAAGAAGGTCGCGCCGACCGCGAAGATGTCGTCCTGATTCAGCTGGCCACCCCCAGCCGCGAACGGGTCGAGAGTTACCGGGTGTTGCGTGACGACATCGAACGTCAGGTGGGGCACATCAACGGCGAGTTCGGCGAGGTCGGCCACCCCGTGGTGCAGTACCTGCATCGACCGGTTCCGCGTGACGACCTGATCGCCTTCTACGTCGCCGCCGACGTCATGCTCGTGACTCCGCTGCGCGATGGGATGAACCTGGTGGCCAAGGAGTACGTCGCCTGCCGCAGCGACCTCGGCGGCGCCCTGGTCCTCAGCGAATTCACCGGTGCCGCAGCCGAACTCCGGCAGGCCTATCTGGTGAACCCGCATGATCTCAACGGCGTCAAAGACGCCATCGTGACTGCGCTCGGCCAGGACCCCGAGGACGGAAAACGGCGGATGCGCGCATTGCGCCGCCAGGTGCTCGCCCACGATGTGGATCGCTGGGCGCGCGCATTCCTGGATGCGCTCGCCGGCAAACCCGGCACCGATACCTCACAGCTGGTCGACACCGAGCAGGGCGACCGGATCTGAGCTAGATCGGCGTGACGTAGCTGATCAGCCAGTCGCCGTCGAGCTTCTGGTAGTCGACCTTCAGCCGGCTGCCTTCGTACACCGACTCCTTGGACTTGTCGGTGACGGTGCGGTTGATGTACACCATGACCGATCCCGAGTCCCGTTGTGCATCAAGGACTCCCACACCGACCACGTTGACCTGACTGACGACCTGCTGCTCGCGGGCCTGCGGAATGATCCGCTCGCTCGATTGCTTCTGGAACTCGCGCCGGTATTCAGGGGCGAGCAGATTGGCCGCGTCGGTGAGGCTGCCTTCGACCGTCTGATAGTCATAGCCGAACAGCCGGGGGATCTGTTCGGTCGCCAGCGGCCGGAGTTCGGCCCGGGTGATCTGCGCCGCGTTGGTCTGGCTGCGTTCCCAGTACAACCCGGCGCTGAGGGCCGACAGCGCCACGATTCCTGCCGTGACGATCACCGACAGCGTGCCGAAAAACCATGCGGTCCTGCGCCGCATCAGTTGCCCCCGTCCGGGTACTTCAGGTCGTAACCAGTCATCCGGCCATTGTCGTCTTCGTGCACGATGACCCGCATGCGGTACGCCTGTGACGGCTTGTTGACCCCGTCGATATCGGTCACGGTGACCCGTACCGACACCAGCACCGATCCATTGTCGGTGTCCGGGTCCACCTCTTCGAGCGCCGCACCGTTGACCACTGCCTCCGACGTGGCGTTGGTGTCGGCGAAGAGCGCCTTGAGGTTTTCGACATTGTTGTTCTGGCTCATCATGTCTCGCAGTGGCCCGCTGATTCCGTCGATGAACCGGTTGACACTCTGATCGACGGTATCGGGGGTGTAGGTGAACATATTGACCACCGTCTGCGTGGCGGTGTCGACGAACTGCTGGTCGCGCGACGCCAGCGCGTCGGCTGCCCGCTGCTGATTCGTGAGCACCAGCACCAGCGCCGAGAGCACCGCGAGCACGACGAGCGCGGCCGCGCCGGCCACCAATGCCAGCTTGCCCTTGTTCGGTTGCCGCCGAGGCGGTGGACCGAACGGCCGGACAGGACGCCCGGCCGGCGTTGTCGCTGCAGCTTCGACCGGGGCGGTCACAGCCGTCACCGGCACCGCCTCGGAGCTGCCCGAGGCCGGGCCCGCCATGCGAGAGGCACGGCGCCGCATCGGCTTCCGCGGTGAATCAGGGGTGGGGGTCGCAGGCGTGCCGTCGGGCTGAGCGTCGAATTCCCCGACCGTGGAGTCAGCCATCAGGCCTGCCTCGGGTTGAGCAGGAGGTCTACCCAGTTGCCTGCGGGAAGGTGCTTGTTGTCGCCGGCGGCGAGGACGCCCGTGCCGCCCGCGGGATCGATGAACGTCCCGTTCTCGTCGTAGGTGGTGTAGGCCGTGCCACTGGCCTGCGGCTGAGGCGCCTCGGCGGGTAGTGGGCCGGCCGGCGGCAAGGGAGCCGGAGGAGGCGGCGGCAGCAGACCCGGCGGCGGGGGCGGCGCAGGCCGACCGTACGGCGGCGCTATCTGATCCTGCGGCGCGAAGAACGGCCACGGCGGCGGCGGTGCGTTGTTGTTCGGGGGCACCGGCAACGGGAACGGGGCGTTGGGCGCCGGGCCCGGCCCGGGCAGGACACCCGGCGGCAGTTTCACCACGGGGACACCCGGATCATAGTCAGCTCCTGGTGGGATGAACGGGACCTTGTTGGGAGGCAGAACATTTCGGCCGTCCTGAATGGGCGTTCCGTACGGGACCGGGGGGCCACGCCACGGGTTGGCGCCCAGCGGCACGTAACCGACCGGATCACGGCACAGCTGAATGGTCGGTGCCCGCTTGCCCGGGAACTCCTGGCACGGATAGTTGCGGGCACCACGGACCACAGCCGGGTCGTTCTGCGCGGTCTTGCAGTACAGATCGGTGGGCAGATCGCGCACCGATTCGTCACCGGGCGAGCGGATCTCGGTGGCCGGGAGGAAGCCGACGTTGCACGTCGCCGGGTCTCCCAGGGAGAGCTTGAAGTCGAGCTTGCCGCCCTCGTCTACCGGTACGCCACCGCCGACAGTGAGCAGCGCCGCCATCAAGGCCGGGAAGATGACCAGCGACTGTTCGATCGCCTTGTGATAGATCACCCCGACCCGGCCCAGATTGGCGAGGTTGGCGGCGAGCACAGGGAAACTGGGCCGGATGCCACTGAACGCGGTGGACGCCACATCGGCTGCGCCGGGAGCGGTCGCCAGCAGGGTGCGCACCTGGGGGTCAGCTTGGGTGACTTCGTTGGTGAGTCGCGCCAGCCCGTCGGCCAGCGACTTGATGTCATC
>JBEVFK010000008.1:0-26117 GCA_040512325.1 Mycobacterium sp. | reverse complement strand
CCGCCCCTGACGACGACACCCGACCGCTCTGTCCCAGAAAGGATGATCATGACTACTGCACAACGCATTTGGATGACACCAGAGGCGAATGAGCGGCTGCGAGATGAGCTGGCCACGCTGCGCACGCTGCTCGCCGCGGAGGAGGCCGACGACGATCAGGAGAACTCCGTCGCCGTACGGCGCGCCCGCCAGAGCCGGATTCAGCAGATCCATGACCTGCTGCTGCACGCCGTCGTGGGCGAGGACCCGCCCGATGACGGGGTGGCCGAGCCCGGCATGGTGCTGACCGTACGCTTCGACGCCGGTGGCGACAGCGAGACATTCCTGCTCGGTGTGCGCGGCGCAGAGTACGGCGACCTGGAGGTTTACACGGTGCACTCACCCCTGGGTGCGGCGCTGCTCGGGGCTCGCGTGGGCGAGCAGCTCAGCTACCCGGCGCCCACAGGCGCCCAGATACCGGTCACGCTGCTCAAAGCCGTTCCCTACGGGCTTCACCGGCCCCGCATCTGACTCTTCAGCGTGGTTCGGGCGGGCGCGGCGCGTTGAGCTTGTAGCGGACGGCGACCAGCCGGATCAGGACGCACACCGCCGCCGCGCCCAGCATGGCGACCACACTCTGGTACCCGAGGCGGTAGGCGACGGTAAAACACCCGGCGCCGATCAGGGCCGGGATGGCGTAGAGCTCGCTGCGCAGCACGGTCGGCACCTGTCCGACGATGACGTCGCGGATGGTGCCGCCGCCCACCGCGGTGATGGTGCCCACGATGATCGCCTGAATCTCGCCGAAGCCCAGGTCCAGTGCCTTGAAGGCGCCGAGCACGGCGAACACGCCCAGCCCCACGGCGTCGAACACGACGATGGGCACGGCCAGTCGTCGCAGCCGGTGACCCAACAGGAAGGCGATCAGACCGCCGCCGGCCGCCGCGGCCAGATAATGCCAGTCGATGAAGGTGGCGGGCGGCAGGGCGTCCAGCAGGACGTCGCGGATCACCCCGCCGCCGAGACCGGTGAACATGCCGACCGTGATCACCCCGAAGACGTCCAGCCGTTCGGCGCGCATCGCGGTCAGCGCGCCGTTGAGCGCGAACGCGAAGGTCCCGACCAGGTCGAGGACCAGGAGCAGCACGATGTCGGTCGACATGGCACCTGGTGTACCACGCCCCGCAGGTAGCTTTGTGCTGGTGGATCACCCGAACGGCGGGAAGCCTGACGCGGGCACCTTGACCGGAGTGTCGGAGACCGCCTTGCTGACACTCAACGGCAGGGCGTTCCAAGCCCGCCACCCGGAGGCGATCATCGATGATCCGATGGCCATCCGGCTGGTCGACGCGATCGACTTCGATTTCGACAAGTTCGGCCGCAAGGGCCAGGAGATGGCCTTGCGCTCGCTGGCCTTCGACCGCGCCGCCACCGGGTATTTGTCCACACATCCGTCCGCCACCGTCGTGGCGCTCGCCGACGGTCTGCAAACCAGCTTCTGGCGCCTCAGCAGCGCGTTACCCGATGTCCAATTCCGTTGATGTTCGACCGCGTCTTTCCTGCCTTCTGGCAGCTGGAACTGACCAAGCAGATTCTCGACGCGTACACCTTGCTGGAGTTCGGCTGACAGCACTACCTGCTACCAGGTAGTCAGGAGTGCCACTAGCCACCCCCGGTATTACCCGTCAGCAGCGCAGACTCACATCGCGGAGCGGCCGAAGATTCACTTCAAGAAGTTCGGCCGAGAACCGCGAAGGATGAAGATGACTCACCACACCGACACCACGATTCTCGACCTCTCGAAGGCCGAGTTGGCCCGCCGTTTCGAACGCGACGCCCTGGCCCATGTCGACATCCTCTTCGGCGGTGCACTGCGGATGACGCGCCACCGCGCCGATGCCGAGGATCTCGTGCAGGAAACCATGATGAAGGCCTACCGGGCTTTTGAAGGATTCGAAGACGGCACCAACCTCAAGGCGTGGCTGTTTCGCATCATGACCAACACCTACATCAACGGCTACCGCACCAGGCAGCGCCGGCCGGAGTACCTGACCGACGAGATCAGCGACTTCGAACAGCAGGACACCTCCGAGCGCCAGTCGAACCGGCCGCGCGCCGCCGAACTGGAAGCACTCGACAACCTCCCCAGTGCCGAGATCACCGCAGCGCTCGACGCCCTGCCGTACGAGTTCCGGGTCGCGGTCTACTACGCCGACGTCGAGGGCTTCGCCTACAAGGAGATCGCCGAGATGATGGGCACGCCCGTCGGAACGGTGATGTCGCGACTGCATCGAGGAAGACGACTGCTGCGCAGCTCACTGGCCGGGCTGGCCGCGGAACGTGGAATCATCTCTCGCACAGAGCTTGTCGCCGCCTGATACACCCCTCACACTCCCACCAGGAAGGGCACACCATGATGCACAACCGCCACGACACCGCAGTCGTCGTCATCGACCCCCAAAATGACGTGCTCAGTCCCACCGGAAAGAACTGGGACGCCGTGGGCGCCAGCGTCACCGAGAACCGGACAGTCCCCCACCTGCTCGACATCTTCGCCGCAGCCAAGGCCTCCGACTACCCCGTCGTCATCTCCCCGCACTACTTCTACCCCACCGACGAGACCTGGCAGTTCAACGGCCCCCTCGAAGCAGAAGAGTTCCGCACCAATACTTTCCACCGTACCGGCCCCCTCACGCTGGAAGGATTCACCGGATCCGGCGCCGACTGGCTCGACGAGTTCAAACCGTACATCGAGGACGGACACACCATCGTCGTCAGCCCACACAAGGTGTGGAGTCCGGCGACCAACGACCTGATCCTGCAACTGCGCAAGCGCCGGATCTCCAAGGTCATCCTGTGCGGCATGCTGGCCAACATCTGTGTCGAGTCCCACCTGCGAGATCTCCTCGAGAACGGATTCGAAGTGACCGTCGTCCGCGACGCCACCGCCGGACCCCGACACCCCACCTGGGGCGACGGCTACCAGGCCGCACTGATCAACTACGCGTTCCTGGCCCACGCCGTCGTCTCCACAGAGGAGGTGGTGGCAGCCATGACAACCGACTACGTGAACGTCGGTTGATCCACCGCATCGATCGGGTCCGCCCCAAGGGGCGACTGCTGTCGGGTGGAGGTATTGGCCGCGCTGATGCAGAAGTGGATCAGTACCTGCAACGAGCCGGCGATGTCGACAAAGGCGGTGTAGTCCGCCGTGGCGAACACTTCGACGAGATACCCGTGGTCGGTGTCAGTGGCGCCGGCGGCGAGCACCGCGCGGTAGCCGAGCTCCTCGAGTTGCCCGGTCTCTGCAGAATCGGATCCTTCGAGATCGACGGCCGCGACAAATGCCGACCCCGACGTGATGGCGTGCGCCGTCGCCGGAAAGTCACGCAGGCAGAACGGGCCCGTTGAGTTCTCCGCCTTGATGACTGACATCCCGGACGCCAGATCACGGACACTGTCCGCGCTGCGATAGGTCGTCAAAGTGGTGCCTGCGGTGTCGGTCACCGATACCGCCCAGCCGGCGGCCTCGGTGAACAGCTGGGTTTCCAGCGCCAGGATTTCCAGGGCACTGAGCACGGTCAACGGGCGGTTCTCGTTCACCACTGCAGCGACATGAGCGACCAGGGAGCTCCCGGTTGCGAGACGAGGTGTGGACCGTCGCCTGATGCTGTGGGCAGGTGTGTAGGCCTTGATGGCGTCGGTGGTGTACCGGCCGCGCCCGTGCGCTTTGGCCCGGATGAGTGCGCCGTCAGCGGCGGCCATCAGCTCGGCACCCGAGCTGATGTGCGGCCCGGCCTGGGCGGCCCCCCAGGTCATCGAGAGATGGCTTCCATGAGTGGCGCCGATATGCCGATTCATGTTGTGCGCGAGGCGCTCTGCATCGGCAAGGGTTCCGCTGGGCAGCAGGACGCAGAACTCATCACCACCGAGACGCACCGCCAAGGCCTGGTGTTCGGTGGCGATGGACTGCCTCAGCATCTCGGCCACTCCGGCCAGCAGCACGTCGCCGGCCGGGTGGCCGTCGCGGTCGTTGACCTCTTTGAAGCCGTCCATGTCACCGAGAAGCAACACCGGTTCAGTTGTCTGCCAATTGATCTCGACGAAGCGGGCCTCGAGTGCGCGTCGATTGGCCAGATCGGTCAACGGGTCACGATGGGCATGTCGCCACACGGTGCTGAACAGCTCGCCGCGGCCGATCCCGACGGCGGTGTAGGCGGCGATGGCCTGCAGCAGCTGCACATCGTCATGGCCGAAGCGGCGTCCGGCCACGCCGGAGGCCCAGATCTCACCCCACATCACACCGTCGAACATGACGGGCACCGCGACTTCACTCTCCCGACCGACCCGATGCAGGTAGTCCGACACCGCGGGGTCCAGCCTGTCGTCATCGATGGCGTGGATGTACGGCTGCCCCTGCTGCAACAGCCGGGCCACGTACTGATCGGGACCTACCTCGTAGACATCGGATTCAGGCCATCGCAGCTCACCTGATTTCAGGTCACCGACGTTGATCAGCGTCCGCAGGAGGTGACTGTCGCGCTCCCACCGGCTGATCGCCAGCGACGCCGCCCCCAACGCCGTCAACGCCTGTTCCGCCACCACTTCCAGTATTTCGTCGAAGTACGTGGCGTGCAGCACCGCATGGGAGATGCGCAACATGGTGCGCAGCACCGACATGTCCTCGGGCACCGCGATGTCGAGCGTGGTGCCGATCGGCGCGCTCCCGGCACTGGCCGCTCGGCGCATCACCCAGTCCGGGCCCACCACACCTCTTCCATGCAGAAGTCCCCGCCGGTAAGGCCGCCCGACACGACCTCCAGCTTCTGCACAGATCCTAAACATCTTTTCCCTGCGCACCACCCGTCGGCGTGGCGGCGCAAACTGACGCCCGCGTCAGGGAAACGTGACAACCACCTTGTCTGCCGCCCCCGGCCTGGCAGCCAGGTCGAGCGCACGCCCGACCTCCGCGAACGGCACGGTGTGACTGATGATCAGCGCATACTTCTGCCAGTGTGCGACGAGGTCTGCTGTCACTTCGAAGATCTCGTCCGGATAGCCCATCGATCCGACGATCGTGAGCTCCTTGCTCATGATGGTGGCGAAGTCGACGGCCACCGGAATCTTGTGTACCCCGACGATGCCCAGCGTGGCCCCCGGCTTGGCTGCGGTCAGCGCGATCTCGACCACCTCCGCGGCACCGGCGGCGTCGAGGTAGATATCGGTACCCGCTTTGGTTCCCGACAACGAGCCCACCTCGCCGTGCACGGCCATGAGCCGCTCCAGGACGTCATCGCGGCCGGAGTCGATCACCGCGTCCGCCCCGATCTGCAGAGCCTTCTCCAGCCGCGCAGGGATGAGGTCGGCCACCGTGACATGGCCGACGCCCTGCGACTTGAACGCCAGCACCGCACCCAGCCCCACCGGTCCCGCACCGAAGACCAGCACCTTGTCGCCGGGTCTGGGCCGGCACCTGTTGACACCGTGACGCGCCACGGCCATCGGCTCGTTGAGCGCGGCCACTTCGAACGGAACGTCCTTCGGGATGACCTCGAGGCTGAAACCGCGGACGGCGTTCTCGATGACAAGGAGGTCGGCGAGGGCACCCGTGGCGCCACCGTTGCCGATGATGCCGCTGGGCGCCGCCATCGGGTTGACCACCACGTGGTCGCCGAGTTGCACACCGTCGACCTCGGCGCCCACCTCGACCACCTCCCCCGCCGGCTCGTGCCCCAGCGGGGTGCAGCCTTGGCGGGGTGGGATGCCGCCGATGGCCACGTAGAAGGAGTCGGATCCACAGATGCCGCAGGCGCGCATCCGGATCACCACATCCCGGGGCCCGGCCCGGGGTTCGTCGACGTCGACCACTGCGGTGGCGCCGGGACCGGTGACCATCACCACCTTCACGACGGATCCCGTCTCATCGCCTCCAGGAAGCCGGCCCAGTCGGGAATTGTTGCCCGGTCCACGATTTCGAGACGTACCCCCGCCGGGCCCACGAAGTAGGCGAACTTGGTGAGTTGGTCACCACTGGGCCGGGCCTCCAGCCGGAACCCTGCGGACTCCAGCCCGGCCGCGGCGGCATCCAAATCGTCAACCCAGTAGGCGAGGTGGTGGATGGGCGCGCCAGGCGGCGCCGACCAGAGGGTGTCCGGCACCTCTTGGATGAGCTCGAGATGGGGCGCTTGCAGCGAGTAGACGAAGCGCAGCGGCAGGTCGAAGTCGGCGCCGGCGGTGTGGACAGGCACCGTCGCCTCGATCGGCCTGGTCCACTCGTAACCCGACACTGCGGTGAATCGTGCTGTCGCGGAGTCGAGGTCGTCGACGATGATCCCGGTGTGGAAGCAATCACCGGCCGGAATCATGCGCCCCCCTCCGGCTCGATGTCGAACGTCGCGAGATATCGGGCGAACACCGGTTGCAGCGCTTCCACCGTCAGACCGTACTGCTCGAGGCTGTAGCTGTTGAGTGCGAAGCGGTTCTGCGGATGTCCGGACAGCCAGGCCTGCATGCGCGCTTCGGTCTCCGACGTAAGCTCGTCGCCGGCCCACGCGTAGATGCGACGCATGACGTCCATCGGGTCGCGCATCATCTCGGAGTAGTGCATGTGGAAGAACCGGTGATCGCCGATCCGGTCTCGAGCCTGCAGCGGCCGCTCGACGTGGTAGCCCATCTGGACCTTGGCACGCCGCCCCATATCCAGCATGTCCATCGAATCTGGTTGTAGAGCCATGCCTTTGGGCAGTTTCCACAGGTTGGCAAGCGAGCCCGTCGCCTTGTACGGGTCGCGGTGCGCCCAGATCAGCCTGGCGTCGGGGAATACCTTCAACAGCGTGTCGATGTGCACCGAGTGCGACGGCATCTTCAGGCTCCAGATGCCGGGCGCCTTGGACTGCAAGACCTGCAGGTAGCGCTTCTGATACTCGTAGGCGCTGGTCATGTCGGCCTCGTCGAAGAGCCATTCGGCGTAGCGCGACGAGGGTAGATAGGCGTCCCACGACAGGCCCTTGAAGTCCTGGTTGTGGATGAACATGTCCTCGGTGGGGCCGTCGGCGTCCTCCCAGTGCGGCAGCGCCATTTTCGCGGCGGTCACCGCTTCGATGACTTTCTTCTGCTCCGCGAGCAGCGCCACACAGCGCGGATCTGTCGTCAGGGTGTCGGTGGTGGCCGGAGGCACCGGGTTCAGGCACTCCCAGTGCAGCAGCGACCTGCGGCTGCGGTCCTGGTTGAGCAGGTAGCTGATGACGGTGGTGCCGGTGCGGGGCATGCCGAGGACGAACATCGGCCGCTCGACGGGGGCGTCGAGGACCTCGGGGTGGGCCTTGATGTAGTCGTGGACTTGCAGCCGGCGGGACAGCGCCTTGGTGATGTCGTCGAGCAGGCGTTCGCGGCCCGTCGGCGTGAACGCCGGCGAGGTGTTCAGCTCGTCGAGCAGAATCGCGAGTCCTTCACGCCAGGAATCGGATTCGAGGTCGCTGAGTCCGGTGCGCTCAGCAGCGAGCTTGAGGACGTCATCGGGTGTGCGGATACTGTCGAGGTCGGTCATGTCGTCTCCTAGACGGTGAGGTAGCCGCCGTCGACGGCCAGTGTGGTCCCGGTGATGTAGCTCGCGGCGGAGCTGCACAGGAACAGCACCGCGGGGGCGATTTCGTCCGACTGGCCCATCCGCGCCATCGGGGTGTGGTTCATCTCCGGTTCGTAGACCTCGGGGATGTTGAGCACCGGGTGGGTCATCCTGGTGTCGATCAAGCCGGGAGCCACCGCGTTGACCCGGACGCCGTCATTGACCCAGCGGCGGGCGAGGTTCTTGGTGAAGGCGACCAGCCCAGCCTTCGACGAACTGTAGGCGGGCACGCTGGGCGCACTGACGAACGCCGACATCGAGATGACGCTGATGACGCTGCTGCCACCGGCGATGTTGCTGGCCTTCAGCCGA
This sequence comes from Mycobacterium sp., assembly GCA_040512325.1. Classification (GTDB taxonomy): domain Bacteria; phylum Actinomycetota; class Actinomycetes; order Mycobacteriales; family Mycobacteriaceae; genus Mycobacterium. The sequence goes on along the minus strand of JBEVFK010000008.1, from coordinate 18,202 downwards.
TCGTGGCAGGCCATCGTCAGGCGCATGTGGGCAAACATGTTGACCGCCACAGAACCGGAGTAACCGTCGGGATCCCATTCGTCTTTGCCACCGGCGTAGGGACCGCCCGCGTTGTTGACCAGGATGTCGAGGTCGCCGAGTGAATCTGCCAGCGCATCAACGGATTCGGTGTCGGCTGCCTGGCACTGCCGGAAGGCCAGTGCGCTGAGATCGACCTCGGGATAGTCGGCGGCCGACGCGCGGGTACCGCTGACCGTGACGTGCGCGCCGGCCTTGGCGAAGTCGGCGGCGATGGCGTAGCCGATGCCGCTGGTCCCACCGGTGACCAGGACATTGGCACCGGTGTAGTCGAAGTTGACGTTGTTCATTCGCCTGCTTTCAGTTCATCTGCCTTCAAATCAACGATGTTGTTAATGAGCCACGCGCGCTCCCAATAGTTTTCGGTGCCGTCCAGCAGCGCCTCGTGAGCACTGAGGGCGACGGCACGTGCGCCGGTGTCGGCGGGATCGGCGGCCAGCACCGTGTCGGTGAGCTGGAGTGCGTGCAGCGGTTCACCTGCTACCAGCCGGGCCCTGGCGGCGGCGACCAGTGCGTCGGCACCGGCGGCGCCGACGATGTCGGCTGCCACCGAATGTGCTGCCACGCCGTAGAGTTCGGTGGTGGACCGGTGTTCGAACCAGCCGGTGTACATCTCCCAGATGGCGCGTACGTTCCAGGCCGTCTTGCCGTAGCCTTCGCCGACGTCCAACTCGGTGGGCACCGCCACCTCACGCATGGCGGTGTAGCGGTCGGACCCGGAGGACATCAGCTCGACCACCTGATCGTGCACCGCCTGCATGGCGTCGCGCATCGCGGTGACCTCCTCGGCGATGCGGTCGGCCCCCTCGATCGGGTCGAAGTGGTCGGTCACCAGGCGTCGGGGCCCGAACTCGAGGACGGTGTTCAGCGCCTCGATGTACTGGATCGGGTCGCGGTAACGGTCACCACGGATGGTCATCAGGTTCGGCACGTGCCCGAACAGCGGTCCGAAGAGGTTGCCGGTGAACAGGATCCGGTCCTCGGGTAGCCAGACCACCAGTGCGTCGGTGGTCTCGCCGCCGGGGGTGGCCGCCAGTTCGAGGCGGCGGCCGCCGATGGTCAGCTCATGGCGTCGCTCGAAGGTGATGGTCGGTTCGGGAAATGACCAGTCGATGGTGGACAGGTCCATCTCCGCCAGCGCCTTGGTCGCCGCCTCCTTGACCTGCCCGAACGCGAACGCGGTTTTCGGCGCCCGAAAGGCGGCGAGACGGATGTGGTCGTCGCGCCAGTACCGGTAGTTGGCTTGCATCACCACGTCGGTGCCGGCGTCGCGCAGTGCGTAGACGCCGCCGAAGTGGTCGGCGTGATTCTGGGTGACGATGATGGCTCGCGCCGGACCGGGCACGGCGGCGAATGCCTTGCGGTGCAGGGGGCCTTCGAAGAACATGCCGCCGTTGATCAGGACCCGGCCGTCGTCGGTGGCCAGCGCGTAGGTGTTGGAGACACCCGGCGACATCCACACCTCGTCGCCGAGCGGTATCGCCGGTACGTCCGCTGCCGTCGTGAGGTCGGCCGCCCCGGGTCGCTCGCGGTGGATCCCTGTCATGTCACGTCCATTTCCTCTATAGATCTAGAGCTCAATCCTCTAGGACTGTAGAGGTAAAGTGCGGCTAGGGGAAGGGTTGTTTGCAGAAGCAGAGAAGGACACTCTCATGGCATTGAGCGGCTTGAGCGGCAAGGTGGCGATCGTGGCCGGCGGAGCGACGGGCATCGGGGCGGCGACCGCGGCCCGGCTGGGCGCGGAGGGTTGCTGCGTGCTGGTCGGAGACCTCGACGCGCAGGGCGCGCGCCGGACCGCAGATCAGATCAGCACCGAGGGGGGCGAAGCGATGGGCACCGCCTTCGACCTCGCCGACCCGGCCTCGGTGGCTCGACTGATCGCGGCCGCCGACGAGGCGTATGGCGGGGTGGACGCGCTGTTCACCGTGGGCGCCGACATGGGCACACTGTCGATGGACACCGACGTCGTCGACATCGATTTCGACATCTGGGATCGGGTGATGACGGTGAGCTTGCGCGGCTATCTGGCCGCGATGAAATACGCGATCCCGAAGATGCTCGCCCGAGGCGGCGGCGCGATCGTCAACATGTCGTCGGCAGCCGCGTTCCAGGGCGAACCCACCCGGCCCGCCTATGCCACCAGCAAGGCCGGCATCGGCGCGCTCACCCGGCACGTCGCGTCACGCTGGGGCAAGGAGGGCATTCGCTGCAACGCCGTCGCCCCCGGGTTCACCGCCACCGAGGCCATCCGTGCCGCACCCCAGTGGCCGGACCTCGAAGCCGCCGCACTCAAGCGCATCCGCGGTTCCCGCGTCGGCGGCACCGACGACGTCGCCGCACTGGTGGCCTTCCTCTGCTCCGACGAGGGTTCGTGGATCAACGGTCAGGTGATCAACATCGATGGCGGTACCGTGCTGCGGTAACCGCCGAGAACCCGGAGGCACAGATGGCGACCCGCAAGCGTGACGGAGCCGAACGTCGCCGCGAGCTGTGCGATGCCGCCATCGAGGTGCTCGCCCTTCATGGTTCTCGCGGGCTCAGCCATCAGCGGGTCGACCGGCATGCCGGCCTGCCGGACGGCACGACGTCCTACTACTTCCGGACCCGGGCGGCACTGGTTCAGGCGGTCGGCATGCGGGTGGCGGACATCGACACCGAGAACCTGCGTTCGATCACGGCTGCTGGAACGCGCTCGAATTCGCCGTTCGGCCGGCTGGCACAGCTGGTGATGCTGCAAGCCGACGGCAGAGGCCTGATGTTGAACAGGGCCCGCCAGGAACTCGCGCTGTCCGCGACGCGAGACAGTGAATTATCCTCCACTGCAACTGAATTCGTAATACGCGTCAACACGATGACGCAAGAGGCGATCGCCGAGGTGAACCCGTCGTCCGGGGATCCCGCGTCGGTGGCCGCCGCGGCGAATGCCGTGCTCACCTTCATCTCCGGCGTCCTCACCCGTTTCGCCCTGGGCGACCGGGCCGTCACCGATTCCGCCGAACTCGAGCGGTTACTGCATGCCATCGCCACCGCCGCCTATGTTGCTCACGTAGCCGAGCAGCCAGCGGAAGTCGAACACGGCCGCCGCCTCCACGGTGCGTAATCCGCCAATCACCCCGCGGCGCGTCCCTCATCAGGCAAACTTTGCTGGAGAGTGTCACTATCAACCATCCACCATCCGGGTTAGGAGCGATGTGCGCACGACAGCGTTCCGTTCGGCCGGCTCCTTGTGACCGACGCCAAGACCTCACGATCGCCTTCTCGACAGGACCTGGACGCCGCCGCCACGGGCGTCGGTCTCGAAGTGGTCTTTCAACCCATAGTCGCGCTCCCCGACGGGGGCACGGTCGGGTTCGAGGCGCTGGCGCGCTGGGCTCGCCTCGGTGCGATCCCGCCCGGCGACGTGTTCGCGCACGCCTCCGACACCGGTCGGGCAGCCGAATTGGAACGCAGGTGCATCGAGGCAGCCATCGTCGGTGCACTCCACGCCGACTTGGCGCCCGGCAGCGCGCTGTTCATCAACTGCGAGGCCACGACGCCTTACCTCAGCCCATCCGACAGCGAGATCCTGGCGCGTGGTGCCGAACGCTTCCAGGTGGTCTTCGAAGTCACCGAACGGCGCCTGCTCACGCACCCGCCAGACCTGCTGCGGAAAGTGGTGGCGCTGCGTGGGGACGGCTTCGCCATCGCGCTCGATGATGTCGGCACCGACCTGAACGCACTGGCCCTGCTCGATGTCCTGGCACCCGACGTCATCAAACTCGATCTCGCCCTGGTGCAGTCGCAACCCCGCTACCTTCAGGCGCGCACCTGGGCCGCGGTGTTGGCCCACCATGAGCGCGCCGGCGCCCAGGTCCTGGCGGAGGGCATCGAAACCACCGAGCACCTACAACGCGCCTTCGCACTAGGCGCGACCCTGGGCCAGGGCTTCCGATTCGGCCGTCCCGGTCCGTTGAGCAGCGGCGCCACCGCCCACCCGCCATGGCCGCCGATCCGGACCCAAGAACCCTGCATAGATACAGGCTCACCATTCGACATCGTGGCGGGCTCGTCGTTGATTCGCCGGGAACGCACCGACACGGTGATCGCGCTGTCGCGATACCTGGAACAGCAGGCCCTCGAGGCCGCCGATCCCCCGCTGGTGCTCACCGCGCTGCAACGAGCAGAGTTCTTCACCGGTGCCACCATCACCCATCACCAACGTCTCGCCGCCCATTGTCCCTTGGTCGTGGTGTTCGCCCGCGATATCGCCGACGACCTCGGTTCCGGTATCCACGGGGTGCGCTTCGCCCTCGACGATCCCCTCGCCGACCAGTGGATCGTCCTCGCGTTGGGCGCCAACAATGCGGCCGCGCTGGTATCACGTGAAGTCCCCGGCCTCGAGGACACTTCCAGTGACAGGGACCGGACCTTCGATGTCGCGCTGGTCAACGATCGCGCCCTGGTGACCAGGGTGGCGCGTCAGCTCCTGAGCCGCATGCTGACAACGGCCACGCACTGATCGCAGTACCGCGGAGGTAAGCCAACCCTGGCGTTTCGAGTCACCGCTGGCGGGGCAATCCGACGACGCGCACAGCCTGCGCACGCTTCACACGATGCGGAAGCGGAAGCAATCCCCATGGGGATCACACTGGAAAGAGACTCGCATGGCGCTCGACGACAATGACATCAGCACCTCCCCCGCCGACGGCGGAGAAGGCACGGCCGATGGCGGCAGCAATCCCGAAGGCCACGACGGCGGCGCTGACGGCAGCGCAGGCGGAGAAGGCACGGCCGACGGCGGCAGCAACCCCGAAGGCCACGACGGCGGCGCCGACGGCACCGCCTGAGAGCCCGTCCGTGCTCAGCCGTTGCATCGGCATCGACACCGATGTCTTCGCCACCGAGTACTGGGGGCACCAGCCGCTGCTGAGCCGCACCGGTGCGCTGCCTCGCGACTTCTGCGATCTGTTGTCGCCCGACACGGTCGACGAGATCATCGCAGTGCGCGGGGTACGCGCACCGTTCATCCGGTTGGCCAAGGAAGGCCAGGTCCTGCCCAAGGACTCTTTCCTCGGACCGGCCGGCTTCGGCGCGGAAATCGCCGACCAGGTCGACTCGGCCAAGGTGCTGACCCAGCTCGCCGAGGGCGCGACGGTCGTGTTGCAAGGCCTGCACCGACTCTGGCCGCCGCTCATCGAATTCGTGCGCCACGCTGTCACCGACATCGGCCACCCTGTCCAGGCGAACGCCTACATCACCCCACCGGGCAACCGCGGCTTCGACTTTCACTACGACGTCCACGACGTGTTCGTCCTGCAGGTCTCGGGCAGCAAGCGGTGGATCGTCCACGAACCGGTGCATCTGCACCCACTGCCTTCGCAGCCGTGGACCGACTACCGCGACCGGATCGCCGAGCGGGTCACCGGTGACCCGGTACTCGACGTCGAACTCTCCGAAGGCGACAGCCTCTACCTGCCGCGTGGCTGGGTCCACGCAGCCCAGGCGTTGGACACGACGTCGATCCATCTGACCATCGGAGTGGCGGCGACAACCCCACTGGATGTCGCGCGCGCCGTACTCGATCAACTCAGTGCCACCGAGGATTTCCGCTCGCCGCTGCCGCTGGGGGTCAACCCGGTCGACCACGACGACGTCGCGGCCACGACAGCCAAAGTCATCGCGCAGCTCGTGACCCATCTGCGCGACAACGCGGAAACGCTGGCCACGGCGGCCACCGCGCAGTTGATTTCCCGCCACGGGTCGCGCACGCGAGCAGAGGAGGTGCGTCCGCTGGCTGCACTGCGCGCCGCCGACGGTGCCGACCGGGCGCGAGTTCGATGGCGTCGCGGACTGAACGCCACACTCACCCAGGAGCCCGACGGCCGAGTTGCGCTGGGCCTGCCGGACAAGACCATGCGCTTTCCCGCTCAGTGTTTCGCGGCCGTGCAGGAGCTGGTCCGAGGTGGCGACACGGCCGCCGATGCGCTGCCCGGCCTAGATTCCGTTGATGGCGCGGTTCTGATTCGACGGCTGCTGCGCGAGGGTGTGCTGGTGGCCTGCCCAGCTTAACGGACGCATTGCTTAGGCTGGCTTGGTGACGCCTGTGAAACGCCCGCCGTGCAGCGCTGAATCCCTGGCTCGCAACGAGCCGATGTACGGCACCGCGTCGGCGGGCTCAACATGGCTGCTGCTCGAGCTGGAAGGCGGCTGGGGTCCTTCGGCGTTCCTGCAGTCGCCGGGGTCCATCGACCCGAGTCTCGGCCGAGCGATCGTGCGCCGCGCCGAGTCCGCGGGTATGCGAATCGCGGCGATCCGGCGGCACGGCCGCCGGTCGGCGAGCCCGCGGTGGCGGTGGTTTGTGGCGAAGTCCGAGGTGGGCAGGCACGCCCTCTTTCACGGCGAGGTCGGTGCGGCACAGGAGTTCTTGGAGCTCGATCTCGACGGCCGCGACGGCACCCGCTCGCACGACCCGCTGGTGGCGGTCTGCGCGCACGGCAGACACGACCAGTGCTGCGCGGTACGTGGGCGCGCCGCAGCCGCCGCCATCGCGGCCGGATATCCCGAAATGGTCTGGGAATGTTCGCATCTGGGCGGCGATCGGTTCGCTGCGACGATGCTGATCCTGCCGGAGGGACTGTGCTACGGCCGCGCCGACAGCACAGACGCCGCCGACTTCGTCCGCCTGTACCTCGACGGGCGGCTCGACCATCGATTCCTGCGCGGCCGCACCTCTGTCCCCCATGCCGTGCAGGCCGCGCAGCATTTCGCCCGTGCTGCCTATGGCGATGACCGCATCGAGGCCTGGCGCCCCATCAGCGTGGACGGTGCCGACGGCGTGGTTCGGGTGGTCCTGACAGCCGACACCGGCGCGGTCGAGGTGCTGTTGAACGAAACGATGTCCGGACCGCTGTTCTCCCAGTGCCGGGCCACCACGGCGGGCCCGGTCAGGACGTTCACCCTGCGGTCGATCCAGCTCACGGGGCTGTGACGGCACCGGCGAGTTCGAGCGCACGCCAGGGGATTGTCGGTGTGTCGCGGTGATCGGGATCGATGCCGATCAGCCGTCCGCCGGCCAGGTGCACGGATTCGTGTTTGGCATCGACGTCGATGGTGACAAGGGCCTCGATGCCGGGCTGGGCAACACCTGCGTCGTCTTCCCGCCAGGTGCTGATGCTGCTGTGGCCGTGGATCTGGCTGAACGGCATGTGGCGATCGGCCCACCCTGGCACCAATTCGGTGGTGGTGTCCGCCCATAACGGCCCGACATCCGATGCGGTTGTTCCGCCCAACATGACCCCGGCGCGGAACACCTTCTCGGCGTCGGATTTCGCGAGGTCGTTGATCCGGCGGGCGGCCTCGGCGGCGGTGGGCGGGCCCCCGAGAATGCTGGCCCAGAATTCTGCGGTGATGCCGGCATGCGTGATGAGGAAAGACTCATAGGTGGTGGTCTCGACCGCGGCGGCGACGACCGCTGCACCACTGCGCCACCACTGGTTGAGAATACGAGTGTGCTTGCGGCTCAGGGTTTCCGGCCAGGCGAAGACGGGCTGCTGAAGGTAGTTCACCTCATGGTTGCCGATGAGCTGGATCCACTGGGCCGGCTGCATGCGCAGGTATCTGTCGACCAGGTCCACCACCGCAGCGGAGTCGGGGCCCCGATGGATCAGGTCACCGACCTGAACGACGATCAGATCCTCGGGCAGGGAGCCGTCCGGGCGCGCGCCGAGTCGGGCGAGCTCGTCGCGCAGTGGGGTGGCGTGCCCACCGACGTCACCGATGACGGCGATCCGCATCGCGGTCAGGGTGCCTTCCGCCGGGCCGGGCGGGAGATCGCGGTGGGGCGCAGGGCGGTAGGGCGCGGGGCGGCGCGGTCCATCCGGCGCGCGATGGTGTTGATCTCCCGGACGGCCTGGCCGATCATGCTGCGTTCGATGGGAGACAGGTCGTCGCGGTCGATCAGGTCGCTGGGTTGCTGCCCGTGGCGGAGCCGATTGAGGTGATGGCGCAAGCGCATTCGTTGCAGGATCTCGAAAACCTCGATCAGGCGGTCGGCTTCGGCGCGGGGCAGGATCGCCGAACCGGACGCATCGCGTAGTCGTTTGACGGTTTGCAACTCGGTGGAACCGACTCCGAGAGCGGCCCACCGGGCGATGCTCACCACCGGCAGCAGCCCATGGGTTTTGACATCGAAGGTGTCGCCCTTGCCGGTGAAGACGTCGCGCAGCGTGCGCTCGCGTTCCTTGGCCCGGTGCGACACCGATTCCGAGATCAGCAGATCCATCGCCGCCGGATGCTGCCGGAAGTCGGTGAACACCCGTGCCACCTCCGGCAGACCAGGGGTGCCGTGGACGGGCCGGGCATCGACCAGAAGGGACGCGATGACGGCCAGGCCCGTGCGGTGCGCCGCCATGGCCGCGCGGGAGTGCTCCCCGGGTGCGGTCAACCAGCGCGTGGCCGCGGCCCGCCACTCGCTGTTGGTCCGGGAGAAGGACTTGTTGGTCGCGTTGGCGCCGTTGACGTCGACACCGAGCCCCGCGGCGGTCAGCAGCTCGTTGACATCGTCGAACGCACGGCGAAACAGCTCCATCGTCTCCGGGGACACGTCGTCGTCGAACGCGATGGCCACGTCGACATCCGAGCAGGGCACTGCTTCGCGCCGGCCGTGGCTGCCCAGGAAGAGCCAGGTGAACTGGTCGAGGGCAAGTTCGGGGTGATCGGCGAACACCAGCTGGATCGAACGACGGACGATCGCGTCGACAATCGCGGAGTACACGCGGATGACGCGATCGACGGCCAGACCCCGGTCGAGGAGGTCATCGAGGACCGCAGGCGCACGCCGGGCACGTTCGATCAGCTCGGCGCGGTTGCGGGCGCGGTGGATCTGTTCGAGCATTCCCACCCCCGCCGTCGTCGGCGCCAGGACGAAATCGCGCGCGCCCACCACGCCGCGCAGATGACCGGATCGATCGACCACCGGCAGATACTCGGCTCGGGTGTCCAGCAGCGTGATCACCGCCTCGTCCGACGAGCCGGAGAGCTCGACGGTGGTGACCGGGTGCACCATCACCAGACGGGTGGGGGCGTCCGCGGAGAGCCCGTCACCGACCACCCGCCTGCCCAGCATCGAATCGGTGACGATCCCGTAGCTGCCGTCACTCAAATCGACCACCGCACAGTGCACGTCACGGTCCGCGAGCTGCCGTGCGACGTCGGCGACGGGCGTATCCGGGCCGACGACCAACGGCCTGCTCGCGATCAGGTCTTCGACCGTGCTGAACATCGGGACCGAGGTGGACCGCCGTCGGGTTCGGGAGATGTAGTCGGCCAGGAATCGGGCGCCGCTGCGGGAGTAGAACGCGGGCTCGACCAGATTGCCCGGTAACACCGCGATGCTGGCCGGCGTGGTGGCGACCACCCGGGGACCGATGGGGCGTTCGGTGAGCATGGCCGAGAACCCGAACACGTCCCCGGCGACGAACCGGTCGTCACCGGCTTTGGTCACCCGATCCTGATCGTGCCAGAGGTCGACTTCCCCGCTGAGAACCACGTAGATCTCGGTGGGCGGGGCCGTGAACGCGTCGACCACCAGGTCGCCGGCGGAGAACTGGCGGACCGTCGCGGCAGCGGCGATCGCTGCCAACTGGTCGGGGTCGAGCGCCTTGAAAAGCTCAACCCCGGCCAGGAATCGGCCCAACTCCTCCGGCTCAGCGCAGACCGACATAGATCTGCCCGGACGCCACGTCTTCTTCGAGCGCCTCCAGTGAGCGGCCGCGGGTTTCGGGCACCTGGGTGTACACGAAGATCAACGCTGCCACACCGATGGCGGCGAACAGGAAGAACGACCCGGTGATGCCGATACTGGCGACCAAGGTCGGGAAGTAGAGGCCGAGGAATCCGTTGGTGACCCAGCAGAAAAAGACCGCCATGCCGATGCCGAGACCACGCATGTGCAGGGGGAAGACCTCGGCCAGCCACACCCACACGGCGATGTTGAGGAAGGTCTGCATCGACAACACGAAGCCGACGACCAGGACCAGAATCACGTACGGCCGCGCGGGGTTCCCTGCCGGCAGCAGCATCGACGCGATACCCACCAGGCAGTGGAAGGTCGTGGTGAGCGTGAGACCGATCATGAAGGTCTTGCGACGGTCCAGCCGGTCCATGTTGCGCAGCGCGATGATGCCACCGATCACAGCGACGACGCCGAAGGCGATGTTGGCCAGCACGGCCTCTTCCTTGCCCATGCCCGATTCCTCCAGCACCCGGGTGCCGTAGTACATGATCGAGTTGATACCGGTGAGCTGCTGCATGATGCACACACCCATGCCGACGAAGATGATGCGCCGCAGCCACTTGCTGCCCATGATGGCGCGGATCCCGATCTGATGTTGCTCCCGCTCCTCGCGGGCCACCAGCTCAACCTGGGCGAACTCCGCCTGGGCCCGGTCCTCGGAACGCACGGTCTTGAGCACCGCGAGCGCTTCGTCGTACTTGCCCTTTTCCACCAGCCAGCGGGGTGATTCCGGCATCCGCATCATGCCGAAGAACAGCGCGACGGCCGGCAGCGCGCAGACCGCGAACATCAGCCGCCAGACGCCGTCGACGTGGCCGAGGGTGGTACCGAGGATCGCGTTCACCACGAACGCCGACAGCTGACCGACGACAATGGCCAACTCGTTGCGCCCGGTGATGGACCCACGGATCTCGTACGGCGACATCTCCGCGAGGAAGACCGGGACCACCGTCGAGGCGCCACCGACCGCGAGTCCGAGCACGATGCGGCCGGCCACCAGGGTCGCGAAACCCGTCGCGGAGAAGGTGCCGGACTCGGGTCCAGCGGGTGAGAACACCACCAGCAGGACGCCGAAGAAGAACAGCAGCGCCAGGATCAGGATGGTCTTGCGCCGGCCGATGGCGTCGGAGATGATCCCGCCGACCAGGGCACCGATGGCAGCGGCGAACAGCAACGAGCTGATGACCACACCCAGTTGCAGCAGGGACAGCCCGAGCTCTTCGGCCATGGGACCCTCGGCGCCGTTGGCCACGCCGGTGTCGTAACCGAACAGCAGGCCACCCAGGCAGGCGACCACCGAGATGAGCCCGATGCGCCTTCGGTGGGGGCCGCCGGTCAGGGGCGGCAGATCGGCTTCCGCCGTTGATTCTGCATGTGCAGTCATGGATGGGCTCCTCCCATTGCTGGGCCCGCGGTGCGCGCTGGCCACTGGCTGGCGACGGTGATCGCCGTCACATACACCCAGACTAGCGCGCGAAAGTCATTTGTAAAGACATCTGTACGTGAATCCATTTCAACCCGTCATGAGCGGCGCCTGTGGAACCATGGCGTTCGTGCAGGAATCCATCCCAGGGCGCGCACACCGGCCGGTGACGCAGGACGACGTGGCGCGGAAAGTCGGCGTGTCCCGGGCCCTGGTGTCGTTGGCCTTCCGGGGTGCGCCCGGTGTCAGCGACGAAACCAAGCGCACGATCCTCGAAGCCGCCCGTCTGCTGGGATACCGGCACAACAGCGTCGCCGCCGATCTGGCCACGAAGACCCGATCCACAATTGGCCTCTATCTGCTGGACTTTCGCAACGAGGTGTACGCCGATGTGTTCCGAGGTGTACGAGATGCCTTGGAACGCAAGGACAATCGCTTGCTCCTCGCGGTCTCGGACGCCGACGAGCCGACCGACCAGCGCACCGTCGGCTCCCTCATCGAGGCCCGGGTGGGCGTGATCATCGCCGCGACCCTGATGCTGCCCGACGCAGAGGTTCGCGCGCTCGCGCACTCCGTCCCGTTGGTCAGCGTGGCGCGCCAGGTGCCCGGAGTCGACTCCATCTACGCCGACGACGAAGCTGGCGCTGCGGCGGCGACGTGTTATCTGCTCGATCTCGGGCACCGGCGTATCGCGCACATCACCGGCATCGAGTACGAGGGCCACCTCCAGCGGCGTCGCGCCTACGAAGCCGTCATGGTGAATGCCGGCGTGAGGCCACAAACCGTTGTGGCGCCTGGGTATTCACAAGACGCCGCCGAACGCACCGCCCTGGCCGTCCTGGACTCGGCCGACCGCCCGACGGCGGTGTTCGCACACAACGACGAGATGGCGTTGGGCGTCCGCCAAGCCGCCCACTCGCTCGGCTTGCGCATTCCACAGGATCTGTCCCTGATCGGCTACGACAACTCCCGGGTCGCAGGGCTCCACGGAGTCGATCTCACGTCCGTCGACCAGCACGCACGGCGACTCGGACGAGAAGCCGGTGCGGCGGCGCTGACCCGGCTGCGGCGTGACGACGCGCCCGTCCTGGACGCCGGACACCGGCCTGACCTGGTGGTGCGTGGGTCTACCGCGCCGTGCCCCTCGCCGGTCTGAGCCGGCAACTGCGGTAGCCGCCTTGAGCGGTTCGAACTGCCCCACCCTCGACGTCCTGCTGCGTCAAGTTGCCGAAAGCGACAGCGGCGCGGTCACGGCCGTCACGAATGGTCGTTGCGAAAGGTGGTCGGCGGCCACCCGCAACAGGTCATGCAACTTGTCGAGCTTTCTTGTCTTGGCGTCATCAACCAGGCTCTGATCAATCGGGCGAGCATGCGAGTAGGCGTCGTGCAGTTCCTTGCTGTCCACCAGAAGGTGCACGTTGTCGATCTCATGGCGGGCGTTCTGGCTCAGTAGACCGCGCGCGAGAGTATCGAAATTGCTTGTCTTTGTTGAAGTTCGGAAATGTGAACCGCTGCAGCCGGGCAATTTCCCGCTGGAGCTGCAGTTCGGCCTCGTGGCGAGCCTGTGCCGAGTCGAGTTCGATGCGCGAGGTTACGCGGATGGCCGCGACCCGGTCGGCGTTGCGTTCGATCACTGCGTCGAGTTCCCAACTGAAAGCGCTCGGTGGCTTCCAGGGACTCGGCAGCCGCCTGCCTGCGGATGACGACGGACTGCCACAGCGCGACCGCAACGGCGCCGAACGACGCCAGCCCCGAGAACCACTCAGCTTTGGAACCACTCGGCCAGTCCATCCCGACCAGCAGCCAGAACAGGCCGCCGGCGGCCACGGGGACGAAAATCAGTGACGCGATCTCGCCCATGCTCCACCCGCGGCGATACGCACCCGGTGGACCGCGGCGGTCTTCGTCCACAGTTCCGAACCCCTCTCGTTCGGGCTCGGGTTCTCCAGACTCTGGCTCGGCTGGCTCACTCACAGCAACCAGCGTAGGTAGGCGACACGCACGGTGGGCGACGATGGCACCACACGAACTCCTGGCGAGGCGCCGGAGGTGTGCCCTGGCGGATCAGCTACGCAACGCCAGCGTGAAATCGGGTCCACCCGCGCGGGTGCTTCCGTCGGCCCGGGGCCGGATCGGCAGGCACAAGGCTGCCGGCAGCCGTCAGTGGGGACAGTGACACGGCCGGTCGCATCAATTGCCGACGTTCACAGCCGGTGCGCAACGCCACGTCGACAGCCGACACGATCGAGGCCAGCCGATCCGTCTGGCTCCGCAACCAGATATCGGTTGAGCCGCCGCTGAGGGTGATTCGGGTGATGGGCGACCCACAGGTCTTGAGAACCACTGAGCGGCACAACAGCCGCTCGACCACCGACGCCCACTCCACTGCACCTCCCGCATCGTCGACATCGCCGTGAAGCCCGATGATCCGCAGTCGCCGGTCACCCAGGACGAGTGGGGCGTGCTCGTCGAGGTAGAGGTATCTCGTGGTCCGGGCGCCGTCGGCCACGCGAGCGATCTGCTGTGAGGTTGTGACGATGAACCGTGACACTCCGAGCGTGGCTGCGCGGCCGATCGGAGCCAGAGGTGCGGCGGCCGGGCCGCAACAGTAGACGATCTGAACGGGCCGAATACCGGTGAACTGCAGCAGGTCGAGTTCATCGTCATCGTGGGCGGTGACTGTGATGCCATGCACGCGAACCCAATTCGCCACCGCGGGGTTCACCAGCGCAGCGGCGGGAAGTCCACATCCGGCGTTGGAGATCACGGCCCGCATGAGTTGGATTGATGTGCAGAGAGGCGCGACGCCATCGAAGCGTTCTAGAGCAACGGTCATGCCATCATGTCTACGGCCCGCGGGCTTTCCCGGTGGAGTCCATACGCAGTCCTGACACGGTATGCCCAAATCCTTGCGCTCTGTTGATCATCGACCGCCGCGGCAGTGGCGTGCCGCGTCAAGATCGCGGGCGAGAGCGCATTGATTTCGTAAAGAGAGCGCCCATCGACAATCAGACGGGCTGCAATGGAGACATGTGCTCAGAGCTCCCCGCCGAATACGGGCTGTGATGGAATCGTCGCTCACCGATCTGGTCGAGCTGCTACTGCTGATGGCGGCGCCGATGCTGATCTTGTTGGGGTGCCGCGTGTGCAACCGACGTTGGGACAAGGCCGCCTCGGTGGGTGCAGCGCACGACGCGGTCAACGCGTCGTCTCGACAGGATGGATGATCACTTCTCGTGAACGCCTCCCCTGCAGGTACGGTGGCCGCTCCTCCCCGAGGACCAACCGCGCAGCCCTTTCGTCTCGCGATCATCCTCGGTGCGCTCGGAGTGGTGTTCGGCGATATCGGGACCAGCCCCATCTACACCATCCAGACGGTGTTCAATCCCGCCGATCCACATCCGGTGCCATTGAACGAGGCCAACATCTACGGGGTGATCTCGGTGATCTTCTGGTCGGTGATGACGATCGTCACGCTCACCTACGTCACCTTGGTAATGCGCGCCGACAACCACGGCGAGGGCGGCATCATGGCTCTCATCACCCTGCTGAGGCGCGGAGCGAGCACCCGCGGTCATCGCACTGCGATGATGCTCGGCGCGCTGGGATTGTTCGGGGCGGCACTGTTCTTCGGCGACTCGATGATCACCCCGGCCATCTCGGTGCTGTCGGCGATAGAGGGTGTCAAGACCATTCAGCCCGAATTCGAAGCGTGGGTGGTGCCGATCACCGCGGTGATCATCATTGCGCTCTTCACCGTGCAGCGCCACGGGACCGCTGTCGTCGGCAGGTTCTTCGGCCCGGTGATGGTCGCATGGTTCCTCGCAATCGGGGCCTGCGGCGTCGGCGGCATCGTCACCAACCCGGGAATCCTGGCGGCACTGTCCCCCACGTACGCAATCTCGTTCCTGACCACCAACTTTCACATCGCGTTCTTCGCGCTGGCGGCCATCGTGCTGTCGGTCACCGGTGCTGAAGCACTGTATGCCGACATGGGCCATTTCGGCCGTCGCGCGATCACCTTCGGATGGCTGGGCCTGGTGCTGCCCGCATGCACCCTGAGCTACTTCGGACAGGGTGCGTTGCTCCTGACCGATCAGGAAGCCTTGAGCGCGCCGTTCTTCCTCCTGACGCCCGACTGGGCCCGACTGCCCATGGTGTTGCTGGCGACTGCGGCCACGGTGATCGCCTCTCAGGCGGTGATCACCGGCGCCTTCTCCGTGGTCTCTCAGGCCGTGCAGCTCGGTTACCTACCGCGGCTGCGCATCACCCACACGTCGGCGTCGACCATCGGTCAGATCTACGTACCCTGGATCAACTGGGTTCTGATGGTGTCGGTCCTGACGTTGGTCTTCGCCTTCGAAACCTCGGCGGCGCTGGCCTATGCGTTCGGCATGGCCGTCATCGCCACCATCACCATCACCACGCTGCTGTTCCTGTATTACGCACGGCAGGAATGGAAGTGGCCGCTGTGGGCGGTGCTCGCAGGCGGCGGGGCCCTGCTGGTCGTCGACGCGCTGTTCCTGACAGCCAACCTGACGAAACTGGTGCACGGAGCTTGGCTGCCGTTGGTCATTGCGGTGGTGGCATTCATCGTCATGACCACCTGGCAGCGCGGACGGCATCTGGTGACCACCGCACGTCGCGGCATCGAAGGACCGCTGCGGCCCTTCATCGAGGATCTGGCGCTGAAGCGTCCCGGCCTGGTTCGCATCCCGGGCACTGCGGTGTTCCTCAACCGCGGTGATGACACCACTCCCTTGGCGATGCGGGCCAACGTGGAACACAATCACGTGGTTCACGAGCACGTCGTGATCGTCGCCGTCGAAACCATGCCCGTTCCGCGGGTATCTGACGACCACCGGGTGACGGTGGACGACCTCGGTTATCGCGACGACGGAATCCTTCACGTAACGGTGCACGCCGGGTACATGGAACGTCCCGACGTGCCTGCAGCATTGAAGTTGCTGCCCGCCGACGTCACCGAAGGCGGCATCGATCTCGACACCGCGTCGTACTTCTTGTCGCATCTGGAACTGCTTCCTGACGGCGAGAGCAGCATGGTGCCGTGGCGTAAGCGCTTGTTTGTCGCGACGTCGTTGATGACCGCCGATGCGGCCGGGTATTTCAATCTCCCGCCGGACCGCACCGTGATCGTCGGCTCACGGATGCAGATCTAGTGTGACTCCGGGTGTCGGGTAATCCTTTTCGTAGAACAACGATCGCCACCGTTGCCACGCGACGGATGTCACTATGCTTGCGGATAATGGCATTGTCGCCACTGGCGAGTATGGATCGTGCACGCGACACTGGCAGACACACCCGTGCCGGCGCGTCGCGCACCCAGAACCACGATGAGGAACACCGAGATGACTGATCCGATGAAAGCCGTTGTGCTCACCCGTTTCGGAGGGGCCGATGCTTTCGAGCTGCGCGAGATCTCCGTGCCGCAAGTCGGACCCCGTCAGGTCCGGGTGCGCGTCCATGCGACCGCCGTCAACCCGCTCGACCTACAGATCCGTCGCGGCGACTACGCAGACTACGTCCCTCTCCCGGCGATCACAGGACACGACATCTCGGGCGTGATCGAGGAAGTCGGAACGCAGGTGACCGAGTTCCGCGGCGGCGACGAGGTCTACTACACACCCAAGATCTTCGGCGGCCCCGGCTCCTACGCCGAGCAGCACGTCGCCGACGTCGACCTCGTCGGCCGCAAGCCGGAGAACCTCAGCCACCTGGAGGCGGCGAGCCTGACGCTCGTCGGCGGGACGGTCTGGGAGTCGCTGGTGACGCGAGCTCAGCTCACCGTGGGCGAAACGATCCTCATCCATGGCGGCGCCGGTGGTGTCGGCACGATCGCCATCCAGATCGCGAACGCGATCGGCGCACGAGTGCTCACCACCGCGAAAGCCGTCGACCATGAGTTCGTGCGCTCTCTCGGAGCGGACGCGGCGATCGACTTCACGTCGACGGACTACGTCGATGCCGTGGACGAGTTGACACGAGGCAGAGGGGTCGATGTCGTCTTCGACACGATCGGTGGCGACACACTCACCCGAAGCCCGCTGACGCTCGCCGACTCCGGACGCGTCGTCAGCATCGTCGACATCGCGCAGCCGCAGAACCTCATCGAGGCATGGGGCAAGAACGCCGCCTATCACTTCGTCTTCACCCGACAGAACACAGGAAAGCTGGACGCCCTCACCACGCTGGTCGAGCGCGGTCTCGTGAAGCCGGTCATCGGCGCGACGCTGCCGCTCGCTCGATTGGGTGAGGCCCACGAACTGCTGGAGAACAGGCGGTCGTATGCACTCCGCGGCAAGTTCGCGATCGATGTGGCGGGCGACACCGTGGAGCTTCCTCCTCGTATCTCGTAGGCGGTCAGCTCCGCCCGGAGAAGGTGGCGCGGTACTCCGAGGGAGACACATCCAGGAGCCGGCGGAAATGGAGCCGCAGATTCGATCCGGTTCCCAGGCCGACCTGCTCGGAGATGCGGTCGACCGACAGCTTCGTGTGCTCCAGCAGTTCGCGGGCGGTGTCGACCCGCGCCCGCAGGATCCACTGCAGCGGGGTGGTGCCGGTCTCTTGGACGAAGCGGCGCAGGAACGTTCGCGGCGACATCCGCGCGTGTGCGGCGAGTCCGGCGATCGTGAGCTGCTGGTCCAGCCGCGTCATGGCCCATTCGCGCGTCGCGGCCAGGGTTTCGCCATGGGCTGCCGTGTTGGCCCTCGGCAGGTACTGGGCCTGACCCCCGGTCCGGTAGGGCGCGGTGACGAGCCCTCGTGCAATTTCATTCGCCGCGCCCACGCCGAGGTCGCGCCGCACGATGTGCAGGCACAGGTCGAGACCGGCGGCGGCCCCCGCCGAGGTGAGGATGGCTCCCTCGTCGACGAAGAGCACGTTCGGCTCGACCGCGATCTGCGGATGCC
>JBEVFK010000007.1:0-73575 GCA_040512325.1 Mycobacterium sp. | reverse complement strand
CGGCTCTGGCCTTGTTGATTCGCCGGGTCTCGGCGTTGGCGGCCCGTTTGGCGGCCATCGCGGCGCGGGCTGCGGCGATCCGGGTGGCGTGGTCGCGGTAGGAGCCGGGGCGCCGCGGGGCCGGCAACGCTGTGGCGATGTCGTCGAACAGCTCGGCGCCATCCGGGGTGGAGCGGTAGCTGCGGCCCGTCGGGGAGGTCCACACAATCGAGCCGTCCACGAATTGCTGGGTCTGCCACCCGCAGTCGAAGGTTTTGATCCGATGATGCAGACGACATTTCGGGTCGGTGTTGGCGTCCATGGTCCAGCCCCCGCGCAGCGGGTTGTCATGATCGAACGGGATGCTGTGATCCAGATCAGCGCTCCAGGCGGGGCGGTTGCAGAACGGGAACGAGCACGTCAACGCCCGACACCGCGCCCACCGATCCAACGCGGCTGAGGGCCGGTGCCGCAACAACGGCGACACCCCACCGGCCCCGGACACCCCACCGGTCCCGGTCGCCGCTGCCGGGGTGGTGTCGGGGGCGGCCAGATCGCGCAGCACCGTGGCGGGCTGCGCCGCCATCTCCCGGACCTGGTCGGCGTCGATGACCCCGTAGCCCTGCAAAAACCCGGGTTCGTTGCCGTCGCCGGTCACCGTCGCCGCCAGGGCGATCACATTGACCACCAACCGCACACCACCCCCAGCTGTCTCAGCAGCGTTCTCGGCCGCGGTGGTGGTGGCGGGGCAGTCGGGTTGTCCGCAGGCACACCCCAGCACGAAGCTGCCCTGGCTGATCGCCTCGATCGCATCGCCGCGGCGCTGCATCACCGTCCGCGGATCGGCCTTGCACACCATGGCGGCCATGTAATCCAGCCGGGCCTCGACCCGGGCTCCGACCGGTGCTGACACATAAGCCCGGACTTCGGCCATCCCGTTGGGCAACGATGTCACCGTGGCGCGGCGCTCGGTATCGGCCGCCACCCGCCGTTCTTTGGCGGCCTCGGGATCGACTGTGAGGATCGCGGCGTCGACGGCGTTGAGCAGCCGGGTCCGCGACCAACAATCCCACCGGGCGATCGTGCCCGCGAGGTTGCGATCGAGATCTTTGACGGCCCGCTCGGTCACCAGGGTGGTGCGGTTGAGGATCACTTTGGTCGAGTCCCAATCCAACCGGCCCGAGGCCAACAACCCGAAGAGCAACGGCAGCCGCTGCTCCAAAGCCTCGGCATACCCGACCAACCGGGTCGCCACCGCCGGCGCCACCCCCAACACCGGCCCGATCTCGGCCGCGGTACGGACAAACCCGCAGATGAACGCACACCCCGCATCACCGTCAGGATCGGCGGCGGCGCGATCGAACGCCTCGACGGTGCGTTGACTCAGCACCGGGGCTATCGCGGCCATTCGACGCGCCCACACCGCTGATTCGTCGAGGCGGGATTCCTCCACCTCGACCAGCAACGCCCCGACATCACACCCATCGAACATGTGTTCGATTATGTCATCGGGGTATGACAAAATCGGCCCGTTCTGTCAGCCCCGACGAGCACAATTCAGGTGATCTTCGACGGTGACACTGCTGCCCTCAGGCGCCGGTGGTGGCTGTCACCGAACCATCGACCCTCACGTCCGGCTGGCGATTTCGCAGTGGCCCGACGACGTACCTAGACTCCCAACCGCTCGGTGGCCTCTGGATGCAGCGAGGCGAGTGTGACCCGCTGCCGTCCCCGGAGCGGGCTCAGCTTGGCCACCGGTGCAGCAGTAGGCAATTCGTCGGTGCGGATGGCACACACCGCAGCCATCACAGGGCGCGTCGGCGTTCCCGTCAGTTCCAGCGCCGTCCACACCTCCGACGACGCCGTTGTCCGGATCTCGCCAAGGGTCTGCGTCAGCTCGTCGTCGGCCGAGATCGAGTAGCAGGTGACGTAGCCGTCGGCGCCGTCCTGCACCGCACGCCAGCGTTCCGTGGCCTCCGGGCCCAGCACGTCGGGGACGTCGACGTCGACGGTACTGACCGACCAGCCGAGCTCGCGGAGGTGGTCGGCGAGGCGGCGAAGGGTGACCTCTGCGGTCTCTCGCAGTGGAATGTTCTCCGAACGTGCCTGTAATGCAGCGAGATTCGATGTGGCAGACACGGTGAGTCCGATCCACGTGGTGCGGCCCGACGGGATGTCGCGATGGGTGACGCGCACTGATTCGCAGCGCACGCCGTACCGGTCGAGATACCCGGCCAACGTTGCCAGTAGCGCTTCGTCGTCAGAGTGTTCAGTGACCACCCGCAGCACCACAGTGGTGCGGGCATCGGTGCCGCTGTGCTGCACCTGATGCCGAGGCTCGTCCCGACGCCGCAGCAGCGCGATACGACGGGCCACCAACGTGGTCAGGAAAGTGCCACGCCACCAAGCGAAGACCACGATCACCACCACGATCGCGATGCCGAACAACCACCAATCCAGGGTCGACTGCCACGGATAGGCCATCGCCGCCGGGATCACCGCCAACAACGCCAACATGATTCGGGTCGTCATTGGACATGGTCCTTCCGTCGGTGCACTGCCAGCGCGGTTCCAGCCACCACCAGCACCAGGGCTGCGGTGCCACCGAGGGCGAAGTTGCGAGGTAGATGGTCTCGAGGTTGCGGGGTGGCGGGCGCGGCGATCCGGGTGACGGACTCGTCTGTGGGTGCCGGCTCGGGCAGTTGCCAGGTCAGCGCGGCCACCGGGTCGACGGTGCCGGACCCCACCAGATTCGACGGGGTGTCGGCGCCGCTGTGGGCGGTGGCGGTGAGGCGTTCGATCACCAGTGCGGCGCGCATGTCAGGGAAGCGGCTGCGAATGAGCGCCGCGACACCTGAGACATAGCCCGTGGCATAGCTGGTTCCGTTGACGGGAGCCAAGTCGTCATTGTTGGGCAGGCCATTGGCCAGTCCGCCGTCTTCGGCGTTGCTGACCGACACGATGTCCTGGCCGGGCGCAGCGATACCCACCCACGGTCCGGGCATCGTGAACGGCGACGGCTGCCCTTGCGGCGTCAGCGACCCCACCGACAGCACGTAGGGCTGCCACCACGACGGTGTGGACACCGACATGACGCCAGCCCAGTTTCGCGGATCCTCCGACGGACCCGGGAGGTTCAGTGGGTTGGCTTGGCAGGCAATCCCGCCGGATCCGCCGGGGCCGACATTGCCTGCGGCAGCAACGATCACGACATCCTTCTCCACTGCGGCGTACCGCAGCGCGGCACCGAGATCGTTCTGGCCGATGGTGCTGTCAGGACCCAGACACGTGCTGGCCGAGATGTTGATGACGCGGGCGCCCTCGTTCGCCGCGCGCACCACCGCACGCGCCAGCGAGGCGACAGCGATGGTGGCGCGGGTGGCCTCTTGATCCTCACCGGGATCGGTGGGCGCGAACATGGCTGAGGTCTGTCGGATCGACAGAATTCGCGCCGCGGGTGCCACCCCCGAGAAGCCGTCGTCACCGGGTTGTCCGGCGATGATGCCCGCGACCATCGTGCCCTGGCCGTCGCAGTCGGTGAGACCGTCGGTGTTGGCGAGGTAGTCGCCACCGCCATCGACATTGGGCAGTCGTGGACCGGGTTGCACGCCCGTGTCGATCACCGCGACCGTCTGACCCTCGCCGCGCGAGAATTGCCATGCCCCGGCCAGATTCAGCATCGCCTGCCCGGCGGGCACGGCGGCAGGGTCGAAATCGGGGCGCAGTCCGGTGACGACGCACTCACCGCGCTGCGACATCGGCTCGATCGGTCCGGCACCACCGGATGGCGGTTGGGCGGCCGGATCCAGTTCTGGTGGGCTGACCGCCCAGGCCGCCGGGCACGCCGTGAGGAGCACCGTCGCCCCGACAGCCGCGCACCGCAATCCGGATCGGATCATCGATTGAGGATCCAGGTGAAGATGCCCACCAGGTACGCCATCACGGGAATCAAAGAGGCGTCGAGACCGGAGGCCAGGAAGCCGACCAGGCGGCGCATCGGCAGCGAATAACTCTCCGCAGAGGCAAGTTTGGGGTTGGTGGCCACAAAGATCCACACCGCGACCAGGGCCGTCAGCACCACCGCAGTCCACAGTGCCGCGGAGTAGCGACCCTGGGCCGTGAACAGCACCAACAGCGTCACCGCCACCAGGTGAGGTTGCGCCAGCAGCCACGACTTGCAGGCCACGGTGTCCCAGACCCGGGCCCGGAGCACCGCGGCGGCGCCGGTGGCCGCCACGACGTACCAGCCCCACACACCCGGAGCCTCTGGCCTGCCGCCGATCGCGACGACTCCGAGCACCGACAGCAGCACCGCTCCGGCGATGAATCCGGTCTGGTGTGCCTCGCTGATCCGCACCCGCCGCGGCAGGTCCCGCAACACGTGCAGCGACGGCGCCGACGGCGCGGGATCACCGGGGGCCGGAATGACCGGCAGCGGCAGGCGTGCCCACATCGCGGACAATTGCGCGGCCTGGACGGTCACCAGCAGCGCCAGCACGATCAGCCCGCAGCCCAGTGTCAGCAGTGGCAGCGTCCAGATCACCGCGGCACCCGCCGCGAGCAGGATGCCTGTGCCCACCACGCTGGTGGCGGTGAAGAACGCTCTGGACTTCTCGGAGCTCTCGCCCGCCAGGATCACACTGATCAGCGACCACGCCGTGACACCCGCGGCACCCAGCAACACCTGGGCGGCCCCGAAATCGCCTGGTACCGCAAGCGCAAAGGCTGCGGCGATCGGTGCCAGCGCCACGACGGACACCTCGACGGCAGGCTGTTGTGAACGGGCCCGCAGCAGCAGAGCGACCACCGCCGTGGTGGCAGCCACCACGCTGATCACGTACAGCCCGATGGCATCGCCGGTGGCGACCACGTGCGCCACGGCCAGTCCGGTGACCGCGAGGATCAACGCCGCCACGGCGGCGCGGGCCGCCAGCTGAATGTGCCGGGTTCCCCACGGCTGCAACCGGGACGCCGAGAAGATGACCGCCGCGTCGGCGATGTCTTCGACGATGCCCGGTGCTGTCGGCCCGGCCGGAACCGGCTGCAGCGCCAGCAGATCCCCGTCGACCACACCCACGGTGTCCAGGCTGGCATCGAGGCTGAACGGTGCGCCACCGATCGGGGCGAGGCTCAACCGCTGCGGAGTCGTACCGGCATCGTCGGAATCAGTGGGCAGCAGCCGATGCACGGCAGGCAGGATTTCGCGCAGCGGCAGTTCCGCAGGCAACGCCATTTCGGTCAGGCGGCTGTCGCTGAGGATCGCCACCCGGACGATGGGCAGGACCGGGGTGAGTGTGGACTCCGTCATGTGGTCGGTTCTTCTCTTTCAGCTGCTGTTGATCTCAGGTCCGGTGCGCGGTGAAGTCGCGAGCCAGGTGTGCGGTGGGAAACCACTGCCCGTTGGGCAGGGCGGCGGTCAGGTTCTCGACGGCCAGTGCGACCGCGAAGGGGGTGCCGGGGGCGTAGGTGGACACCCACTGGCCGTCAGCGGCTTTGGCCGGGCTCACGACGATCCGTCCTTCGCTGGTGTCGACGAGCGCGATACCCACTTCGGAGGTGACGTGTGAGCCGTCCTGATGTCGGCCTGCGACCACTTCGACGTAGTTGGTCGGCCCACGGAAGACGGCCGTCACCGCGGGTCGGGCGGATGCCGGGACGCCGAGGTAATCGAGCACACCGGCCAGGTCGGCTCCGCCTCGGAGTTGCTCGTCGGCCCGCGCACCGACCCGGGCGGGCAGCGAGAACTCGGTGAACTGCGCCGGTGTCCGGTGCCCGAGTCCCGCAGCGAGGATCGGGACCACCGCGTACGCGTCATCAACAGCCAGCGCGGTGAAGGTCACCAGTTGCGCATTTCGCAACGCCACCACGGTGCGGTCGTCACGGCGCGCCACGATGCCTCGCAACAGTTCACCACCACCGGAACCACTTCGTACATAACGCAACTCGAGCCAGCGGTCCGGGAAGCACACCACCCGGATCCAGTCCGCCACGGCCGGGGAGATCTGCCCGGACTCGCCGGAGATCACTCCGAGGGCGCTCAGCTCGGCGGACTGCCGGGCGATGTACGCCGCCCGCTGTGATCCGTCGTGATACGGCGTCGTGATGCCCAGCACCCACGGAAAAGCACCGGCGCCAACGGCGTCAGCGATGAACCAGGCGGCATCGACCGTCAGTTCGACGGCGTTAGGTGACCCCACGATCTCCCACTACCCCCACTTGGCGCCTTCGGCGGCATCTCTGGCCTGCATCGACACCGTGTTGGTCTCGTGGGTGGTGGCCATGGCGCGGTAGGCGCGCACGAGTTCTTCCATGGCGGTGTTCCACTGCGCCTGCCAGGCCTGGTAGGTCATGCCGGTGTCGCCCTGCCAGGCACCTGACAGCGCCGCCTGCTCCGCAGCGATGTCGGCGCCGATGGCGTGCAATGCGCCTGAATAGCTGGACATCTCACCGGCATGGCCCATCATCGCCGGGTAGTTGTACATGATCTGTGACATCAGATTCCTCCGGCGTAGGTGGTGGCCGCTGCTGCGTCCTCGGCGACGTAGGTGGAGCTGGCATCGGCGAGATTGACCTGCGCCACGTCCAGGAGGGCGTTCACCTTGGCGGCGACTTCGAGGAAGCGTGCGTGCGCGGCCTGGAACGCGGCCGAGGACTCCCCCATGTGGAAGGCCTGCGACGACATCGCAGCCTGCTCGGCCTGGGCGATGGTGCTGCGCATCACCGCGGTCTTGGCGGCGAACGCCGATTCCGAGGCAATGATCTGTGGAATGTGTGCGTCCAACATGCTCATCGATTATCTCCAATCTGGGAAACTGTCAGGGCTTTTGGTGAGCTAGCGAGGTGGTTCAGTCGATTCCCCCTCTCCGCCGTCCTGGTCGAGATTCCAGGTGTTCGGCAGCATCGGGCTCGTCGGGCCGTTGCCGAAGGAATCGCCGTCCAGGGACGTCATTCCCGCGGCCGCGGCGCCTGGCTTGGCCTGCGTACCGGTCAAGCCGGCGGCGCCGAGGGTGCCCGCGCCGTGCTGCGACGATTGTGCGGTCGCGGGCCGGGTGGTCTGCTGTGGTTCCGCCGGTGGTGCGGCGGGGCCGTCGTCCATCGTCAGGTACTCGTCGCGGAAGCCGCGGTCTTTGATCTCGGCTCCGCGGCGACGTCTGGCCTTGCGCCTGGCCTGAGTCGCGGCGAGTGCGGCCGCCGAACTGACCGCCGCCATATCCGATGCCGGTGCCCTGGCCTTGTCACCCTCGGTGAGGGTGGGACCCGGATCGGGATCGGGATCGATCCCCTGGACCGCGTACGGCACGGCGGGTGCTGCCGCCGATGCCGCCGCCGAACCCGAAGGCACGGTGGCCGTACCGGCTCCGGGCGCCGGGGCGGCAGTACCGGGACTACCCGGGGCCGACGACGAGATGCCGGCCGCAGGCAGGCTGGGCTGGTTCGCCGCGGCCGGCGCCGGCGGAACAGCAGTTTCGAGCGGCGGCAGGTTGAGCAGGAGCTGCAGCAGGTTCAGCAGTTCGAGCAGCTTCTTGCCGAGTTCCACCAGGATCGGCAGGAAGATGGCCAACAGCGGCTGCAGCAGCAGCTGTGGGTAGGTCAGCGACGCACCGATCCACGAGATCGCCTGGTAGGCAAGGGCGAACAGGAAGGGGCCCCACGTCTGCAGTGCCGCGGCGGGGTTGGTCAAGAAGTCGGTGATCAGCTGGATCGAGTTGCCGATCGGGTCCATGAAAAAGTCGATGAGCGGTTCGAACAGCTGATTGATGGTGTCGGTGTACAGCCGCAGGATGTCGGCGAGGAAGTCCGCGATGTTGTTGCCCGAACCGGCTTCGGCAGCCTGCACCTGCGCCCCGGTCTGCGTCGCGGCCGCCAGCATCGAACCGGCTTCGCCGACGCCCGGGGTGAGGACGAACGGCGCGGGGGTGGTGCGGGGTGCCGACGCCAGAGCGCTGCCGGCCACCGCCTGATAGGCGGTCATCGCCGTCGCCGCCTGAATCCACATCCGCACGTAGTCGGCCTCGTTGAGCGCGATCGGGATCGTGTTGAGGCCGAAGAAGTTCGTGGCGAGCAACACTCCGTGCACCGCATGGTTGGCTGCCAGCTCGCCCAGCGTCGGCATCATCGCCAGTGCTGAGGTGTAACCGGCCGCCGCCGTCTGCTGCTGCGCGGCCACCATCGCGCTGTTGACGCCGGCCTGGGTCAGCCACGCCAGATACGGGGCATGGGCGGCGACGTACTGCGCGGCGCTGGGACCTTCCCACGCGCCGGCCTGCGCCGCACCGAGAATCGAGGTCAGTTCCGCTGCGGCGGTGGAATACTCGGCCGACAACGAGGCCCACGCACCAGCGGCCGCCAGCAGCGGTCCCGGACCGGGGCCCGCCGACAACAAGGCCGAATGCACCTCCGGCGGAGAGGCCATCCAGATGGGGGCGGTCATTGCCCGCCGACGGGCTGCACATACACAGGAGACCAGGCAGCCGCGGCCTGCGCGTCACCGGTGGCGTAACTGGCGCCGGACTCGCCGACGCCCATTCCCGATCGGCCCAGTTCCTGAACTCCCTGCGCGGCCACGGCGGCGTGCTCGGCGCCCTGGGCGCTGAAACCGGCAGCGGTCTGTAGGGATACCGGATCGGCGGCGGCCGGCAACACTGCGGTGATCGCAGGCGCCACCGCGGCATGCGCGGCCGCCAACCGGGCCGTGAGCGCTTCGACCGCCGCGCTGGTGGCGGCCAGTCCTTCGGGTACGACGCGCAGGGTCATGAGCGGTTACCTCTCCTCGCTTGTTGGGATCGAAGCGAGCCTTCTTCGACCTCGGAGCCTATGAACGGGTTGACCAACTGCAGATGTGTTGCGGAGTCGCTGTCGTCGAGCAGCACTGCCCGGCCTGCCGGTTGACGGGTGAACCGGTGGCCGCGGATCTTGCCGCCCTCCGCGGGATTGCCCGACAGCAGCAGCGTGCCTGCCTGCAGGTCGTTGAGCCGGCGCAGCAGCGGGTTGGTCATCAGCGCGTGAGCCGACCCGGTGGCCCGTGCCGTGACGATCACCCGCAGACCCAGATCGGCTGCCTGCGAGAGCAATCCGATCACCGGTGTCCACGGCCGTTGTCCCACATGGGGACCCGACATCGCCGGGCCGTCGGGGATCGCATCCACGTCGTCGATGATCAGGTAGTGGGTGTGCCCTGAATAACTCCACCGCTGCAGTTCCTGGGCGGACAGGCCCTGCGGAGGACGACGCTGCTCGATGATCGCCGCCAGACCCAGCATCGCCGGGCTGATCCGGTCGATGTTGGCGGTGTACTCGTTGTCCGGGAACAGCGGTTCCTCGACGAGGTGCAGTCGGCGGTCGAGCACGGTGAACGCCACCTGCTCCGCCGTCGAGTTGTCCCGCACGGTCCGGATGACCTGCCGCAGCAGGGTCGTCTTGCCGGACCTGGTGTCACCGAAGACCATCATCAGCGGGTGTTCGGCGAAGTCGATGACCACCGGGGTGAGGTCGTCCTCGCGCTGCCCGATGACCACCTGCTCGGGCCCGCGGTACAGCGGGGCCACCGCGGCCGGGTCGAGATCGGTCGGCAGCAACCGCACCGGCGGCGCGGTGACGCCGGCGTGCCGGGCGTTGAGGGCGGCAATCCGGTCGAGTTGTGGTGCGGCGAACAGGAACTGCTCGGCGGCCATGGTCAGGCCGCGCCCCGGTTGATCGGTGGGCACGCTCTCGGCGGGCCGGCGAAGCGCGCCGGTGACCCGCACGTTGCTGTCCCGCGGATCGGGCAGTCGTAGCTCGAGACGCAGCCCGAGGCCGTCCCGCATCGCCAGCGGCACCTCCAACCAGTTCGGGGTGGTCACCACCACATGGATGCCATAGGCCAGACCGGAGTTGGCCAGTTCGGACACCTTGGCCAGCAAGGGGTTGCGGGTGTTGAACTGGTCGGTGTTGTCCCGGCTGAAGGCGTACAGATTGTCGATGATCAGGAACACATGGCCGTAGCCATCGGTGGGGCCGCGCTGGCCACTGCTCTGCCGCGACTGCAGCAGTGCCTCGATCTCACCGAAGGTGCGACGGATCCGTTCACCGTCCTGCGGGGACGCGACACTGCCGACATGCGCCAGCTCCGCCACCTCGCGCAACGCTCCGCCGCCGTAATCCACGCAATAGAACGTTACGTCGCGGGGAGTGTGTAACTCGGCCGCGGACTGGATGAACGTCAGCAGGGCCGTGGACTTACCGGACTTCGGTCCACCGTGGATCACGAGATTGCCTGCGGCGGAACGCGCATCGAACACCAGCGGGTCCCGGCGCATCTCGAAGGGGCGATCGATCTCTCCCAGTGGCCAGCGCCACGTCCGCTCACCGATACCGGAGTCGGCGATCACCGAGGTCACCGGCACCGGCTCGTCCAACGGCGGCAGCCACAGTGCGGGAGCCTGGGGGCCGAAGTGCGACAGCTGATCCCCGATGGTCGCGATCAGCTTCTTCGGCGGCCCGGCGGGGGCGTCCTCCTCGGCGAGAAGAACGATGTCCTGGTCGGCGTCGACAGGTCCCGAGGTGAACAGTCTGGGTTCCGGCACGACCGGCATCACGAAGGAGGTCGGGGTGCGCGGTGGCTCGTAGATGCCGTCCACGTAGGTGCTGCGGAACTTGATCGGCTCAGCCCCCGGAGCGGGCACCAGGAAGCCGACGCCCTTGTGCGCCTTGCCCGATTCGACGTGGTAGGCATCCTCGACTCCGATGATCTGCCGGGACACCGAGGGGCTGGCCACCTTGAGCCCGATCCGGTACGAGGTGTTCTTGTCGATGTCCTTGATCTTGCCGACGTCGAGGGTCTGCGACGCGAACAGGATGTGGATGCGGAACGAGCGGCCTTTGCGTGCCACGTAATCGAAGAGTTCCGCATATTCGGGATGGTCGGCGAGCATCAAGGTGAACTCGTCGGCCACCACGAACAACGTCGGGATGGGCGGAAGATCGGAGCCCGCCTCTGGATAGTTCTGGACCGCCGCCTCGTACTCGGTGACGGAGTTGAACGCGCTGCCCTGGATGCGCCGGCCGGACTCGCGCAGCAGGGTTTCCCGCCGGGCCACTTCGCCGCGCAGGGTGTCGGCGAACCGGTCGGCCAGCGACTTCTTCTCCGCCATGTTGGAGATCACGGCGACGACCTGCGGAAAGTTGCGGAAGATATCGGCGCCGGCCTCACCCTTGAAGTCGGCGTAGATGACGATCAGCCGCTCCGCGGAGTGAGTGGTCAACAGCGACAACAGAATCGACATCAGGGTTTGGGATTTGCCCGAGCCGGTCATGCCGATCATCAGGCCGTGCGGCCCCATCCCACCTTCGGCCTCGTCCTTGAGGTCGAAGAACATCGGTTCCCCGGTGGCGGTCACACCGATGGGCACCCGCAGCTCGTCCTCGCGCCGGCGCGGCGCCCAGAGCGTGGGTACGTCCAGCTGGGAGGCATCGGCGATGTCGAGCAGTGTGGTGAAGCTCGCGCCGCGGGTGGCGGCCGATCGTAGGCCGGCATGGGTGGGGTTGGAATCCCAGCGCGACAGCCGGCGGGCGAGGTGACTGGCCTCTGCGGTACCCATCGCGTCGGCGAGATCGACATGGGGCTGCCAACCGCCGGAGAGCCACCGCTGGATGCGTCCGTCGCGCACCTCCAGGTAGGGGCGTTCCGGGTCCGGATACTGATCGTTGCCGGGCGCAGTATCGGAGATCTGCACAACGGTGACGCCGGCCAGTCCGACCGAGAGCACCGACCCGCTCAGGTCATAACCCGGGTCGTCCACGACGATGATCAGGTGCCGCAGGGAGTCGTCGGCAGTGGCGGCGAACAGAGGCCGCTCGGCCAGCGCCGGCCCGATCTTCGCGATCAGCTCGTCGGTGTTGGCGGCCAGGTAGCGGGCCGGACCGGTACCGTCCACGGCACCCGGAATATCGGTGTGGGGCAGCCACTTCAGCCACGACCAGTCCGGCTCCTCGAGCTGCGGGCCGGCCAGCGCCACACCCAGCACTCCGGCGTCGTGCCAGGTGACCGCCTGGGCGATCCACGCCCGTACCGCTGCGCGGGCCTCGTCCGCGTCGCCAACCACGGTGATGCGGGAGACTTTCGTCAGATCGATGCCCACCGGGACCTCGTGCACGGTGCGCTGTGCATCCAGCAGGCCGCGTAATGCGCTGTAGGACACCGGTTCGAGATCGATTTCGTCGGCCGCATCCTTGACCCGCAGAGTGGTGTCCAGTGCCACGTCGTGCCGGCCCGCACGCACCACCAGGAAGTCCGAGTCCTGCGGGTCGCGTTCCCACTGCCGCCGCGATCCGGCGATCTCGGCCAGTACCGACGGATCGGGATGTGACCACTCGAGTGCAGCCCGCTGCGCATCGGCCTGCGCGCGTACGTTGTCGCGCACCACCGACAGGTAACGCAGGTAGTCGGCACGTTCGGCGTCCACCTCTTCGGTACGCATCTTGTTGTCATTGCCCCGGTACAGCGCCGTCGCCGCGAGCAACAGCACGAACGGGAAGAAGAGGGTGGTCGGCGAGATCAGCCGCATACCGGTGGCGACCAGCGCGACGATCATGCCCACGATCAGCAGCACGATCAGATACGGCAGCGCGCGCCGCAGCATCGACGGCGGCACCACCCGCGGCAGCTCCGGCGGCGCCTCGATGGAGATGGTGCCCTTCGTGGAGGCCGGGCGCGGCAACCGCCGGCGCGCCTCGAAAATCAACCGACTCATGGGTTCTCCAGACCGCTAGCAGCCGCGTCAGCGGTCTTGTACGCCGTCAGAGCACCGGCCTTCGACAACGCCGGACCCGGCGTGAACAGTGACAGCACCGACCATGGGATGGGCGTCGCCGGTTCGGTCAGCCCCAGCGCAGCAACAGTTTTCGACAGCTCGTCAGCGCTTCCGCCGCCCTCGATGCCGTACCGGACACCGGTGTCGGAAACCCAGAACAGCGCCCCCGCGGCCGGCGCCGCCGGCTCCGAGCCCACTGTCTGGACGAGGTATCCGCTGCCCGCCGGGATCGCGACCCGCGTCGCCGCACCGGCCACGCCGCCGCCGACCAGGCCGACGGCCTGCACGCCGTCGGCGAGCGGAAGTGCAGCACCCGACAACAGAGCAAGTGAACTCGTACTGGCATCAACCGGCTTTGTCCACGCCGCGCACGTGACGGGCGAGCTTGCGGCGTCGACCAGACTCAGCTGCTGAGCCGGGTAGGCGTCGGCGTCGAGGAGTCGCGACACCGGGAGCGCCGCGATCTCGTCGGCACCCAATCGCGGTGGTTGTTGCAGTCCATAGGAATTGGTGTTGCGCAACAGGGCTGCCAGCACCGGCGAGATCTGCTGCAACCCGTCCGGCAGCACGGCGTAGTACAGCATCGTGTTGTCCGCACCGAAGGCGACGATCACCGAGCCGACGGGAGCCCCGACCGGCAGGGGGAACTGCGCCCAGTCACCGGCACCGGCGATCACGGGGGCGCGCAGCGCGACCCCTTCCGGGATGGCGTTGAACAGACCCGAGGAGATCGGCCGGGGCGCTGGAAGATTGGCTCCGAAGCCGAGAGCGCCGGTCACCGCACGGTCACCGAGATCGATCGCGCTGCGGCGTCCGCCCCACAGCAACCAGATACCCGAGCCGGTGTCGACCAGGACCGCCTGGTCCTCGGCGAGTGTGGCGGCACGTTCGCTGCCTTCGACGGGCGCGCCTGCCAACACGGTCACCCCGGGTGACACCGCGGCGTTGCCTTCGCAGACCGTCCAGTCGGCGTCACGATCCCCGGCCTGGACCATCCGCTCGGGGGCACCTGGGATACCGATCATGCTTCCCCGCGGAAAGCGATCCAGCTCAGAGCTTTTCACCTGCGTGGGATTGACGTCCTGGCCGGCGATGAGCCGCGCGGAGGTCAGGTTGAGCACCGGGTGCAATTCATCGTTGACCCGAATGTAGAGCGCGGCGGTATCCCGGTCGGCCAGCACCGCGTCGTTACCGGCGGCACCGCTGGGCCGGATGAACGAGAACACGAAGCAGCCCAGCACACCGGTGATCAGCAGCAGCACGCCCATCAGCACGGCCCGCGACTGCGACCGCAACGGATCCACCAGCATCCGGGTGTCGTGCATCGCGACTCCGGAAGCGATGCGGCGCATCACGAAGCGCCAGCCTGTGACCTGATGCCGGGTGACGAAGCCACGCCGGTAGGTCACCCGCTCCGGGTTCGCATTGTCCGGGGTACGCGAGGTGAAGGATTTCCGTTCACCGTTGGTGGAGCTCATGCCGGCACCGTCAGCCCCAGGCCACGCAGCAGCGGCACCACCGAACTCCGGACGTCACTGGCGGTGATGGTCATCAACTCCTGGTCGGTGAACGTAGTGGGCCCGGCCTGCCCCGAATGCTCTTGATGATCCAGTCGGTACTCGCGTTCCTCCTCGGATCGCTCCACCACGTTGCGGACAAAGCGGCCGTTGCCTGCGATGTCGAGTTTGCGGCGTTCGATGCCGTTCGAGTCCGGACTCGAAGAGGCCGCCAACTGGCTGAAGAGATCCTGCAGATCGTCGAGCGCGGCCTGCTCGAAGATGCTGTCGCGCTGCTTGGCCATCGAGTTGGCGATCTCCACCAACTCGGCCGCGGAATAGGACGGGAAGTCGATGCTGCGGGTGAAGCGCGAGCGCAGACCTTCGTTGGTGTCGAGGAACCGATCCAGATCGGCGCGGTAGCCGGCGATGATCACGACAAGTCGGTCGCGGTCGTTCTCCATCCGCGCCAGCAGGGTGTCGATGGCCACCAGTCCGAAGTCGTTCTTCGCGCCGGTGGCCACCAGGGCGTAAGCCTCATCGAGAAAGAGCACCCCGTCGAGCGCACTGTCGATCATGGCGTTGGTCTTGGCCTCGGTCTCGCCGATGTGCTGGCCGATGAGGTCGGCGCGATGCACCTCGCGGACATTCTCCTTGCGCAGCAGGCCGAGCCCGCAGTAGATCTTGGCGACCACGCGAGCGATCGTGGTCTTGCCCGTCCCCGGCGGGCCGGCGAACACCAGGTGGTGCGAGCGTTGGGCCACGGCCAGACCGCGTTCCTGCCGCAGCAGCGCCATGGCGACCGAACTCTTCAGCCGGCTGACCTGATCCTTGACCTCGTCGAGGCCGATGAACTCACCGAGTTGCTGTTCGGCTTCGGCAAGTAGTTCGGCTTTCCGGTCGTGGGCGTCGGGGTCGACGAAGTCGGCTTCACCGGGCTCGGTCTCGTGGTCCCAGGGATCGGTGCGGGCCTCGATGCGGGCGGTTGTGGTGGTGACGAGGTGATAGGTGGGATCCGACAGCGCGATCTCGACCTGCTGATTTTCCGGGTGCGCCGCATAGAGCTCCTGCAGCGTCTCGGCCGCGCCGTCGTCATCGCCGTGTGCGCGCAGCGCCAGCGCCTTGGCGAGCGCACCGTCGGTGGCCGCCAGCAGGCAGGGCCCGTCAGGCTCCTCGAGGTAGGACAACGCCGGGGCGAACATGCCCAACCGTGCCAGCGCGGTGCCCAGCGTGATCTTGGCCGCGTGGATGAACACCTCGTCCAAGGTGTTGTCGTTGACGATCGGGGTCAGGAGCTTGACGACGTCCGACCAGCGTTGCGCGCGGAAGTTCACGGCCGCACCGACCCAGCGGGCCTCGGGCCGGCCCGGTCGCACGGCACTGACCTGCGCTACCAGGGCAGCGGCGTCGGCGAATTCGCCGTCGGCCGCCAGCGCGGCCGCGTAGGCAAGGTGGAAGTCGTCCGGACCGGTCGCCGGGAACTGCAGATACAGCCCGGTGTCGTAGGTGAAGGCGAGCGCCTTGGGCGCGAGTTCCACCTTCCGCTGGAGCACCCCCGCGGTGTCGGCAGTGGCCGAAACGGCCTGCAGTACCCGTCGCGAGAGGTCACCGGCGGCAGCCAGGCCGGTCCAGGCGTCGCACTGATCGTGCGCGACTCTGGTCAGTGCGGCAAAACCCGCGCGGGCAGCGGCCAGATCGGCGGGCCGTCGACGGTCGTAGACCGACAAGCCCAGTCCCTTGCAGCAGGTCGCGAACCGGCTGACGATGTCGGAGTCCACGCGCATGGTGTCAACACGAGTTTTCATGGGTTCCTGTTCGGGCGCAGCGCACGACCACCCCCGACGACTCCTTCAGCTATGCCTAGGCTAACTTTGCTGAAGTTAGCATTGCATAAGCTAACTGTCGAGGTCTTCCCACAGGGTGCCAGGTCCCGGTCGAGCACTATTTGCGCAGGTCGCAGCCATTGCGGTAAGCGTTGTCACATTGACCGCAGTTACACCCGGCGACCGAGCGATCAGATGATGCCTCAGATGCTCAGACGAGCGGGCGGCCCGTCCGGATACGCCAGTCCAAGTCCCGCAGCAGCAGATTGAACGGGAA
This sequence comes from Mycobacterium sp., assembly GCA_040512325.1. GTDB lineage: Bacteria > Actinomycetota > Actinomycetes > Mycobacteriales > Mycobacteriaceae > Mycobacterium. The sequence continues at coordinate 57,212 of JBEVFK010000007.1, read as the reverse complement.
CTGCCGAATCGGTCGCGGCAGGACACCGTTGACGGTGCGCAACACGGCCATGATCCGGTCGAACCGACGCTGACGGCTGCGGTCCCACGGCAACTGCATCTCGTCGCGGAACCGCTGCGGCAGGAAACCCGTCGTGATCAGCAGGGCCAGATTGTCGGCCTTGTCCTGGAGCCGTCGCGGCATCCGCGCACCCGAGATCTGATTGGCGGCAATCGGGTACAGGTACGAGCGCACGGTGTCGTCGATGTGCACCTGATCCAACGATTCCTGCCAGTACTTGTCGAAGGCGGCGCGGTCTGCCGGCCACATCTCCGCCGGCACCTGCAGCGTCGTGCCCAGCGTGATGCTGTCGGCGTAATGCTGATCGGCGGTCTCGTCATCGAGCTCGCCGACGAAGACCCGATAGGCGTCCACCGCACCCTTGTACAGGCAGGCCGCCACCCACAGCTGCAGGTCCTTGTCGAAGGCGTTGTACTTCACCGGGCTTTCGTCGGTGGAGTACACCTGCGCATGCGCCCGGTTGACCGCGCGCCGGAACGCCGCTTTCTGCTCATCGGAGCCCTTACCCGCGACCGCGAGATAAGTGAAGGTGGTCCGCGCCCGCTTGATGGGATGCAGATCAACGCGTCCGCTCTCGACGCGGCTCTCCAACACGCCGTAGCCGACGCCGGGACGGGCCAACTGCATGATCACGTTCGCCGGACCGAGCAGGAGCGCTACGCCCATCAAGCCGTCGTCGATGCTGCCGCTCCGGGTTCGGCCCGGCCACCGGGAGGGTTGTCGGACGCTCGGCCCATCACTCATCGCCCGCTCGACGGTGGGTACGGGATCGCTGATCGTCATCGAGCCACCTGTCAGGTAAATGTGAGAACGAATGTTTCCTGATCTTGCCTCGACGAGTCGACAGGTGTCAAGATGGTGGTTGTGGCACAGGTACGGCCCTATGGCGGGGTCGAGGGACGCGAACGCGACGCCACCCGGCGGCGGCGGTTCATCGACGCAGGCCTGGAACTCCTGGGTGGCAGCGGCGACCCTGACGAGCTGACGGTCCGGGCCATCTGTCGGCAGGCCGGCGTCGCGGTGCGCTACTTCTACGAGAGTTTCACCGACAAGGATGACCTCGTGGCGGCGGTGTTCGACTTGGTGACCGCCCAATTGGCCTCCACCACGCAGGCGGCGGTCGCCGCGGCCCCGCTGCCCGAACAGAACCGCGCCGGCATCGCGAACATCGTGCAGATGATCTCAGAGGATCCCCGGGTCGGGCGACTGCTGTTCAGCACCAAGGTGTCCAACAGCGTGCTGCTGCACAAGCGGGCCGAACTCGGCGGCATCTTCGCAATGCTGTCCCGCGAACACATCCAGACCGCGCTGAGGATGCCCGGCAACAGCCATATCAGCGCGGTCGCGCACTTTGTGGTCGGCGGGGTCACGCAGACGATCTCGGCATGGCAGGCCGGTGAGATCGCCCTGTCGCCCGAGCAATTGGTCGATCAGCTCGACGCCATCCTCGGTGTGCTCAATGAGCCCCGACTGCTCCAGGGCTGATCCGCCGGTCGGCAGCGGTACGCGGCACGGTCCCGGTGTCGTTGGCAGTGAATTCTTTGGTCCAGCAAGCAAATTCGAGCGTGATGCCGTCCGGATCAGTGAAGTAGAAGGACCGCACGTACACCCCGGGATGGAGCGTGGCCGAGACCTGTCGGTCACTCTCGTCATGGTTGAGCACGGGCCCCACCCGGACGCCCTTTTCCTTGAGCCGGCGCCGGTAGGAGTCGAATTTCTCTGCCGGCACATGGAAGGCCAGATGGTTCATCGTCGATACCGCACTGACGATCTCGCCGATACCCGGCAACGCCACCGGCGACGAGATGCCCGGCACCCGGTCCGGGGCGTCGGCAAACCAGAAGAACGCCACACAGTCACCATTGCCCGCATCGAAGAAGAAGTGCTGCCCCATACCGCCGGGCAGATCCAGCGACTTGATCAACGGCATCCCCAGGACTCCGGAGTAGAAGTCGACGGTGCGCTGCATGTCCGAACAGACCAGCGCCACGTGGTTGATGCCGCCGAGTTCGAACTCGTCATTGGTATTGCGTGGCTTGATCATCGCCCAAACCTCTCATCAACAACCGGTTCCGAACCTAACATCAGACCCAGTTCTCGGGAAGGACGCGAACCTGCCATGAGCACTCCGGGGGTCATCCGCGAGTTCGTCGGCCTGTCGTCGCCGACGGCACGTCGCGCCGGCGCAGGCGGGCATCCGTGCCAGGGCTTGTACTACCGCGGCGTCGGCCGAAAACCGAAGGTCGCGCTGATCGCGGCGCATTATCAAATCGATTTCTCCGAGCACTATCTCGCCGAGTACATCGCCACCCGCGGAATCGGTTTCCTCGGGTGGAACACCAGGTTCCGCGGCTTCGAGAGCAGCTTTCTGTTGGACCATGCGCTGGTGGACATCGGTGTCGGCGTGCACTGGTTACGAGATGTGGCCGGCATCGAAACCGTTGTCCTGTTGGGTAATTCCGGCGGCGGCTCACTCATGGCGGCATACCAGTCCCAGGCCGTGGACCCAAATGTGGGTCCGCTCGAGGGTATGCGGCCTGCCGCGGGGCTCGGCGAACTGCCCGCCGCCGACGGCTATATCGCCAGCGCCGCCCATCCCGGGCGTCCGGAGGTGTTGACCGCCTGGATGGACGCCGCCGTGGTGGACGAATCCGACGCCGTGGCCACCGACCCCGCTCTGGACCTTTTCGCCGGTGACCACCACCCGCCGTTCGACCCCGCCTTCGTCGAGCGCTACCGATCGGCTCAGGTCGCCCGCAACCACGCGATCACCGACTGGGCCGAGACCGAACTCAAGCGGGTCCGCGCCGCAGGTTTCTCCGATCGTCCGTTCACGGTGATGCGCACGTGGGCCGATCCGCGGATGGTGGATCCGACGATCGAGCCCACCAACCGAACTCCCAACCTCTGTTACGCCGGTGAACCGGCCAGGGCGAATCGGTCCACCCACGGCATCGCCGCGGCCTGCACCCTGCGGAACTGGATCGGAATGTGGAGTCTGCGGCACGCGCAGACCCGGGCAGAACCGCATCTGGCCCGCATCAACTGTCCGGCGCTGGTGATCAATGCCCTCCAGGACACCGGGGTGTTCCCGTCGGACGCCCGGCGCATCTTCGACGCGCTGGCGAGCACCGACAAGACCCTCTCGTCGATGGACACGGACCACTACTTCACCACTCCGGGAGCTCGCAGTGAGCAGGCCGATACGATCGCTAAGTGGATAGTGAAGCGGTGGCGCTGAGAGTTCTCGCGCATTTTCGACCGGGAAACAAAGTCATCGAACAGCTCGCAGCAGAGTCCGAGTGGCTCGACGTCGTGTTTGTTGCCGAAGAAGACGACGAAGCCTTCTACCGCGAGCTCCCCGAAGCCGAGGTCATCTGGCACATCCTGCGACCGCTGAGCGCCTCGGATATCGAGCGTGCGCCGAAGCTCAAGCTGATTCACAAGCTGGGCGCAGGAGTGAACACCATCGACGTCGACGCCGCCACCCGGCAGGGTGTCCTGGTGGCCAACATGCCCGGAGCCAACGCTCCCTCGGTGGCCGAAGCCGCGCTACTGCTGATGCTGGGCGCAATGCGCCGCCTGCCTGCACTGGACCGTGCAACCCGCGCAGGCAGCGGCTGGCCGGCCGACCCCAGCCTGGGCGACGAGGTGCGTGACCTCGGCAGCTGCACCCTGGGTCTCGTCGGCTACGGCAACGTCGCCAAGCGCGTGGAGCAGATGGTCCATTCGATGGGCACCCAGGTGGTGCACACCTCCAGTACCCGCGATGAGAACAACGCCAACTGGGTCTCGCTCAACGACCTGTTGAAGAAGTGCGACATCGTCTCCCTGCACCTGCCGCTGACCCCCGACACCGCGGGTCTGATCGATGCCGAGGCCATCGCTTCCATGAAGCGCGGCGCTGTCCTGGTCAATACTTCGCGCGGCGAGGTCGTCGACGAAATTGCGCTGGCAGAAGCCCTGCAGAGTGGCCAGCTCGCCGCCGCCGGGCTCGACGTGTTCGCCGAGGAGCCGGTACCTACCGACAATCCGTTGCTGCAACTCGACAACGTGTTGGTGATGCCGCACGTCAGCTGGTTCACTGCCGACACGATGCACCGCTACCTGCTGGCGGCGGTCAAGAACTGCCGCCGGCTGCACGACGGCAAGCGTCCCAACTCGGTGGTGAACAACCCGCAGTAGCCGCGGCAGCCGCCCGAAAGGGCGGGGTACCCTCGTTCCCAACCCACCGGTTATTTGATGCGGAGGATGGCGACGATGCCAATTGCGATCACCCCTGAGCATGTTGACCTGGCGGATTCGGTGCGCGCCCTCGTCGCGCGGGTCGCGCCCTCGGACGTACTGCACGCAGCCCTCGAAACACCCCTGGTCAATCCGCCGCCGTACTGGAAGGCCGCCGCCGACCAGGGCCTGCAGGGGTTGCATCTCGGAGAAGCGGTCGGCGGGCAAGGCTTCGGCATCCTGGAGCTCGCGATCGTGCTCGCAGAGTTCGGTTACGGCGCCGTCCCCGGCCCGTTTGTGCCGTCGGCGATCGCCAGTGCACTCATCGCAGCGCATGACCCCGAGGCCGAGGTGTTGGCCGGCCTGGCATCGGGCGAGATCATCGCCGCCTATGCCGTCGACTCCGGTCTGACCGCCACCCGCCAGGGCGACTCGCTCGTGCTTCGTGGCGAGGTCCGCGCAGTTCCCGCCGCGGCGCAGGCCACGGTGCTGGTGCTGCCGGTGGCTGGACTGGATCCGCAGACATCCGGGGCAGATTGGGTGGTCCTCGATGCCGAGGGCCTCGAGATCGAACCCGTCGCCGGCGTCGACCCGTTGCGGCCCGTCGCGCATGTTCGTGCCAACGCCGTCACCGTCGGCCAGGATCGGGTGCTGTCCAAGCTGAGCCGGCCGACAGCGCAAGCGCTGATCTCGACTCTGCTGTCGGCCGAAGCCATCGGCGTCGCCCGGTGGGCCACCGACACCGCCGCCGAGTACGCGAAGATCCGCGAACAGTTCGGCCGGCCCATCGGACAGTTCCAGGCCGTCAAGCACAAGTGCGCGGGCATGATCGCCACCACCGAGCGAGCCACCGCCGCGGTGTGGGACGCGGCGCGAGCGATCGACGAAGGCGACCAACACCTGCAGTTCGCCGCCGCCGTCGCCGCCACGCTGGCTCCTGCCGCCGCCCAGCAGTGCGCCCAGGACTGCATCCAGGTGCACGGCGGCATCGGCTTCACCTGGGAACACGACACCAACGTCTACTACCGGCGCGCGCTGGTTCTGGCCGCCTGTTTCGGCCGGGCCGCGGACTACCCACAGCGCGTGGTGGACACCGCGACCACGACCGGCATGCGCGGAATCGACATCGACCTCGATCCCGACACCGAGAAGCTGCGCGAGGAGATCCGCGCCGAAGTGGCGGCGCTGAAAGAACTCCCGCGCGACGACCGCAAGGTGGCGATCGCCGAAGCCGGCTGGGTGCAGCCCCACCTGCCCAAGCCGTGGGGGCGCGCCGCCCAGCCGATCGAGCAGATCATCATCGCCCAGGAGTTCGCCGCCGGCCGGGTGAAGCGCCCGGCCATGGGCATCGCGGCGTGGCTGATCCCGTCGATCGTCGCGTTCGGCACCGACGAGCAGCAGCAGCGCTTCCTGCCGCCGACATTCCGCGGTGAAATGATCTGGTGCCAGCTGTTCTCCGAGCCCGGCGCCGGTTCGGATTTGGCCAGCCTCACCACCAAGGCCACGAAGGTCGACGGCGGGTGGCGGATCACCGGCCAGAAGATCTGGACCACCGGCGCCCAGGTGTCCCAGTGGGGAGCTTTGCTGGCGCGTACCGATCCGTCCGCGCCGAAGCATCAGGGCATCACCTACTTCCTGCTGGACATGGCGTCCGAAGGCGTGGAAGTCAAGCCACTGCGCGAACTCACCGGCCACGCGATGTTCAACACCGTGTTCATCGACGACGTCTTCGTGCCCGACGAGCTGGTGCTCGGCGAGGTCAACCGTGGCTGGGAAGTCAGCCGCAACACCTTGACCGCCGAGCGCGTGTCGATCGGCAGCAGTGAGCCCGGCTTCCTGGCCACTCTCGACGGCTTTGTCGAGTTCGTCCGCGACGGCCATTTCGATCAGATCGAGCAGAATCATGCGGGTCAGCTGATCGCCGAAGGACATGCGGCCAAGCTGATGAACATGCGCTCGACGCTGCTGACGCTGGCCGGTGGCGACGCGATGCCGTCGGCGGCGATCTCCAAGTTGTTGTCGATGAAAACCGGTCAGGGCTACGCGGAGTTCGCGGTGGCCTCGTTCGGCACCGACGCCGTGGTGGGCGATACCGACACCCCGCAGGGCAAGTGGATCGAATGGCTGATGGGCAGCCGCGCCACCACGATCTACGGCGGAACCACCGAGGTCCAGCTCAACATCATCGCCGAGCGGTTGCTGGGCCTTCCCCGCGATCCGTAGGTTCGCCCATTTCTGCACCAGGGCCGCAGATTTCGCGGTTCTACCACCCTGACGCAGAAGTGAGCGCGGCGACTACGGCACGATCGAGTCGACGTAGCCACCGTCCACCCGCAAAGCCCCGCCCGTCGTCGCCGACGACAGCGGCGATGCCAGATAGACCACCATGTTGGCGATCTCCTCGGGCTCGATGAGCCGCTGCAGCAGCGACTGCGGCCGGTGCAGCCGCATGAACTCGTGCTGCGCCTCCTCCCACGGCAGCGACTTCTCGACGAGTTGATAGACAAAATCCTCGACGCCTGCGGTGTGGGTGGGGCCGGCGATCACCGAGTTGACGGTCACCCCGGTGCCCGCGGCGTCCTTGGCGAATCCGCGCGACACCGCCAGCAGCGCGGTCTTCGACACCCCGTAATGGATCATCTCGGCCGGTGTCACCAGCGCTGAGTCGCTGGCGATCTGAATGGCTCTGCCCCAACCCTTTTCGACCATGCCCGGCAAATAGGAACGGATCAGCCGAACCGCCGAGAGCACGTTGACGTCGAAGTAGCGGCGCCACTGCTCGTCGGTGATGTCGCGGGCAGGCACCGCCTCGAAGATCCCGAGATTGTTCACCAGGACGTCGACATGGGGCAGCGCCTGCAGCAGCGTCGCCACACCCTCGTCGGTGGTGACGTCGGCAGCTATCCCGATCACGTCGCCCTCGAGTTGCGCGGCGGCGGCGTCGACGCGCTCGGCACTGCGGCCGTTGACCACCACACGCGCACCTGCCGCAGCGAGACCCGTGGCGATCGCCAGGCCGATGCCCTGCGTCGAGCCGGTGACGAGCGCGGTCTTCCCAGACAGATCAAGTTTCACGCTGTGGTACTACCACCCCAGCGCCGCGACTATTCCGTATCGGCCTTCTGGCCGTCGATTTCGATGTCCTTGAGCTCGCGCTTCAAGATCTTGCCGGTGGGGTTGCGGGGCAGCTCGTCGAGGAAGATGACTTCACGCGGCACCTTGTACCGGGCCAGGTTGTCCTTGACGTAGAGCTTGATGGCGGCTTCGTCGACGGTGGCCCCTTCGGCCTTGACGACGAAGGCGCGCAACCGGTGGCCCCACTCCTTGTCCTCGACACCCAGCGCGGTGGCTTCGACGACCTCGGGATGGCCGCTGATCAGATCCTCGACCTCGGCGGGGAACACGTTCTCGCCGCCGCAGACGATCATCTCGTCGTCGCGGCCGCTGACGTAGAGCAGGCCGTGCTCGTCGAAATAGCCGACGTCTCCCGAGGACATCAGGCCGTCGATGATGGCCTTGCCGCCGCCACCGGTGTAGCCCTCGAACGGGAAGGTGTTGCCCACGAAGATGCGGCCCACTTCGCCCTTCGGGACCTCTTTGCCGTTCTCGTCGTAGAGCTTGACCTTGACGCCCTTGACCACGGGCCCGACGGTGGCGGCGTTCTTCTGCAGATCCTGCGGGCGGGCGATGGAGGCGAATGCGATCTCGGTGGACCCGTAGAGGTTGTAGACCACCGGACCGATGTCCTTCATCGCGCGGGTGGCAAGCTCGGCACCCAGCTGCGAGCCCGACACGAAGACGATCCGCAGCTTCGACAGGTCCGGCTTGGGTTCGGTCTTCTCCAGCTGGTCGAGCAGCCGCGAGAGCATCACGGGCACCACCACCATGGCCGTCACCTTGTGCTTCTCCAGATCTTCCAGCACCGTCGACGGTTTGAACCGGCGCCGCAGCACCAGCGTGGAGCCCAGCATCATCGCGATGGTGGCGTGCAGGAATCCCAGCGCGTGGAACATCGGCGCAGGAAGGGACGTCACCTCGCCGGATTTGAACGGCACGTGCGAGAGCACACCGCCCAGCGGGGCCAACGACGGCGGCGAACTTCGGTTGGCGCCCTTGGGGGTTCCGGTGGTGCCGCTGGTCAGGATGATGATCTTCGAATGCTTGGACGACTTCGGCGCCGGCGTCTTGGGGCTGCGCGCGATCAGCTCGGCCAGAGTCTCGTCGGTGGATTCGGACGGTTCGTCCTTGTCCGGGTTGGTGGCCAGGGCCCGCAGCTTGCCCAGCGACGGGTCGGCCGCCGCGACCGCCGAGGTGTACTCGTCGTCGAAGATGATGATCTTGGCGCCCTCACGTTCGGACACCTCTTTGATCTGGGGTCCGGAGAATTCACTGTTGAGCAGGATCATCCGGGCCCCGACCCGGGCGGTGCCGTACAGCGCGATCAGGAACCAGCGGTGATTTCGGATCAGCAGCGCCACCCCGTCACCACCTTTGACCCCCTTCTCGAGCAGGCCGTTGGCCACCGCGTGGGCGGCGTCGTCGAGTTCCTTGAACGTCATCTCGCCGTCGTCGTCGATGATGGCGATGGCATCCGGCGTGCGACGCGCGTTCAGCGCGGGGATCATGCCGAACTCTCCCCACCGGCGGATGTCGGCGAGCATCGCGACGATGTTCTGCGGCGGTTCGAGCTTGAACGCGCCGGCTTCGAACATCTTGCGCGCGTAATGCAACTCGGCCGAACCGCGCTCAGCCAGCTGCTGGACTTTGGCCGCCGCCTGGAATGGGAGGTCAGTGAGGTTGGGCATGGCCACACCCTATGTGACGGGTGTCATCCCGTTCTGAAAACAAGTGCCCAATTACGATGGGGTCCATGGCCCGTCCGCAGTCACTGGAAGTGGGCAACCGCACGGTCACCATCACCAACCCGGACAAGATCGTCTTTCCGGAAGCCGCGGTCACCAAGCTGGACCTGATCAACTATTACCTGGCCGTCGCCGACGGTGCGCTACGCGGCGTTCACGACCGCCCGATGATCCTCAAACGGTTCGTCAAAGGCATCACCGAAGAGGCGGTGTTCCAGAAGCGGGCGCCCGAGAAGCGACCGGACTGGATCGACGTCGCCGAACTCAAGTACGCGTCGGGCACCTCGGCCAAAGAGGCGGTGTTGCGCGACGCCGCCGGGTTGGTGTGGGCGGTCAACCTCGGCTGCGTCGACCTCAATCCGCACCCGGTGCGCTCCGGGGACCTCGAGCATCCCGACGAACTGCGGGTCGACCTGGACCCGATGCCGGGCGTGACGTGGCAGAACATGCTCGACGTGGCGATGGTCGCCAAAGAGGTGCTCGAGGACTACGGCCTGACGGCCTGGCCGAAGACCTCGGGCTCGCGCGGGTTCCACATCTATGCCCGCATCCAGCCGCAGTGGGGTTTCAAGCAGGTGCGGTTGGCGGCGGAGACAGTGGCCCGGGAAGTCGAGCGACGCGCCCCCGACCTGGCCACCAGCCGCTGGTGGAAGGAAGAACGCGAGGGTGTGTTCGTCGACTTCAACCAGAACGCCAAGGATCGCACGGTGGCCTCGGCTTATTCGGTGCGCTCCCGCCCCGACGCCAGGGTGTCCACTCCCCTGTATTGGGCGGAGGTCGCGAGCTGCCGTCCTGAGGATTTCACCGTCGCCACGGTGCCGGCGCGGTACGCCGAGATCGGCGACCCCTGGGAAGGCATGGACGGCGCTGTCGGCGACCTGACCGCACTGCTGACGCTGGCCGAGGAAATGGGGCCGCCGGAGAAAGCCCCGAAGGGCGCCCGCAAGATGCCGCTGATCGAAATAGCCCGCACCAAGACCAAAGACGAGGCGCTGGCGGCGCTGGAAACCTGGAAAGCCGGCCACCCCGCTGTCGCCGAACGACTGCAGCCCATCGATGTCCTGGTGGACGGCATGCGTGGACCGAGTTCGATCTGGTATCGCATCCGGATCAATCTCCAGCATGTGCCGGAAGGCCAGCGACCGCCGCAGGAAGACCTGATCGCCGACTACTCGCCGTGGGAAAACTACTCGGGTGGGCAGTTTCGGCACCCCTGACCCGGGACAAAGTCTTAGTGAAGCGTTAGTCCCTACTCCCAAGTACCTTAATTTGGCCGCATACCTTCAGAAGCACGGTGAAGTGATAGCCACTTCGCCGAGTCCTCGAGGGGAGGCGTTCCATGGCCACTGTTTTCCGTTATGGCAACCCGGCTGTCGAATTCGTAGGGGCACAGGTCCGCTCGCAGTGCCGGCAGCTGGCCACCGTAGTCGCCATCACCGGCGAGGTCACCGCGAAGAACGTCGATCAACTCATTCGCCATGTCACGCGCTCTGTCATCAGCGAGAAGCCGTACATTCTCGATCTGAGCGCCGTCACCGGCTTCGCACCGATCGCGACATCACTGCTGACCGCTGTCGACGAGGCCTGCCGCCGCACCGGTGACGACTGGATGCTGATTCCCAGCCCGTCCGTCGCACTCACCCTCCGCCCCACCGCCATGGCCGCCTACCCCACCGCAGCGTCGGTTCCCGATGCGCTGCACAGCTTCTCAGACGCGATGACCGAGCGCCGCAGGCTCCTGCCGCTGCTCGCAAAGACTGCTTAATCGAAAAGGACTGGTTTCCATGTTGATTGACGTTCGCTGGCTCGCATTCCTCATCAAGGGTCGTCACAAGGCCGCGACCGCTCGCTAGTCCACCGCCTCGATCCGCACCGGCACCCCGTTCAAGACCGACATTCCGGCGAGCCGTTCCAGGTCTTCGGGACGGCTGGAGGTCAGTTCGTTGACGTTCGCACCGGGAACGGAGTTCGCGAGCTGCCATCCCCCGCCACGGTGCCCCCAGCCCTGTGGCACGGCGATGGTTCCGACGATCACCTCATCGGTGATCAGGACATCGGTTTCGATGGCACCATCACGCGACACGATTCGTACCTGACCGTCTTCTGAGATTCCCGCGGCCAGGGCGTCGACCGGGTTGATCCGCGCCCGCTGTCTGCGGTCACCCTTCATCAACGTCGGGCTGTTGTGCATCCAGCTGTTCTGTGACCGCATCTCACGGATGCCGATGACCAGCAGCGGGAACTCCGGGTCCGGCGCCGGACGTTCGCCGAGGCGACGAATGTCGGCGCGGATCTGCTCAGGGTCCAGACAGACCCGGCCGCCGGGCAAGGTGACGACGTCACCGAGGATTCCGGTGGGCGCATGCTCGGCCAGCACGATGCCGTGCGGATGTGCGCGCAGTTTGCGCAGGTTCAGTCCGTGGCGCCGCAGGCCGAATCGGTCGCCGTAGCGACCGATTCGCAGCAACAGTCCCATCATCTGCTGCGGTGTCACGCTCAGGCCCCGGCGATCCAGCCAGGCCAGCACTCGGTTGAACCGTTCCATCGGGCCCGTGGCGAACATCGAAATCCCCATTCGGCGGGCGATTTCGGCGTACACCTGCCACTCAGGCCTGGCCTGCCCATACGGTTGCAGCACCGCCTCGGTGGACTGCACGAACAGCGTCGGCGAGCACGCCGCGAACGCGATGGGCAGGTCGTCGCGTTCGAGCATCGTCGTGCCGGGCAACACGTAGTCCGCCAACCGGTTCGTCTCGTTGACGTACAGATCGAAGGACACGAACAGATCGAGTTGCTGCAGCGCGGATTCCATTGCGGCGCTGTTGGGTACCGACAGCACCGGGTTACCGGCGATCACGAAGAAGGCACGCATCTGGCCCGGCCCGGGTGTGGTGATCTCGTCGGCGATGACGGCCGCGGGGAAGGTGCCGTTCACGTCGGGCAGGTCGCCGATCCGTGAGCGCATGGTGTCATAGCTGAAGCTGCCGAGACGCTCGCCGAGATCTTCGAGCGGAATCACCGGATGCGACATCAGGGTCCCCCCTGGCCGGTCCAGATTCCCGGTCACCAGGGTCAGCGCATCGAGCAGAAAGCTCACCAGTGTGCCGTTGCGCCCCAAACAAGCGCCGGTGCGTCCGTAGGCGGATGCACTTGGCGCCGTGGCGAAGTCGCGGGCCAGCGTGCGAATCACCTCGGCGCTGAGGCCGGTGTGGTGGGCGATGTCCTCGGGTGCAAATACGGCACACATCGCCTGCAGTTCATCGGCTCCGCCGGCCTGCGCGTCGATGGCCGACTGGTCGTGCAGATTTTCGGCGAAGATGACCTGCAGCATCGCCAGCAACAGCCAGGCGTCTGAATCAGGCCGGACCGCCAGGTGCTCGTAGAGCCGCGCGGTCTCGGTACGCCGAGGATCGATCACCACCACCCGTCCGCCTCGGCGCACGATGTCGGCGAGGTCGTCTTTGATCCGGGGCGCGCGCACCGCACTACCGTGGGAGACAAGAGGATTGGCGCCTACCATCAGCAGGAAGTGGGTACGCGGAAGGTCGGGAAACGGCAGCTGGCTCGCCGCGCCGTAGAGCAGCTTGCTGGCCACGAACCGGCTGTTGATGTCCTGCGATCCTGCCGAGTACAGGTGACGCGAACCGATCCGCGCCATGAACACACCGGGCCACAGGCTGGTGGCATAGCCGAACGCGGCCGGGTTGCCGAAGTACTGACCGACGCTCTCGCCCCCGTGTTCGGCGATGATCGCGTTCAGTCGCGTCGCGATGTCGTCGAGCGCCTCGTCCCAGCTCACCTTTTCGAAGGTGCCGTCGGGGCGACGCCGCAGTGGATCCAGCACCCGGTCCGGATCGTTCTGCACGTCGGTGAACGCGATGCCCTTCGGGCAGGCCCGGCCTCGGGAGAGTGGATGGTCGCGGTCCGGCCGCAAGGACGTCAGCCGGCCGTCGGACACCGTGGCGATCAGCCCGCACATCGGCTCGCAGATGCGGCAGTACGTGACCCGCTGTTCGGTGGTGGAGTCGGGCGGCGCGAGGGACATGAGTAGACACTTTAGGAGATATGTCTACCGGCCGGGGCCGATTGGCCGGACGGCCTTCACCGGAGACCGGTAACCTGCAGATCATGACGGAGACGCGATGAGCGCCGGCCTGTTCGGGCTACTGGATGACGTTGCCGTGATCGCCCGGCTGGCGGCCGCGTCGGTCGATGACATCGGCGCCGCCGCGGGGCGGGCGACGGCCAAAGCCGCGGGTGTGGTGATCGACGACACCGCGGTAACGCCGCAGTACGTCCAGGGCATCGAACCCTCTCGCGAGTTGCCGATCATCAAGAAGATCGCGCTCGGTTCGCTGCGCAACAAGCTGCTGTTCATCCTGCCCGCCGCACTGCTGCTGAGTCAGTTCGTGCCGTGGCTGCTGACCCCGATCCTCATGCTGGGCGCCACCTATCTCTGCTACGAGGGCGCCGAGAAGGTCTGGGGCCGTATCCGCGGCCATGATGCGCATGCCGCGCCCGTGGCCGAGGCCGGCCCGGAAGCCGAGAAGCTGATGGTGACCGGCGCGGTGCGCACCGACTTCATTCTGTCGGCCGAGATCATGGTGATCGCCCTCAACGAGGTGGCAGACCAGTCCTTCTTCCCGCGCCTGATCATTCTCGTGGTGGTGGCCTTCGTCATCACCGCGATTGTCTACGGCGTGGTCGCCGGGATCGTGAAGATGGACGATGTCGGGCTGCACCTGACAAAACGTTCGTCGAGTTTCGCGCAACGTATCGGTCGCGGCCTGGTGGCCTTCATGCCCAAGCTGCTCGCCGCACTGTCCCTGATCGGTACGGTCGCGATGCTGTGGGTGGGCGGACACATCCTGCTCATCGGCGTCGACGAACTCGGCTGGCACGCGCCGTATGGGTTGGTGCACCACGCCGAGGAGTACGTGCACGACGTCGGCGGCGTCGGCGGGGTCCTCGCCTGGCTGATCAACACGGCAGCATCCGCGGTGATCGGTCTGGTGGTCGGCGCCATCGTCGTCGCGATCATGCACGTGCTGCCGTTCGGCAAGAAGAAGGCTGACGAGCAGAAGGCCCACGCCTGATCATCTGAGGCCGGCGGCCGCCGCCCGCACCGCTGCGGTGATCTCGGCGACAGTGGCGCTGTCGAGCTTCCAGCACTGCCAGTACAGCGGGACGTCGAGATGGATATCGGCGATGCGCACGAACGAACCGTCCGCCAGCGCCGGCGCTGCCAACTGTTCGGGATACATCCCCCAGCCCAACGCCGCATGTACGGCCGCCCCGAAGCCCTCCGCGGTGGGCACATAATGCACCGGACGGCCAATGACACGCCGAAATGCCTTGCGCACCAGCATGTCCTGCAATGCATCAGCGTGGTTCCAGGCCAGTGAGGGTGCCTGCGCCACCGCACCGGCGGTGAAACCGTCGGGCAGATGTTCCCGGACGAACCTCGGGCTGGCCACCGGGAGGTAGCGCATGACTCCCAGCGGCTGCACCCGGCAGCCCGGCACCGGCGTGCGCTCGGTGGTGACCGCCCCCATCACCGCGCCTTCGCGCAGCAACTGCGCCGAGTGGTCCTGGTCTTCGATGCGCAGGTCGAGCAGCACGCGCGGTAGCCTCCCGAGCACCGCGGTGAACCACGTGGACATCGAATCGGCGTTGACGGCGATGGCCGCGCGCGTGTGCTGCACCGATCCGCCTGCCGTCTCAGCCAGCGCTTCGGTTTCCAACAGCGCGGTCTGGGCAGCCAACCTCAGCAGCGGGATCCCCGCCGCGGTGGCCTGGCACGGTTTCTCCCGAATCACGAGCACCTGACCGACGCGCTGCTCGAGCGCCTTGATGCGTTGGCTCACCGCCGACGGGGTGACATGCAGATTCTCCGCGGCCGCGTCAAAACTGCCGAACTCGACCACCGCTGCCAGCGCGGCCAGCTGATCGGCACCCAGCCTGTTCTCGAATTTGCGGGGCATCTGAGTCCAATCTAGGCGGTCACAACTTGGTCACGATCACCTTCAGGATCCTCTAAGAATGGCGGGCAAACTCTGAGAAGTCTCAGTCGAGAGACACCATTTTCCGCTGACGGCGTAGCGATAGCGGCCGTTTGGGGCGAACATCACGCCGCCGTTGTGTAACGCCCACCGACGCCGGGAATCCGGCTTTTCGACCGTCGTGGTCACCGGTTTCTGGTCGGTACGTTGGTTTTCGGGACGGGGAATTACTCGGGTCGGGAACGACCAACCGCTATGTGAAAGAGAAGTGATATGAAGTTCAGTGGCAACTCCGCGCATCGGCGCATCGCCGCAACTGCAGCAGGCTGCCTCTTCGGGGGCATGGCCGTAGCAACCTTGGTGGCGCCCAGTGCAGCCGCCGCGCCGGATTGCAGCCCGGCCGGCATCAACGGCACCGTCGACTCGGTGACCATCGCGGCTCAGCAGTACCTCGCCACCCACCCGGGCGCCGGCGGCGTGGTGTCTTCGGCGATCACGCAGCCTCGCGACGTCGCGGCATCGAACATCCGCAACTACTTCACCGCCAACCCGGGTGAGTACTACGAACTGCGAGGCATTTTGTCGCCGATCGGCGATACGCAGCGCGCCTGCAACACCACGGTGCTGCCGCCGTATCTCGCCGGTGCCTACAGCGAGTTCATCGCCGGCTGATCACGCCGCGCCGCAACGGCCCGTTACCGCGCTCGCGGTGACGGGCCGTGTGCGCGGGCCACCAAATCTTTTGGCTGCTCATGGGGCAGCAACTTCAGGCCGGCGACGCTGGCCACGATGCCGCTGATGAACACCAACTTCCACACCGATGCCGACTCGGCTCCGCTGAGCACCGCGTAGCCGACGGTCAGCGCCGCACCCAGGCCCGTCCACACCGCGTAGGCCGTGCCGATGGCGATGGCGCGGACGGCCCACCCCAGACCGGCGAGGCTGGCGACCAACGCCACCAGGAACACCGTCGACGCAGTGAGGTTCGAGAAGCCCTCCGAATGTCCGAGGGCAGTGGCCCACACCGCCTCGAGCACAGCGCTGACCAGAAGCACGATCCACGCCACGTCAGCTCACCACCTTCAGGCCCACGACGCTGCCCACCAGGCCCACCAGCAGCAGACTGCGGGCAGCAGTGGCGCGTTCTTCGCCCGTGAGAATTCCCCACAACACGGTCAACGTCGCTCCGATGCCCACCCACACCGCGTACGCGGTGCCCGTCGGCAACTGCGTCATCGCATAGGCCAGACCGACCATGCTCAAGACGAGGGCGACGACGAAGACCACGACGACGCCGAGGCGGCGAAAACCGTTCGACGCTGAGAGCGCCACCGC
The DNA here is from genome assembly GCA_040512325.1 of Mycobacterium sp. Taxonomy (GTDB): domain Bacteria; phylum Actinomycetota; class Actinomycetes; order Mycobacteriales; family Mycobacteriaceae; genus Mycobacterium. The sequence goes on along the minus strand of JBEVFK010000007.1, from coordinate 40,729 downwards.
CCAGACCGCCTCGAGCACTCCGGCCACAACCAGAACGATCCATGCCACGACAAGACCTCCTGCCGAGTCAGTCTTGTCCGATGCGGGTACTGCTCCCTCGTCCGCGAGGCCGATTACCAGCCTCCACCAGCGACGATACACGGTCGTTTCGTTTCCGTCATGTCCCGGAAACATTTATATAGACCGGTGGACGGGTACCCGCCCACCATGAGCGATCAACAGTTCAAGAAGGGTGACGAGGTCACCTGGCAGAGCCATGGCAGCACCGCCGAGGGCACGGTCGAGGAGAAGATCACTTCCGACACCACGGCCGCCGAGCGCACCGTCCGAGCCTCCGAAGACGATCCGCAGTATCGGGTTCGCAGCGACAAGAGCGGCAACGACGCCGTGCACAAGCCGGGTGCGCTGAAAAAGAAGTAGTGAGCGGGTAATTCTCAGGGTTCCACCTGTTGCGTGGAAGCGGCTCCACTCGATATTGTTGCGCAGAACGCAGTAGTTGCTCTATACGCAACAGGAGCACCAGGAATGTCTCAGCCCAAAGTCGTCGTCATCGGCGCTGGAATCGTCGGCACGTCACTGGCCGACGAACTCACCGCACGCGGATGCACCGACGTCACCGTGCTCGACCGCGGCCCCCTGTTCACCACCGGCGGCTCGACCTCCCATGCCCCCGGCCTGGTCTTCCAGACCAACGGGTCCAAAACCATGACCGAATTCGCGCGCTACACGGTGGAGAAGTTTGCCGGCCTCGACGCGTTCAACCAGGTCGGCGGGCTGGAGGTGGCCACCACGGATGCCCGGTGGACCGATCTGCACCGCAAATCCGGCTGGGCCCGATCGTGGGGAATCCAGGGTGAACTGATTGATGCCGGGCGCTGCAAGACGCTGTATCCGCTGCTCGATGCCGACCGGATCCTGGGCGGGTTCCACACCCCCACCGACGGCCTCGCTCTGGCGCTGCGCGCGGCGACCGCCCAGGCCGAACGCGCCATCGAACGGGGCGCCAGGTTTCTCGGGCATCACGAAGTGGTCGACGTCCTCGACCGCGGCGGCCGGGTGGTCGGGGTCCGAACCGCAGCCGGAGACGTCTTCGACGCCGACGTCGTGGTCTCCGCCGCCGGGTTCTGGGGGGCGCAGCTCGGCTCGCGGGTCGGGCTGACGGTTCCGCTGGTCCCGATGGCACACCAGTACGCCAAGACCGGGCAGGTGGCCGAGTTGCGCACGCCCGCCCCGGCCGGCCCGGATGCCGCGCACCTACCGATCCTGCGCCACCAGGACAAGGACCTCTACTACCGCGAGCACGGCGACCGGCTCGGAATCGGCTACTACGGCCACCGGCCGATGCCGGTCGAGATGACGACGTTGCTCACCGACACCGCCGGCGAGGCCATGCCCTCGATGCTGCCGTTCACCGAGGACGACTTTGCGCCCGGCTGGGCCGCCAGCGCTGATCTGATTCCGGCACTGGGTGATTCGAAGGTCGAGGAGGCGTTCAACGGCATCTTCTCCTTCACCCCCGACGGCTTCTCGATCATGGGCGAGCACCGGGATCTCCCGGGTTTCTGGGTGGCCGAAGCGGTCTGGGTGACGCACTCTGCGGGAGTGGCCAAGGCGATGGCCGAGTGGATCCTCGACGGCGCACCGGCCACCGATGTGCACGAATGCGATCTCTACCGGTTCGAGGAGCCGGCCAAGAGTCCGGAGTTCATCCTCAAGACCAGCTCGCAGGCGTTCGTCGAGGTGTACGACATCATCCACCCGCACCAGTACCGGGCCGAACCGCGCGATCTGCGGGTGAGCCCGTTTCACCGGCGCCAGATCGAACTCGGTGCGCACTTCTTCGAAGGCGGCTGCTGGGAACGGCCCGCCTGGTACGACGCCAACACCGCTCTGGTGGCCGAATTGGCCACCGGCGGTGTGGCATTCCCGGAGCGCGACGGCTGGTCCGGCCAGTTCTATTCCCCCATCTCGATCGCCGAGGCGCGCTGGACCCGCGAGCACGTCGCGCTCTTCGACATGACGCCCCTGACCCGCTACGAGGTCAGCGGACCCGGCGCGTGCGCCTTCCTGCAGCAGCTGACCACCAACAACGTCGACAAGAAGCCAGGCGCGGTCACCTACACCCTGATGCTCGACGAGACCGGCGGCATCCGTAGCGATCTGACGGTGGCGCGACTGTCCGATGAGATGTTCCAAGTGGGGGCCAACGGACCACTGGACATGGACTGGATCACCCGGCATCTGCCGCCGACGGGCGTGACCGTGCGTGATATCACCGGCGGCACCTGTTGCGTCGGAGTCTGGGGACCCCGCGCCCGTGACCTGGTGGCGCCGCTGTGCGCTGCCGACATCTCGCACCAGGCGTTCGGCTACTTTCGTGCCATCCAGACCTTCATCGGTTCGGTGCCCGTCACAATGATGCGGGTGTCCTACGTGGGCGAGTTGGGTTGGGAGATCTACGCTTCCGCCGAGCACGGCCTGAAACTGTGGGACCTGCTGTACGCCGCCGGCCACCAGTACCGCGCGATCGCCGCCGGCCGGATCGCCTTCAACAGTCTGCGGCTGGAGAAGGGCTACCGGTCGTGGGGAACCGACATCACCGCCGAACACCACCCCGCCGCAGCCGGTGTCGGGTTCGCGGTCTCGGCGAAGAAGGACGACTTCATCGGCAAGCCCGCCCTCGATGCGGCGGCAGCACCGGCAAACGCGTTGCGCAGCATCGTGTTCGACGATCCCTCTGCTGTGGTGCTCGGCAAGGAGCCGGTCAGTGTCGACGGCGCGGTGTCGGGCTACGTGACCAGCGCCGGATACTCGGCCACCATCGGTCGCAGCATCGCCTACGCGTGGCTGCCCGCTGACGTCGCGGTCGGCACAACCGTCAGCGTGGACTACCTCACCACCACCTACACCGCGACCGTGCATGCCGAACCGGTGGTCGATCCCGACATGAACCTGATCCGGAGGTGACGAAAGCGATGAGCGACAACAGCTATGACGTCATCGTCGTGGGATTGGGCGGGATGGGCAGCGCCGCGGCCTACCATCTGGCGCGGCGCGGCGTCCGGGTACTCGGCTTGGAGAGATTCACCCCGGCACACGATCGGGGATCCAGCCACGGTGGCTCGCGGATCATCCGGCAGTCCTACTTCGAAGACCCGGCGTACGTGCCGCTGTTGTTGCGGGCCTACGAGTTGTGGGCCGAATTGCAGCAGAGCACCGGCCTCGAGGTCCATCGCCTGACCGGCGGGCTGTTCATCGGGCCGCCCGACTGTCTGACCGTCGCGGGTAGTCAGCGCGCGGCGCTGGAGTGGTCGCTACCGCACGAGATGTTGAGCGCAGGCGATATTCGTCGGCGCTTCCCCACCCTGACCCCGAACTCCGGCGACGTGGCGCTCTACGAGGCCAAGGCCGGCTTCGCGCGCCCCGAGATGACCGTGCAGGCACACCTGGACCTCGCCACACGCGAGGGTGCCACCCTGCAGTTCGGCGAGGAGGTGCAGCACTGGACCGACGGCCCGGCCGGCGTCTCGGTGACCACCGGTTCCGGCACCTATACCGCAGGACAGTTGGTGATCTGCCCGGGTGCGTGGGCGCCGACGTTGTTGGCCGAACTCGGGATCCCCATCACCGTCGAGCGGCAGGTGCTGTACTGGCTGGACCCGGTGGGCGGAACAGCACCGTTCCAGGAGCACCCGATCTTCATCTACGAGAACCCCTTCGGTGAACAGATTTATGGCTTTCCCGCTATCGACGGGCCCGACGGCGGCGTGAAGGTGGCGTTCTTCCGTAAAGGCCAGGTCTGCACTCCGGAGACCATCGACCGAACGGTGTATCCCCGGGAGATCGACGAGATGCGCGAGCGGGCCACCCAGTTGCTCCCCGCGCTCACAGGTCCGGCGGTGGACACCGCGACCTGCATGTACTCCAACACCCCGGATGAACACTTCGTCATCACCCGCCCCGCTGCCTACACCAATGTCACTGTGGCCTGCGGCTTTTCGGGACATGGTTTCAAGTTCGTGCCGGTGGTCGGTGAGGTTCTGGCAGACCTGGCGACCACCGGTACCACCGCGCACCCCATCGGACTCTTCGACCCCAGACGACTGGCGACCACATGACCACCATCAACGAACCCCGGCCGACCTCCTTCAGCGCTCCCGCGCCCGGCGGCAACCTGCTGCCCACGCTGAGCGGTCGATACTATTACGACACAGCCATCTTCGAATCCGAGCAGGAACACATCTTCGAACAGATGTGGTTCTGTGCGGTCCGCAGCGCGGACCTGCCCGACCCCGGCGCGTTCCGCAAGGTGCAGGTCGGTGGCGAAAGCGTGCTGGTGGTCCGGGGCCGCGACGGCGCGCTGAACGCCTTCCTCAATGTGTGCCGCCATCGGGGGGCGATGTTGTGCACCGAGGAGTCCGGAGTGGTCAAGCGTCATCTGCGCTGTCCGTACCACGCCTGGACGTACGGACTCGACGGAAAACTGTTCGCGGCACCCAATCTCGGCACCCTGACCGATGAAGCCGGCGCCCGCATCGACCGTACCGAATACGGACTGTTGCCGGTTGCCCTGCGTGAATGGCTCGGCTACGTCTGGGTGTGCCTGGCCGCCGATCCGCCGTCGTTCGAGGACGAGGTCATCGGCACGGTCACCGAGCGGCTCGGCAACGCCGACGCCATCGAGCATTACGGTGTGGGCGAGTTGTCCGTGGGTCGACGCATCGTCTACGACGTGGCGGCCAACTGGAAACTGATCGTCGAGAATTTCATGGAGTGCTACCACTGCGCGTCCATCCACCCCGAACTCACCGAGGTGCTGCCAGAATTCGCCGGTGGACTCGCGGCGCAGTACTTCGTGGGCCACGGTGCGCTCTTCGGCGAAGAGGTGGAGGGCTTCACCGTCGACGGCAGTGCCGGCCTGGAGACCATTCCGGGGGTGACCTCCGAGCAGGACCGCAGGTATTACGCGATCACGGTCCGGCCGAATGTGTTCATCAACCTGGTGCCCGACCATGTGATCTTTCACCGCATGTACCCGATGGGTCCCGATCGCACGGTGGTGGAGTGCGACTGGCTCTACCTGCCATCTGTCGTCGAACAGGGCCGTGACCTGGATAGATCGGTCGAGCTGTTCCACCGGGTGAACGAGCAGGACTTCGAGGCGTGCGAACGCACTCAGCCGACGATGTCCTCGCGGGCCTATCGCAACGGCGGTGTTCTGGTGCCTTCCGAGCACCACATCGGCGAGTTCCATCAGTGGGTCGAGAACCGGCTGAGCGGCCCGGCCGAGTCGGGCGCGTCATCGTGACAATCACGGTTGCATACACTGGTCGCGCCATGACTTTGGACACCGACGACATCCCGCCGCGGGAGAAGTCCGTCGCGGCAGTGCAATCGGTCGACCGGGCACTGATGGTCCTGGAGATCCTCGGAAAACTGGGCACTGCCGGGGTCACCGAGATCGCCGCCGAACTCGGTGTGCACAAATCCACGGTGTCGCGGCTCGTCACGGTCCTGGAGTCTCGCGGCTTTGTCGAACAGCTCTCCGATCGCGGAAAGTACCGGCTGGGTTTCGCCCTGGTGCGATTGGCGGGTTCGACGAGCGCGCAGATGGATCTGGCCAAGCAGAGCCAGGCCGCGTGCGACAAGCTCGCCGAACAGTGCGGTGAGACCACCAATATCGCGATACTCGACGGCGCCAGGATCATCAACATCGTCGAGGCGCACGGGCCGGCGGAGGTGACGCTGCGTACCTGGGTGGGGCAGAACTGCCCTGCGCATGCCACCTCCAGCGGTAAGGCGCTGTTGTCTGCGTTGCCTCCGGAGGCGATACGCGGGCTCCTCGGCGAACCCTTGGCAGCGTTCACGCCCAACACCATCACCGAGAATGCCGCCCTCGCAGAAGAACTGGCCAACGTCCGGCACCAAGGCTGGGCCAGCGTGTGCGAGGAATTGGAGATCGGTCTCAATGCGGTAGGTGTTCCGGTTCGGGATAGTGCCGGCAAAGTCATTGCTGCTCTCAGTGTTTCGGGTCCCGCCTACCGCCTGGATCCTTCTCGATTCGACGAGGTGGCCGAGATGGCCTTGACGGCGGCCGATCACATCAGCCGACGCCTCGGGTACAACGGCTAGGTCACCCCAAGGTGATCAGCGTCTTCGAGCTTTTCAAAGTCGGTATCGGACCGTCGAGTTCGCACACAGTCGGGCCGATGCGCGCCGCTGACCGGTTCGTCGCCTGGCTGGCCGATCGCGACCTGCTGGAGGCGACGACGGGTGTGCGTGTCGAACTCTTCGGCTCTCTGGGAGCCACCGGCCACGGACACGGGACCGTCACCGCGATAGTGCTCGGACTGCTCGGCGAACACCCCGAGACCGTCGATCCGGAATCGATTCCCGACCGGTTGGCCGCGATCAGCGCCGGCGGCGAGCTCTCGCTGGGCGGCGTGCGGACGGTGCCGTTCTCCGCCGCCGAGGACATCGTGCTGCACGTGGGAAAGTCGCTGGCACATCACAGCAACGGGATGCGCTTCCATGCTTTCGCCGGCGATCACGAGACTCTCGCCACCCGTGAATACTTCTCCGTCGGAGGAGGATTCATCCTCGATGAGGACGAGATCGTCACGGCGACCGGCACCGGCGGCAACGCGGCGGTGCCGTACGCGTTCCGGACCGCCCACGAACTCCTCGAGCTGGCCGAAACCCATGGCCTCAGCGTGAGCGAACTGATGCAGGCCAATGAATCCGCGCTGCGGCCCGCGGCTGAGGTCCGCGAGGAACTGCTCACCATCTGGCAGGTGATGCAGCAGTGTGTCCGCCGCGGCATGGCGGGCACCGGGGTGCTGCCCGGCAGTCTCCGGGTTCGCCGTCGTGCCGCGGCGTTGCGCGCCAACATCGACGCCGATCCCCATGAGCGCGATCCACTGGCAGCGATGGATTGGGTGACGCTGTACGCACTTTCGGTCAACGAAGAGAACGCCGCCGGTGGCCGGGTGGTGACCGCACCCACCAACGGCGCCGCCGGGATCATCCCTGCCGTGCTGCATTATTGCCGGGATTTCGTACCGGATTTCGACGACGACGCGGTGGTCCGGTTCTTGCTGACGGCGGGGGCCGTGGGAATCCTGTGCAAGACCAACGCGTCGATTTCCGGCGCCGAGGTGGGCTGCCAGGGCGAGGTGGGTTCGGCGTGCGCCATGGCCGCGGCCGGACTGGCCGAAATACTGGGTGGCACACCCGCCCAGGTGGAGAATGCGGCCGAGATCGGCCTCGAACACAATCTGGGCCTGACCTGCGATCCGGTGGGTGGCCTGGTGCAGATTCCCTGCATCGAACGCAATGCCGTGGCATCGGTGAAAGCCATTACCGCAGCACGGATGGCGCTGCGCGGCGACGGCATCCACCATGTCGACTTGGATACCGCGATCAAGACCATGCGGGACACCGGCGCCGATATGGCGGAGAAGTACAAAGAGACCTCACTGGGCGGACTGGCGCTCAACGTAGTCGAGTGCTGAAAGGTCGACCAGTGACGTAATACGGAGTGCACCAAACACATTCGGTCTACCGTGGACAAAGCATCGAACCGGTGGACAGAAAGTGTCGTTTAACCAGCGCCAACCCCCGAAGTGTTGTTTAATACGCAACGAGTGCGTAATTCGCAACTCTCCACAAGCACATAACGTGAGGGACCCGAAATGTCGCTTGATACCAACAAGGCTTCCGGGCCTGCCTCTGCGCCGGAACCCGGCACCGGCAAGGCCCATCCGCTGGCACCGATCACCGAACGGGTGGAGCCCGCTGACGCCCACCCCACCCGCGACTGGGTGGTCTTCGGTGTCACCGGCGCCCTGTCGATCGCCTTCGTGGTGTGGGGTCTGCTCGATACCCCCAGCCTGTCGTCGGTATCGTCCGGCGCAAAGGACGCCTTGATCGAAGGCCTGGGCTGGTTCTTCGTTCTGGCTGCAAGTTTCTTCGTCATTTTTGTGCTGTGGCTGGCGGCCAGCAAGTACGGCCGCATTCCGCTCGGCTGCGACGACGAACAGCCGGAGTTCCGCACCATTTCGTGGATCGCGATGATGTTCAGTGCCGGCATGGGCATCGGGCTCATGTTCTGGGGCGTCGCCGAACCGCTGAACCACTTCGTGACGCCGCCGCCGGGCACCACCGAAGCACAATCGGATGAGGCGTTCCAGACGGCGATGGCCACCACGATGTTCCACTGGGGCCTGCACCCGTGGGCCATCTACGCGGTGGTCGGGCTCGCGATCGGTTACGGCATGTTCCGCAAGGGCCGTTCGGGGTTGTTGTCCGCCGCGTTCACCTCGCTGTTCGGCGACCGCGCGAACGGGCCCGCGGGCAAGGTCATCGACATCCTCGCGATCTTCGCGACCCTGTTCGGGTCTGCGGCCTCGCTGGGCCTCGGCGCCCTGCAGATCGGCGACGGGATGGAGTTCAACGGCTGGGTCGGCACGGTCGGCACGCCGATCCTGGTGACCATCATCGCGGTCCTGACGGTCGCGTTCATTCTCTCGGCGGTCTCGGGCATTGCCCGTGGTATCCAATGGCTGTCGAACATCAACATGGTGCTCGCGCTGATCCTCGCGGTGTTCGTGTTCGTCGCCGGCCCCACCTTGCTGATCCTCAACCTCATCCCGAGCGCACTGGGCGATTACGTACAGGACTTCGTGGCGATGAGTGGGCGTACCAACGCCAACGGCGACGCCGAACTCGCGGCCTGGCTGTCCGGCTGGACCATCTTCTACTGGGCCTGGTGGGTGTCGTGGACGCCGTTTGTCGGCATGTTCATCGCCCGGATCAGCCGCGGACGCACCATCCGTCAGTTCGTCACCGGCGTCCTGCTGGTGCCCACCACCGTCAGCCTGGTCTGGTTCTGTGTCTTCGGCGGCTCCGCCATCGAACGTCAACGCACCGCCGGGGACATGGTCGCCGCTGACGGGTCCGTCGACAGCACCGGGTCACTGTTCACGCTGCTCGACACGATGCCGCTGGCCGGGATCACCACGGTGCTGGTCATGGTCCTGGTCGCGATCTTCTTCGTCTCCGGCGCCGATGCCGCCTCGATCGTGATGGGCTCGCTCTCGGAGCGGGGATCGCACGAACCGCGCCGGGCGACGGTGGTGTTCTGGGGAGCGCTGACCGGTGCGGTGGCCGCGATCATGCTGATCATCGGTGGCGGTGGTGCCGATGCGCTGACCGGGCTGCAGAACCTGACGATCGTCGCGGCGGTGCCGTTCGTGATCGTGATGGTGCTGCTGTGCGTTGCGCTCTACAAAGACCTACGCCTGGACCGCGTGGTGGTCGTGGACCGCCGGAGCACAGAACTCGTCGAGCGCGCGGTGGTCGATGGGGCCGGCAACTACGGCGACAACTTCGACCTGGTGACCCGCTACCACAAGCTCGGCCCGAACAAGGAGGAGTGAGCCGGCGCGCGAACTGTTTCACAGTGGTGCGTTAGCCGCGGCTTCTGAATCTCCCGAACTCTCGCACGCCCGACGAGATATACCTTCATGATGGGCGCGATATTGCCGTCAGCGTGACGCGAATGGGACCGCTGCGTAGCGGATGTCGGCACACCCGAAGCGAAGGGCCTACGTGTCCAGGTTCGACTCAGCCACCGGGTCTCGTAACCTCATCTCGGGTCGCTGTCCTTCGGCAGCAACACCTTCGACTTCCAGGGCACCTGCAATGCCGCTGCCTGTGCCGCCGCACCGGGTATTGCCTCATTACACGGAACCGTGCAGCAGCAGGGCGCGCCCGCGCCGGTGAACAGCTGGTCGACCATGGAGGTCATCAAGCGCAGTTGGAACCGCAAGCGCACGGAAGGCGACCGCGCCCGACCGCGAGAGTGAGCCGATCAGCACCAGCGTTCGAGCGCATCCCCGATGATGCGGGCGGCCTCGGGGAACGCGCCGGGGTTGGGTCCGCAGTAGTTGAGGCGGATGAACGGACCCGCCGGCTCCGCGGGAAACCACTCGGTTCCGGCCGCGATGAGGACGTTCTGGTCTTCGCAATCCCGAACGAGCGCAGGAAGATCGACGCTTTCGGGTAGGCGGAGCCAGAGGTTGAGACCACCGGCCGGCACCGCGGTCAGGTGCGCGAGCGGTGTGTATTCGCTGAGGCTGTCGACCAGGAGATCCCGCCGGGCGCGCAATTGCTTTCGGAGTGCGCGCAGGTGGGTCTGCCAGCCCGGTTGGGTGACGATATCGAGCGCCGCGGTTTGCAGGATGCCGCTGACGTACATGGAGGCGGCTCCCCTGTCGGCGATGATGCGTTCACGCGCCGGTCCCCGCGCGACGACGGCCGCGATGCGGATGGCCGGTGACACGCTCTTGGTCAGCGATCGGATGTAGACGACGTGACCGGCGTCGTCGAGTGCCGCCAGCGGCGTCGGGGTGGAGGTGATCCCGAAGTCGTGCGCCCAGTCGTCTTCGATCAGAAAAGCCCCGCGGGCCCGCACGACATCGAGGATCTGCCGCGCGGCCTCCCCCGACCACTGCGCCCCGGTGGGGTTCGCATAGTTCGGTTGGGCGTAGAACACCCGCGCACCGGTCTCGTCGAATGCGCGTGCCAGCACCGCCGGGTCCGGACCGGTGGAACTGCTGGGCACGGGCACCACCTGCACACCGGCCTGGGCGGCGGCGAGGATCGCGCCCCAGTAGCTCGGGGACTCCATCAACAGTGGTTGTCCCGCAGTGACGAGCGCGCGGAAAGCTGAGCTCAACCCGCTCTGGCTGCCGGGCAGGACGATGACGTCGCTCGCCGCCGCCGGGGTCCCGCCGACGGGCACCGCCGCGGCGAGTTCGGCGGCGAACCACGACTGGAGTTCGGGCAGCCCTGAGACCGGCGACCGGGCCAAGGCGGTGTCACTGCGGGCGGCCCGATTCAGCGCCGAGCGCACAAGTCGTTCCGGCAGCAGGTCCCGATCCGGATAGCCACCGTGGAGTGCGATCGCGCCGGGCGGGGTGCTGCGCATCGCCGCCGACGACGACGGCATCCGGTACCGCGGCGACCGGAGCGCGGCGCTCTGCCAGCCGTAGTCCACCGGACGAGGGGTACGGACGGCACAGAGAAACGTTCCGACCCCCGGGCGGCTTTCTATCAGCCCCTGCGCAGTGAGCGTGCGCAGCGCTTTCTGCACGGTCACCGGGCTCGCCTCATGGGTGGCCACCAACTCTCTCGTCGACGGCAGTTTCGACCCCGCCGGAGCGGTGTCGATCCAGGCGCGTAACGCAGCGACGATTCGTGAGCTGCTATCGTTGGCCATGAGTACAGAGAGTAGCGCTATCGTCGCGAAGCGCGAAGCGCTACCGCACCCGCGAGCCGGCATCTTCTGGGGTTTCCTCGGGGTGCTGGCATTCTCGTTCACCGTCCCCTTCACCCGCGTCGCGGTGGGCGGGCTATCGCCGTTGTTCATCGGATCCGGGCGGGCAGTCGTCGCCGCCGCCCTCGCCGTCGCGGCGCTGGCACTCACGAAACAGAAGCTCCCCCAAGGCAACCAGTGGGTGCGCTTGGCGATCGTCGCCGGCGGCATCGTCATCGGCTTTCCGGTGTTGACGTCGTTCGCGCTCACCACAGCTCCGGCCAGCCACGGCGCGGTCGTCATCGCTCTGCTGCCCGCCGCCACCGCGGTGCTGGCCGTGCTCCGCGGGAAAGAACGCCCGCCCGTGTCGTTCTGGGTGGTGGCGGCCATCGGCGCTGCCGCCGCCGTGGTGTTCGCATCCGTGCAGGACGGCGGGTTCGCGCACCCGACGTCGTCGGATCTGTTGCTGTTCGGCGCCGTGATCGCGGCGGCCATCGGTTACGCCGAAGGCGGCCTGCTGGCGCGTGAACTCGGGGCGTGGCAGACGGTGTCCTGGGCGCTGGTGATCGCAGCGCCGCTGATGGTCACGTCGGCAATCGTCGCCGCTGTCCAGCAGCCGCCCGAAGCCGGCCTCGCCGAGTGGGCCGCCTTCGGCTACCTGGCCGTGGTGAGCATGTTCCTGGGTTTCTTCGCCTGGTACCGCGGCCTTGCGATCGGTCCGATAGCCCGGGTCAGCCAGGTGCAGCTGATTCAGCCCGTACTCAGCATCCTCTGGGCCGCAATGCTTTTGCATGAGCGAATGACCTGGTACACCGTCCTGGGCGGTCTCGCCGTGGTGCTCTGCGCTGCGATCGCCGTCCGAACCCGCCTGAATCGCCGACCCTAGCGACGATGGGCAGCGGCGGGGTGATCGTCAGCCACCCGGCCCGAGCCGGCATTGGTCAGCTTCTCGCGCAATGTGCCGGGGCGGTACTCGGCGTGGACGCTGCCCCGGCGTCGCAGCTCGGGCACGACGTAGAGACGATTAGCGATACGCCTGATCGGTGGGATGCCGCCACAGCCCGCAGAGAGATGACCCACTGTCGGCACGATGAATGCATCCAGTATCAATGGGTTACGACTCACCGGAGATCTCATTTCGATGATCGTTCGCCGACGGGGTTGCCGGGCAGGCGGCGCGATTGCACGGCCACCCGGCGTCGGCGAATTCGCAGGTGGCAGAATTGCATTCAGCTCACGGTGCCGTATACGTCATCTTGTCGAGAACTGATTCTTGCTGTCTCTCAATCACTTTCGTGCACCGAGCGAGGCGGTTGAGAGCAGCCGTCGCGACCGATGTCAACTCGTCGACCTCCCGCTCGGGCAAACCCCGAGGATTCGGGCTGGACAGCCACTCGTCGCCCGATCGAATCGCGGGTAGATTTGAATCATCATGAAGTCTTGGGGGCATGATGACGGACTATGACTCCGAACCCGGGCGCCGACCACCGTTGGAGCCGGAACGGACCAGCGCTCAGCTGCACGCCGATGACGTCGATTTCCAGGCCGGATTGGCCGGTGTCGCCGCGATCGTGGCCGGCACGCATGGCCTCGCCGAGATGCTGGCTGACATCGCCGGATTCGCAGTGCAGGCCATCCCGGGCGCCGACGGTGCCAGCGTCATCATGGTGGAGCCCGGCCGCGAGAAGAAGTACCCGCCGACGCGGGCGGTGACCGCGGACTTCGTGTCGGTGATCGATCAGATGCAATATGACGAATGCGGAGAGGGGCCGTGCCTCACCTGCATGGAAACGCGCCGACCCACGGTCAGCGGATTTCTGGGCACCGACCGGCGATGGCCGCGGTTCGGCGAACGGGTGGCCCGGTTGGGTGTGCACTCAGTGCTGGCGCTACCGATGTCCATCGGCGACCGGCTGCTCGGATCGATCAACACCTACGCCCGAGCCCACGACGCGTTCGCCCAATATGCCGTGCAACTCGGCTGTCAGTTCGCCGGTCCCGCCGCGGTCGCGATCCACAACGCCCATCTGCTCGGGCAGGCCCGGGAACGCACCCAGAGCCTGCAGCGCGCACTGGAGACCAGGGCGGTGATCGATCAGGCGATCGGGATACTCCGCAGTCGGTCTGGTGACACCGCCGAGGACGCCTTCGCGCGACTGACCCAGATCAGTCAGCACGAGCACATCAAACTCAGCGTGGTCGCCGAACGCCTGGTCGAGGAGGCGGTACGCCGGGCCCGCGCCCGGCACACGTGACGGTGTCAGTCCGTGCCGAGGCCTTCCGGGAGGACCCGCAGTGTCGTCTCGAGCACGTCGTTTCCGGTCACAGCGCCCACCGAACCGGGCCCGCACTGGTCATACTTCGCGTGATACGTGGCGGTGATCTCGTCGGCGAGGTGATCTGACGCAGGTTCGTCCTCGGTCCATTCGCTCACCTCAAAGCCCGACCATCGCCATGCCGGCAGGGTTGTAACGGTCACCCCGGACACCGACACGGACGGCCAGCGCATCGAGGTCGGCCACGTCGTCAGCCGACAGTGCCACCAGAGTCGCACCGGCGTTCTCATCAACCCGGCCGCGCCTGCGGGTACCGGGAATCGGCACGATCCATGGCTGCTGGGCCAGCAGCCACGCCAACGCGATCTGGCCCGGCGTACTGCCCTTCGTCTCGGCGAGTTCACGAACATACGACACCAAAGCCTGGTTGTCACTGATGTTTTCAGCGGCGAACCTCGGGATCGTGGCCCGGACGTCGCCGGCGGAGAAGTCCGTCGCCGCTGCCACCGTTCCGGTGAGGAAGCCCTTGCCGAGCGGACTGAACGGGACGAACCCGATACCCAGCTCGGCACACGTGGGAAGCACCTCGGGCTCTGGATCACGGGTCCACAGGGAGTACTCGCTCTGCAGGGCCGTCACCGGGAACACCGCGTGTGCGCGCCGGATGGTGTCGGGCCCCGCCTCGGAGAGCCCGAAGTGGCGGACCTTGCCGGCCCGCACCAGTTCGGCGACCGCGCCGGCCACGTCTTCAATCGGTACCTCGGGATCGACCCGGTGCTGGTAGAACAGGTCGATCACCTCGATCCCGAGCCGCTGCAGCGACGCGTCGGCCACGCGCTTGATCTGCTCGGGCCGCGAATCGGTGCCGATCATCTTGCCGTCGGCGATGTTCCAGCCGAACTTGGTGGCGATCACCACCTGATCACGCAGCGGTGCTAGCGCTTCGCCGACGAGTTCCTCGTTGACGTAGGGGCCGTACACCTCGGCCGTGTCGAAGAACGTGACGCCCGCTTCTTCGACGGCGTAGCGGATCACACCGATCATGTCGTTGCGGTCACCGGGGTTGGGGCCGTAGCTCTGCGACATGCCCATACAGCCGAGGCCGACGGCGGAAACTTCCAGACCTTGTCCAAGTGTGCGGGTATGCATGAATCCTCCTCAGGCTGCCGGGATTTCTCTGCCGTATTTCTCGAGAGTGACGTCTTCGGGTTCGGGTCCACCACGGATTCCGGTGTCCAACGCGTCAATGGCAGTCAGTTGAGCCGCTGAGAGCTCGAAGTCGAAGACGTCGAAGTTCTCCGCGATGCGCGATGGGGTCACGGATTTCGGAATCACCTGGCGTCCTTGCTGCAGATGCCAGCGCAACATCACCTGCGCAGGTGACCTGTCATGTGCGGCAGCGATTTCGAGGATGACGGGATCTTTCAGGGTGGAGCCGTGCGAACCGTCGCGGTAGAACGTGATGCCGCCGATCGGCGACCACGCTTGGTTGAGAATGCCGTGGGCGGTATCGGCGGCCAGCAGGTCGGACTGCCGGAAGTACGGATGCACCTCGAGCTGATTCACTGCGGGCACCACCTCGGTCTCGGCGAGAAGCCGATCCAGGTGCGGCGGCATGAAATTCGAAACACCGATCGCACGCACCTTGCCGTCGGCATACAGCTTTTCCAACGCCCTGTACGCATCGATCGTCAGCTGGAATTCGCCGGGAAGCGCCTGGTGCAGGATCAGCAGGTCGATCTGATCGATACCGAGCTTGCCTGCCGCCTTGTCAAAGGCGTGCAGCGTGGCGTCGTACCCGTAATCGCTGATCCAGATCTTCGTCTCGACAAACACCTCCGCACGGGCCAGATCGGAGCGGCGAATGGCCTCGCCGACCTCGCGTTCGTTGCCGTACGCCGCGGCGGTGTCAATATGGCGGTAGCCGGTCTCCAAGGCGGACTGGACAGCGTCGATGGTCTCCTGCGCCGGCGTCTGAAAAACGCCGAAACCCAGAGCCGGGATGTCCACGCCGTTGTTCAGCTGGAATGTCGGAATGCTCATAACTCGACGCTAGGCTCCTTCTCCGGTGTGAGCCAGGCACCAGCAGTGCCTCGCCCGGACGGAATAATCCCGGCGACGAGGACCAGCAGCGGTTGTGCGGGGTACTGACAGAACCTCCCAGGGTTTGCCGGGCGGGCCTACCTTGGAACCATGAGCACGTTGGACCTGCGCAGCGAGATCCGGGAGTTCCTGAGCTCCCGGCGGGCGCGCATCAACCCCGAACAGGCGGGGCTGCCGGCCTACGGCGGTAACCGCCGGGTCAAGGGGTTGCGCCGCGAGGAGGTCGCGATGCTCGCCGGTGTGTCCGTCGACTACTACGTGCGGATGGAGCGCGGCAGCCTCGCCGGAGCGTCGGACAGTGTGCTCGACGGGATCGCCTCGGCGCTGCACCTCGACGAAGCCGAGCGCGACCACCTTTTCGCGTTGGCCAGACAGTCCGGTACCACCACCAGGCGCAAGCGGAAGGCGCCGTCGACCGTGCGGCCGGCGCTGCAACAGGTCCTGGACGCGGTCACCGACGCCCCCGCGTGGATCCGTAACGGTCGCCACGACGTGCTGGCCATGAACCAACTCGCTCGGGCGCTCTACTCACCGGTGCTCGAGGCAGAGGAACGCCGGCCCGCCAACACCACGCGGTTCGTCTATCTGAATCCCGAAGCCGCAGAAGAGTTCTTCGTCGACTATGACCAGGTCACCCGCGATGCCGCTGCCATGCTGCGTCTCGAGGCCGGGCACAACCCGCACGATGAACTGTTGATCGCTCTGATCGGCGAACTGTCCACTCGCAGTGAACTGTTCCGGCAGAGGTGGGCGTCCCAGGACGTGCGCTTCCACCGCTCCGGACGCAAACGGCTCAACCACCCGATCGTCGGTCAACTCGACCTCGACTTCGAGGCCATGGAACTGCCATCGGAACCCGGGCTGCGGCTCAACATCTACACCGCCGCCGCAGGCACCCCCACCGCAGACGGACTCAAGTTGCTGGCCTCGTGGGCCGCCAGCCAGGAAAACCTCGTCACCGAGCACAGCGCCAACTAGCTCGCTGTCGGCGTATGGACCCCGCATGGGTCCGGTTTCAGTGTGCCCACATCGTTTTCACGTCTACCAGACCGGACTTCCCCATGCAGCGAATCACCCCCGGCCCGTCGACCATGGGTCCCGGCGAAATGTTCACCGGCGAAGTCTATTTCGACGTCATCGCAAAGGGTGACGAGCCGTCCCGCCTGCGCGTCAACACCGTGCGATTTGCACCCTGCGCCCGCACCGCCTGGCACACCCACGCCTGCGGCCAAACGCTGCACGTGACCGACGGGATCGGTCTCGTACAGGCGTGCAAAGGTCACCGACGACGAGTACCGCACTCCCCCTTCCCGGACCTGAACAGGGTGAAGAGGATCAGGACGCGCGTGACGCGGTTACGTCCTGGTTGGGGAACATCGACCTGGGGTGACCGACCAGGCAGGCGTCGGCGAGAGGCCGATCAGCCTCTTGCCGACGCCCAGCGTGATCAGTCGTCGATGTATTCCTCAGGGCACGACAGGTCGACGTAGACAGTGCCGGGTGCGCCGCCGTCGGACATACCACGCACGTCATTGATGCTGCACCCTGTCAGCGGTCCATTCCGGGTGCCATTGAGCTGAACGCTGTAGCCCTGACTGCGCAGGTCCTCCACCGTCTGATCGACCGACGCGTTACCGGACGGCGCGGCGACGGCATGTCCAGCCAAACCCACTGCAGCAGTGAGTACTGCGCCGGTGACTGCGACTGTGTAAACCATTGTCTTCATGATTTCTCCTCGGTTGACGGATGTCTCGACTGGCGATCGGCACTCCGATCATGAATGCCGTTGCCACCCTTTGATTCTCTCCGACCGGAAGCGAAGTGCGGCTGCACTCATACCGGGCTCATAGAAGGACACCGAACCGATGGTGCCGACGTCGCCTATCTGGTGCCCACAGCCGGCGCAGACACGGAGATGATCGGCAGCGTGATCCTGAAGGTTGTCGAACCAGAGTCAGATTCGACCTGTAACGTGCCGCCGTGCGCCTCGACGATGGATGCGGCGATCGACAGTCCCAATCCGAAACTTCCCGCCTCCCGGGATCGTGATTCGTCGGCGCGGACGAACCGCTCGAACAGATGCGGCAGCAGGTCTTGGTCGATACCGGGCCCATCGTCGGCCACGGTCAGCTCGACAACCGGTGCGCGGTCGGCGTGTTGGACGTTCAGGGCTGCCGTTACCGTAGTGCCCGCCGGGGTGTGTACGCGCGCGTTGGTCAGCAGGTTGGCGAGCGTCTGGTGCAGCCGGGCACGGTCGCCATGCACGTATACCGCACTGTCAGGCACCTCCGTCACCCACTGATGCGCCGGCGCGGACACCGCGGCATCGTTGACGGCGTCGACCACGAGCTCGGTGAGATCGATCTCGCTGGTGTCCAGGTCCTGCCCTTCGTCGAGACGGGCGAGCAACAGCAGGTCCGCGACCAGTGCGGTCATCCTTTGCGTTTCGGCCTCGATGCGGGCCAGCGAATACTCCGTCATCTCCGGAAGCACCGAACTGTCCTGACGGGTCAACTCGGCGTAGCCGTGGATCGAGGCCAAGGGGGTACGGAGTTCATGGCTGGCGTCGGTGATGAATTGCCGCATACGTCGATCGGAGGCAGCGACATCCGCCAGCGCGCGTTCGACGTGATCGAGTAACTGGTTGAGCGTGTCGCCCACGAGCCCGACCTCGGTACGAGGATCGGTATCACCGTCAGGAACTCGAGGTGTGATCGCATAGTTGTCCCGGTCCAGCGGCAGAGACGTCACCGCCGCAGCGGTGGCGGCGACCCGGTTCAGGGGGCGGAGTGCGAAGCGCACCACCGCGACGGTACTCAGCGCGGCGATCACCAACGCGAGAGCAGTCAGCCCGGAGACGATCACCGTCTCCCGGATCATCGCCTCCCACGCCGGAGTGCGGGACACGCCGGTCACCAGGACCTCTCCGGCGTCACCGGGACGACTGATCATTCGGTACCAGCCCAGTCCGGGCAGTTCGATGCTGCGCGGCTCGGCACCGATAGCCGTAGCCTGTGCAAGGTCTTCCAGTGCCGCCGGCGGCGCCGGCCGGCCTTCATCACCGACAAAGTGCGCTGAGTCGACCACCTGCCCGTTGCGGATCAAGGCGATGACGTTCCCCGGAGCCTGCCCCAGGAAGTCTTTCAACGGCTTCATCGCACCCGTAGGCGGCAGTTCTCCCGTGGGAGACCTTGTAGCCCGATACTTCGTCACGCTGGTAGCGAAACTATCCGCAGCTCCGGCCAATTGAG
This sequence comes from Mycobacterium sp., assembly GCA_040512325.1. GTDB lineage: Bacteria > Actinomycetota > Actinomycetes > Mycobacteriales > Mycobacteriaceae > Mycobacterium. Next base: position 21,779 of record JBEVFK010000007.1, on the reverse strand, counting down.
TGTCGATGATGCCCAGCACCGATGACCGTAACGTCAGAACCGACGTGGTGCCGATCGTAGCCACCGCGATCATCACCACCACCGAAACACCGACTACCAACTGCCGCAGCAACGTCCAGCTGCGCCAAGCGCGCCTCATTCCGGCGGCCGCAGCATGTACCCGACTCCGCGCACGGTGTGAATCATCGGTTCAGCGTCACTGTCGACCTTCTTGCGCAGATAGGACACGTACAGATCGACGATGCTGGATCGTCCGCCGAAGTCGTACTCCCACACGCGCTGCAGGATCTCCGCGCGGCTCAGCGCCCGGCGAGGATTTCGCATCAGGAACCGCAGGAGATCGAATTCGGTTGCGGTCAAGGGGATCTGCACACCGCCTCGGGTGACCTCGTGACTCGCGGCATCGAGGACAAGATCGCCCACCGTCAGTGATTCATCGTCGGCCGGGGTCAGATACGCAGTACGGCGTAACAGTCCACGCAATCGCGCTACGAGCTCCTCGAGCGAGAACGGCTTAGTCATGTAGTCGTCGCCGCCGGCGGTCAGGCCGGTGACTCGATCGGCCACCGAGTCACGCGCTGTCAGAAACAATATGGGGGTGTAAGTACCAGAGTCGCGGATCTGAGCGAGCACACCGAGACCGTCGGTGCCGGGCATCATGATGTCGAGCACCATCAGGTCGGGGGTATTGGCCCGGTACTTGTCGAGTGCTTCTGCAGCGTCGTGGGCGACGTCGATCTCCCATCCCTCGTACTGAAGGGCCATCCGCACCAGGTTCGTCAGGGCACGTTCATCATCGACGATCAGCACGCGGATCGCCGACCCGTCAGCGCGGTACATCCGGGGCAGCTGGCCCAGGATGGCGCGCCGGGGTCCCGGCGGGGTCTGGGGGTCGTTGGCCGGCGCGGACGTCACCTGACCATTGTCGCGGCTCCGGCAGCTCCCGACGTGAACCTCATAGACATCTCATATCCGGGCCGGCGCCAGCAGATAGCCGAACTCGCCCACTGCCTGGATCATCGACGGCCGCCCCGTGTCGATCTTCTTGCGCAGAAAGTGGATGTAGAGGTCCACGACGCCGCATCGTCCGCCGTAGTCGCAGCGCCACACCCCGTCGAGGATCTCCTCACGACTCAGTGCGTGTCCCGGATGGCGCATGAGGAAACGCAACAGATCGAACTCGGTGCCGGTGAGCGTGATGAGCTCGCCACCCCGACTCACCTCGCGACTGGTCAGGTCGAGGTCGAGGTCGCCGAGCCGAAGCTTTCGGTACACCAGCGGTGTGACATCGGCCTGCCCGCGCAGGATGGCATCCAGCCGGGCGACCACTTCGTCGTTGGTGAGCGCGCGCCCCTCACCGAGCAACTGGATCGAGGAAGCTGCGGTTCGAATGAGCCGAAGCGGTGGTCGGCGTGGTCCGTGTGCCGGCGGGCCGGCAACGTCGGGCGGGGTGGCGGTGGTCATGCTCCCAGTGTTCGCGCTGCCGAACGAAGAGTCGGTCCCTTCATATCGATCTCATACGAATCGATCTCATACGAATCGATCTCATACGAACCATCGAGATCACCCGGTGGACATGTGAATCGGCTATGAGAAGCCGGACGCACCCCGGTGCCCTGGTGAGGATTGACACATCTGTCCGACCACCGCGAAGGGTTTCAACACGTCATGTCCACCGGTACCGCTCGTTCGACACGTTCCACGCTCGATTCGCGGCTCACGTCGCACTCCGCGGTCGCGCTGAGCGTATTTCGAATAGCCATCTCTCTGCTGTTCCTGCTGCACGGCACGACGAAGCTGTTCGGCTGGCCTGACGGCGCCCCCGCCGAGATCGGGCTCTGGCCCATGTGGTGGGCCGGAGTGCTCGAGGTCGTGTTGGGCAGCCTCATCGCCGTGGGGCTCTTCACCCGGCCGGCGGCCTTCGTCGCCTCAGGCATGATGGCGGTCGCCTACTTCTGGATCCACTTCGCCGACGGCTTCTGGCCCACGGTGAACGGAGGTGAGTCCGCAGCGCTCTACTGCTTCGCATTCCTGTTGCTGGTCTTCACCGGCCCCGGGGCACTTGCCATTTCACGGCGGTAGCCGTTGGCGTACGCCACGCGCTTTTCCGCCTCGGCCGCTTCGATCCGCTCGGCCTCCACCAACACCTTCTCGGCCTCATGCTGTTGCACCACCACAACGCCATCAGCGTCGGCGACGAGGATATCTCCAGGTAACACAACAACTCCGGCAATGGCGACCGGCTGCTGCAGCCGGCCCGGCCCGTGCTTGTACGGCCCAGCCGGCGTGACCCCGCGCGCGAATACCGGCAGTTCCAGTTCAGCCATGGCATCGGCATCGCGGACTGCGCCGTCGATGACGAAGCCACCGACACCGAGCGATTTGGCGCGGATCCCGATCAGGTCGCCGATCAGCGCTCTGGTGAGGTCGCCGTGCCCATTGATGACAATGATGTCACCGGGTTTCGCGATATCGAGGGCGTGGTGGATGTAGAGATTGTCGCCGGGTCGGGTCCACACCGTAAGTGCCGGACCGGCCAACCGGGCGCCGGTCCACATGGGGACCAGCCCGGAGGCCACCCCGAAACGTTCCTGGGCGTCGCCGACGTTGGCGGCCGGCACCGAGGCGAAGCGCTCGATGATGCCGGCGGCAATATCAGTGGTCATGGTCATCCGTTCGACTGCAGGATTTCGGCGATGATCGGCTTGATCACCGTTTCGCGTTCGGTCCAGAGCGTTTCGACGTCGGCCCCCGACATCCAGGCCGGCTGCACGCCGGCGTCTTTGAGTTTCGTCTGCACGGCGGGGTCTTCTTCGGCCTTCTGCAGAGCTGACTCGAGCACGGCAACGGTTTCCGCCGGGGTGGCCTTGGGCACCGAGATCGCAAAGGCATTGGTCATCGGGTCGACCTCATAACCCTCGCTCTTCAACGTGGGCACCTCGGGGATGAAATCGCTGGGTTCGTCCTGAATGACGGTCAAGATGGTCGCTTCACCGGATTTGAACTGCCCGTAGAAGCTGGAAAGCCCTCCGAGGCCGAAGTCGACCTCGCCGGAGATCAGGGCGGCGATCTTCTCGGCGCCACTGTTGTAGTGGACGATGTTGAACTTCAGGCCGAGCTTGTCTTCGAGAATGCGCAGGTTGACATGGTCGTCACCGCCGCGGGAATCGGTCCCCACCGTCACCGTTCCGGGACTGGCCTTGACCGCATCGAAGAGGTCTTTGACGGTCTTGAACGGGCTGGACTTGTTGACGCCGATCACGATGGCGTTGGAGGCGAACGAACCTACCGGGGTGAAGCTTTCACGATCAAAGCCGGCCTTCTTGGTCGGGTCCAGATAGCGGCCGAGGATCGACGGAACGTTCGTGTAGACCAGGGTGTGCCCGTCAGGTTTGGAGTTCGCAGCGTAGTTCAGGCCGATGACCTGGCTGCCACCCTCCTTGTTGACCACCTTGACGTTGGCACCGAGCGTCTCCTGCATGGAAGGCGCCACGATGCGGGCCAGGATGTCGTTGCCTGCGCCGGCAGCCGACGGCACCACCCACTCGATGGTGCTGCCCTTCTTCGGGAACTCGCCGGCGCTTTCGGTGCCGGCGCCGCCTGAGCATCCGGTCATCAACGCGACCGTGGCGGCTATGCCACCGATCGCCGGGATGAATTTCCTCATTTGACTGTCTCCTTCGGTTCCACTGGTGTTGATGGCTCTACAGGTGTGGTGGTGCGGTTCTGCTTCTTGGCGATGAGTGCGGCGATGGCCGGACGCAGCGCGGCGAACACGATGGCGAGCAGGCAGAAGCTGACCAGCGCGATGCTGAGGGGGCTACTGACGAAGACGCCGTAGTTGCCGCGCGAAAGGGCAAGGGAGCGTTGGAAGTTCTCTTCGAGCATGGGGCCGAGAATCATGGCCAGAACCAGCGGTGTCAGCGGGACTTTCAATAGGTGGAACAGGTATCCGATCACGCCGGCGCCGAGCATCACCAGGATGTCGAAGGTGCTGCCGTTGATGGAATAGGTCCCCAGGAACATGAAGGCGAGGATGGCCGCCATCAGGTAGTAGAACGGCACCCGCAGGATCGCGATCCACACCCGCGCCAGCGGCACGTTGAGAATCAGCAGAATCAAGTTGCCCACCAGGAAGCTGGCGATGATGGTCCAGGCGACTTCCGGGTTGTCGCGGAACAACAGCGGTCCCGGGATGAGCCCGTTGATGGTGAAGGCGCCCGCCATGATGGCGACGGTGGCCGAGGTGGGGATACCGAGGGTGAACAGCGGGATCATCGATGACACCGACAGCGCGTTGTTGGCCGCTTCCGGGCCAGCGACTCCCTCGACCGCGCCCTTGCCGAATTCGTTCTTGCGCTTGGAGAAACGCCGCTCAGTTGCATATGAGGCCAAGGAGGTTGCCGCACCCGGTGACCCGGGCAGCAAGCCCATGAAGAATCCGATGACCGAACCGCGCAGGAAGGGGAAGGCCGAGCGGCTCAGGTCGTCGCGAGTGGGTAACAACCGGTCCACCTTCAGTGGCTTCGGCACGCCGAGCGGACCCTTCTGCGCCTGGGCGAAGATCTCGCTGAGTCCGAAGACACCCATGACCACGGCCACCAGCCCGATGCCGTCATAGAGTTCCGGCATTCCGAGGGTGAATCGTTGAATGCCGACGCCGGAATCGATTCCGATGGTGGCGACCGCGAGCCCGAGGGCGGCGCTGAGTAACGCCTTCGCCATGTTCGACCCGGCAAAGCTGGTGATCAGCGCCATGCCCAGCAGTGCGACGAGGAAGAGTTCTGGTGCACCGAATTCCAGAGCCAGCCGGCTGAACGGGGCGACGACGACGAACCCGATGACGCCGATGAGTCCGCCGACGAAGGACGCGAGCGCGGCGATGACGAGCGCGGGACCACCTCGCCCTCGTTTGGCCATCTCGTATCCATCGAGAGTGGTTGCCACCGAGGAGGCTTCGCCCGGAATACGCAGCAGCACTGCGGTGGTCGTGCCACCGTAGGCGGCGCCGTAGAGGATCGCGGCGAGCATGATGAGGGCGGTGGTGGCATCCAACCCGAAGGTGACCGGGATCAGCAGCGATACCGCGGCCGCCGGACCGAACCCGGGCAGTACTCCGACCACCATGCCGAGCACGCAGCCGAGGAGGGCGAACAGAAGGTGCTGCGGAGTGAAGACGTTGACCAAACCGCCGAGCAGTGCGTCGAAACCCATGATCTACAGCCCCAGTCCTGCGATGATTTCGATGGACGACGCCGGAAGTTCGGTGCCGAGCCAGCCCTCGAACACCAGCCGCGAGGCGACCGCGGCGCCGACACCGATGATCAGGGCGAGCCACCAGGGCCGCTTGCTCACGAAGAACAACACCGTGGCCAGCATCAGCGTCATCGTCAGCGTGTAGCCGATGACCGGAAGCACAAGTGCCGCACAGAAGATCGCCGCGACGATGATGCCGACGCGGATCCAGCCGGCCCGATCCGGGAACTCGGCTTCCTCGGCGTCTTCGTCGAGTTCGTCGTCCGCCTCGAAGCGCTCGGCTGCACCTTCGAAGGTGTCGGCCACGGCGTGCGCCTCCGTGCGGCGCGCCAGGCCCAGCTGGGCGAGCCACAGGACACCGGCGACCGCCATGAGCGCACCGGCGGCACACGGAAAGAATCCCGCCCCCACCCCGGTCACGTTGGTCAGGCCGTAGGTCCACCCGAACAGTGCGACGACCAGGCCGCCGATGAGGGACACGGCTGCCGCCGACCACTCCAGCAGAACCAGTCCACGCGGCTTCGGTCGCGTCGTCAGCGTCGTCATGTCATGCGCCTCGCTTGTCTTCCAGCAGAATCAGAAGTTCGTCCAGAACGGCGAACCTGCAATCTTGCACAGGATTGCATGATCGTGGGATAGTGTCAATCATCACAACGATGACGAGGAGTGATGTGAGTTTTCGAGCAGTAGTCGCCAGCAGCACGGTGAACCTGAGTGCATCGGAAGATCGCGTGATGAACGTCCTGCTGGGGGCAGACATGTCCCACGCTCCCGCTGCCGAGGTCGCAGAGAAGGCCAAGACCCACGAATCGACCGTGATCCGGCTGGCCAAGAAGCTCGGCTACCGGGGATATCCCGAACTGCGCAACGACCTCCGTCGAGACGAGAATGGCGCCCCCAGTGGCGCGTCACCGATGCGCAGCGACACCGGTTACCACCTCGATGAGTTCATCCGCGACGAGGTAGCAGCGTTCAATTCCTTGTCGCGCTTTGTATCTCAAGCAGATCTTGATGCCGCAGCCCGAACGCTGCACGCCACGCGTACCGTCTACCTGCTGTCGAGTAATGACGAACGACCCACCCTCGAACTGCTGGCCCGCCGGCTGCGTCGGCTGGGAAAGACGGTGGTCAGCCTGCGCCCCCTGCCCAAGGACATCGCCGAACGATTCGTGTCGTTCGACCACAACAGCACCTTGATCGGCTTTGCACTCCGCGAGGCCCCCAAGCAGCTGTCGACGTTGGTGGCGGAAGCCTCCCGCCGAGGCGGGAAGACGATCCTGATGAGCGACGTGCCCGGGTACAAGTTCCGTCCCAGTCCGGACCATCTGATCGCTGCCCGACGCGGCGACGACAGCGAATACCGCACCCAGCTGATCCCGATCGCGTTGTGCTACGCCTTGCAACTCGCGGTGTTCCACCTGGACAGCGATCGGTATCAGGCGACCAGGGACAGCATCGATGATCTGACGCGCCTGCTCGGCGGCACAGATGAGATTCCTTTGCGCGCGTGACCGCCCGCCCGTGGCGGTGGGCACTGAGCTGTCAGGCGAGCCTGATGCAGGCGTCCTGGACCGGAGTGCGCCTGATGATCGGGTACCGCGCCCTGGCGCTCGGTGCTGACCCGTTCTTTCTCGGACTCCTGGCCTCCTGCTTCGCCTTGCCCGCACTTGCCTTCGGCTTGACGGTCGGCCGACTGACCGATCGGGTGGGCGGTTCGATGGTGGCGTCGAGCGGCATCCTGATCTTCGCCGCAGGAACCGCCGGTGCGTTCGTGTTTCCCGGTCAGTGGGCGCTACTCGCCGCAGCCGCCTGCATCGGTTTCGGCCAGATGCTCGTCATGGTCGGCCAGCAGACCTTCGTCGCGAACGTCAGCGCTCACCACGACAGCGACGGCGCATTCGGCACGCTGTCTGCTGCCGCGTCGATCGGGCAGCTCGTCGGGCCGCCACTGGTGACCACCGTGGCGTCGCTGGCAATCTTCGACGGACAGACCGGTCCGAACACGACTGTCGGACTCATCGTGTGTGTCGTAGTCGTGCTGCTCGGCGCACCGGCATACTTCGCCCTCCGAAAAACCGATCGCGCACTGACGCGGGTGCGTATCGCGGACGACGAAACCCCCGCCCCGCTATCTCAGCTCCTGAAGACACCGCAGATGTGGCGCTCGCTGACGGTCAGCGGTGCCGTCCTGGTGACCGTCGATCTGATGTACGCGTTCGTCCCCGTCTGGGCGACCGAGCAGGGCATCAGCGCAACCACTGTCGGATTCCTGCTGGCGCTGCGGGCACTGGTGTCGGTGATCAGCCGATTCGGGCTCACACGGCTGGTCTCGCGGTTCGGGCGAAAGGCGTTGATCATGACCTCGATCACCGCGGCCGCCGCGGCACTGATCGCACTCCCGTTCGTCGGTGCGTGGGGGGCCATCGCCGTCATGATCGGGCTGGGGCTCGGACTCGGACTCCCGCAGCCCTTGACGATGGCCTGGGTGACCTCGCTGACGCCCCCGGTATCCCATGGCGCGACACTCGGAATGCGGCTCACCACAAACCGTCTCGCACAGATCACCCTTCCCCTCGCGGTGGGGGCATTCGCCGCCCCGCTCGGTGTGCTCGGCATCTTCTGGGCCAATGCCGGCCTGCTACTCGGAGCCGTCGGCATCATGATCCGCTCCAAGCCGGGCGGACCTGACTAGAACAGGTAGCCGAGTACTCGACGACGAGCGCTCGCGGCGGCCAATGATGGGCACATGAACCGGATCTTGCTGTGCGCAAGGATGTTTACGGTGGCGGCCACGCTCGGACTGACGGGTCTCACCGAAGGTGCAGGCTCGGCGTCAGCCGAGCCGGGCGGATACACGTGGTGCCCGGGGCAGCCCTTGCCGATGACCGGTCTGGGCTGGGACATGAACGTGTGCCACACCTTCTACACAGTGGCTTTCGGGAAGGGCAATGTGCCGATGGTGGACCTGCAGGGCAATCAGCTCGACAGTTGGGTGTGGGCCGACAGCCCCCCACCGCCTCCGGGTCCGCCGCCCCCGCTGCCACCTCGGCCTGCACATTGCCCACCATGGAACGTGATCATCGGCCCCTCGGAGTGCGGCGGACTGTAGAGCTCTCCTTACGGAAGCGCTTGGGGCGCAACGAGAAACTTCTCCCCCGTCGCCCGCTTGTCGTAAGCATTGAAGGCCTCCGGTGCCAGCATGCCCGCCAGTGAGACCTCCTGGGTGTAGCTGCTGGCGAAAGTGGTGGTGAGCTCCGCGGCCACCCGAACACGGAGCCGACCGACGGTGTCAGCCCCCGCGCCGCCGAGGAACGGGGTGAGCAGCCACCCGCCGATCCCCCACGCCATCCCGAAATTCCTGGTGAGAACCGTCGGGCCGGTGTCCAACCCGCCGTAGATGTACACCTGCTTGTGGACCGACGACCCATAGCGGGAGTACTCCGCAGCGGTCGCACTGGCCGCTTCCTCCATAGCGTTGAGAATCTGGCCGGCCAGCGTGCCGCCACCGGTGGCGTCGAACGCCAGCGTCGCCTTCGTCGCGGTGAGGGCCTCGGTGAGATCGGCCGCAAAAGTCGGAGACGACGAATCCACCACATGGACGGCGCCGAGCTCGCGCAGCAGCGCCTCCTGCTCAGGCTTGCGGACGATGTTGACCAGCGGGATCCCGTCCTTGGCGCAGATCTTGACGAGCATCTGGCCCAGATTCGACGCCGCCGCCGTGTGTACCAGCGCCGAATGACCTTCGCGGCGCATGGTTTCCACCATTCCGAGAGCTGTCAACGGATTCACGAACGACGACGCGCCATCGCGGGCCGTGGCGCCTTCGGCCAAGACCAGACACATGGCGGCATCGACCACCCGGTACTGCGTGTACATCGCTCCGCCTGCGATCCCCACCGTTCTACCCAGCAGGGCCTGCACCGCAGGTGACGACCCCGCGGCGACGACGGTGCCCGCGCCCTCGTTGCCGACGGGCAGCGATTTGTCGAGCCGCGCCGCGAGCCCCACCAGCGCGCCTTCCCTCATCGATGCTGTCACGATGGGACGCTCCGGCGTGCCGGTGACCGTGGCCGTCGTCAGGTCCGCACCCGCGGTGAGCAGGCCCAAGTCGGACGGGTTGATGGGTGCGGCCTCCACGCGCACCAACACCTCGTCGGCGGCCGGGGTGGGCACGGGGACGTCGTGCAGTGAGAGCTCCAACGTGCCCTGCGAGGTCACCAGCGACCGCAATTCCAGCGCGCTATCGGGCAGATCAGCGGTCATGATTGGTGCCTCGATCCTGTGGTGGTGTGTGTTCCCCTGTGGGAACTCCCGGCGCGGGTACCGATGTTCCCACCAGCAGTCAGTTCTCCTCGGCGGGAGCCGCCGCGGCGAGGTCAGCGGCCAGGCGAACCAGTTCGGGGTGAACTCCGGGAACGGCGGCCATCGCCCCGCTGGACTTCAGCGTCAACGGGGCGCCCGCGTAGTCGGTACACACCGCGCCTGCCGCACGGGCGATGGCGTGTCCGGCGACGACGTCGTAGGGGTTGTTGTGCGCCAGCACCATGCCGTGCATCTGGCCGGTCGCCAACCAGGTCCACAGCACCGAGGCCGCACCGACGCAGCGGAAGCGCAGCGCATTGCGGTGCACCCGCATCGTCAGCTCCAGATAGGCATCCATCCGAGCGCCACCCCGATGGAAGGCATCGCCCATCCCGACGATTCCGTCCTCGAACGACCCGACGTCGGCCGTGTCTCCTGCGATGGCACCGGAATCGATCCGCACACCGAGGAACGGCAGATCGATCACCCCCAGCGTCGGCACACCATCTTCGAGGAGCCCGAGCATGACCCCGCACAGCGGAGAGCCGATGGCGTAATTGACGGTCCCGTCCAGCGGATCGGCGACCCAGACCTTCCCCGTCTCCAGAGGTGCACCGCCACCCTCTTCGCCATAGAACCCGATCTCGGGCGTCGACGCCGCGAGGGAGCGCTTCATCGCCGACTCGCTGGCCAGATCGACCTCGGTCAGAAAGTCTTTGTCCGCTTTGTTGATTCGGCTGTGCGACTGCCCACGTCCGGCACGCAGAACCGCCACCGCTTCGTCAACGGCCGCATGGGCCGCCACCAGTTCAGCCTTCACCAGGGAATCGTAACCGGCCGTGTGGGCGCCGAGGCCTGGCCGAGCCGACGCCGGACTGCTCCTGACCACATCCACCACAAATTGTTCCACCGGAAAGGCCGAAGTGGGGGAACACAGTGTTTGTTCCGTTGGATAGTGGGTGACCACGTTCCAACGGAACCTCAGCAGCAGAGAAAGCTAGGAGCCTCTCCATGCGCGCAGCCGTTGTACCCGAGTTGGCAGGACCTGACGGGGTGGTGGTTCGCGATGCACCTGCCCCCACTGCCGGTCCGGGACAGATCCTGATCGACGTGGAGTTTGCAGGCATCAGCTTTCCAGACGTCCTCCAAACGAGGGGCCGATACCAAGTGCGCCCGGAGTTGCCGTTCATACCGGGCTGGGAGGTCTCCGGAGTGGTTCGTGACAGCTCTCGTGGTTTCAGCGCTGGACAACGTGTTTCGGCGATGCCGTTCAGCGGCGGGGTGGCCGAATCGGTCGCCGTCGACGCCAACTACGTCTTTCCGTTGCCAGAATCCGTATCGTTCGAAGCTGCGGCAGCATTTCCCCTGAACTATCTCACCGCGCACTTTGTGTTGGTGCGCCGCGCGAACCTCCTATTCGGCGAAACTGTGCTTGTCCAGGGCGCTGGTGGCGGTGTTGGTAGCGCGTCGTGCAACATGGCCGCCGCCCTCGGCGCAACGGTGATCGCGGTGGTCTCATCGGCAGAGAAAGCCGCTGTCGCCGAGGCCTCTGGTGCTCACCACGTTGTCCTCGGGGATGACTTTCTGGCAGAGGTGAGGGAGCTGACAGAGGGGCGCGGCGTCGACGTCGTCATCGACCCCGTTGGCGGAGAACGATTCACCGACTCCTTACGCTCGCTCGCGCGCGAAGGCCGGTTGCTCGTCGTCGGCTTCACCGGTGGGCAGATTCCATCGTTGAAGACGAACCGGCTACTGCTCACCAACACGACCGTCATGGGAGCCGCAACCAGAGAGCTTTGGAACCACGAACCTGAAATGCCCCGACGACAATGGGACGAACTGTTACCCCTCATGAAATCGGGGGCGCTCAATCCAGTTGTCGGCCAACAGTTCTCCATGGACGAGGCGGCCGCTGCCATTCGAACGATCGAAGAACGGTCAGCCCTCGGCAAGGTGTTGGTGCGCATCCGCTAGATCGGGCTAGGCATTAGAATCCCTAATGTGAGCACAGAATCATTAGCTTTACTGACCAACGGCGAATCCCTACCGTAGGCTGCATGAGCACCACCCCCACTGCCATCGTGTTGACCACCGGCTTCCTCACGTCGCTGACCCTCATCGCCGCAATCGGCGCGCAGAATGCATTCGTCTTGCGCCAGGGCATCCGGGGCGAGCACGTGGTCGCCGTGGTGGCGCTCTGCACGCTGTCGGACATGGTGCTGATCGCGGCCGGTATCGCCGGGTTCGGCGCCCTGATCAGCGCGCACCCGAGTGTCGTCACGATCGCCACCGTCGGGGGAGCCGCCTTCCTCATCGGATACGGACTGCTGGCCGCTCGCCGTGCGCTGAACCCGAGCGCCCTGACTCCGGCCGACTCGACACCCACCCGACTCGCAGGCGCTCTCGCCACCGGCCTGGCGTTGACGTTCCTGAATCCCCACGTCTACCTCGACACGGTCATCCTGCTCGGCGCCTTGGCCAACGACCACGACGACAACCGCTGGCTGTTCGGCACAGGCGCGATTGCCGCGAGCACGGTGTGGTTCACCACGCTGGGCTTCGGTGCCCGCCGACTGAGCGGGCTTTTCGCCACACCGCGGACCTGGCGCATCCTCGACGGCATCATCGCCGCCACCATGATCACGCTCGGATTGGTGCTGGCCTTTAACTGACGTCAGAGTTTCCACAGATTGCGATGAGATACTTCGGATATGTCGACAGTCGACCCGTCCCTCGGTCTCCGTGAGCGGAAGAAGATCAAAACGCGCCAGGCCATCCGACGGGAGGCATTCCGACTCATCGAAGAACAGGGCTACAGCAACACCACTGTCGAGCAGATCGCCGACGCTGCCGATGTCTCGACCAGCACGTTCTTCCGGTACTTCCCCTCGAAGGAGGCCGTCCTCCTCAACGACGAACAGATCGAGCCCATCATCGACGCGTTCATCACCGCGCCCGCCGAACTCACTCCGGTGGCCGCCTATCGGTACGCCGTCAGCCAGACGTTCGCGGATATGACCGATGCCGAGCGTGACGACGCCGTGGCAGGCCAGCGCCTGATGTATTCGATTCCCGAGGCACGCGGTTTGCTGTATGGCGAGTACATGCGCTGCGTCTCGCTCATCGCCGACGCACTGAAGGTGCGACTGAGCGAACCGGCCGACGACTTCGACCGACGCATCATGGCGGGCGCGATCGTCGGGGTGCTCATGGCAGCTTCCGATGGCACCCCGATGCCCGACGATCCGTTGTCGCGCGGGCTGACATTCCTCGAAGGCGCCATGCCGCTGCGTTAGTCCAGATACGACCCTCCCGGGGTGTCGCGGCCGGCGTTGAGTCCCCCGCCCTCGTCAAGGAGTGACAGGCCGCCGTCGGTACACAACCAATCGTCCTCACAGGGATAGGGGAAGTACGGCAACGCCGTCGTGGCCCCCGACCCGTCAGGCCCCGTGGAGCACAGGGTGACACCGCCGGCATTCTCGCAGCCGGCCGTGGCGGGACCGGCGGTGACGATACCGAGGGACAAGGCAGGGAAAGTGATCAGAACTGCGAGTGAGAGTTTCGCGATCTGCACGGCACACTTCCTTTCCGCATATGCCGGCCCGTGGTTCGTCCCTGACGCCACGAAAACCGCCACACGCTATTGAGTTACGGCACAGCTGGTGCGCCGCAACGGTTGCGGAAGTCCACCATCGGCTGACGGATCCCCTGCAGCTCCGCCTTCACTTGCGGATGGGTATCTGCGTACTGCTGCACCTGCGCCCTCAGCTCTTCTCGAGGTAGCCCTTTCAAGCTGGTGAAGAACCAGTTGACATCCGGATGAGTGAACAGATACGCCGACGTCGCGGCCGTGACACCGGTGGAGACTCCTGCGAGGTCTGCAGCGGTGCAATTGGGCGGCGGGGGCGGGGGCGGGGGCAGCGGCTCTGCCACAGCCAGCGCTGCGCCGCCACCGATGAGCATCCCTCCGACCCCGATCGTGATCGCCAGCGATCGACGCGCGCTAATCCACAGCGACATGATTTTCCCTTTCAATTATGTTGTTTCACCGAGTGATTCGACGGTGTTCATCGTCGTCCGCCACCGCCCCGGCCCGGCCTACCCGGCCGGTTCGGCCTGTTGGGCGGATTGGGCCGGCCGATATCCGGGTCGAAGTCGAAGGCGACGCCGATTCCGTAGTCGTCATCACAGAGGTAGTCGTACTCGCACGGGTAGGGAAAGTAGGGCCCGGCACCCGACGGCCCGTCGCCGGTGTTCGACCCGCGTACCTCCCCCTGGGAACACAGGGTCACCCCGGCCGAACTGGTGCAGTCTGCCGTCGCCGGACTCGCGGTGAAGAGTCCGATCGCGAAGGTGGCCGCGGCCAACATGGCCAAGGAGGAATCGCGCCTGAGCTGCATGACACACCCCCGTCTGCGTGTGCCGACCGAGCCCGTGGTGACATCTCAACCAGGCGCACACAGTTCGAACTCCGACGGCCCTGATGAACCGTAAAGTGACAATAAATCTTCGAAAACGATTTTGTGGTGAATTGACATCGAGAATTTTCGCAGGCGTCACCGCCTATCCGTCTGAAAGCGACACCCTTGAATTGAATTTTTCACACTGAAATCTCAGCTCCGCCGAGTTCTTGCATGAACGCTGTGAGGGTCGGCTCAGTCAAGCCCGGCCCGGGTAGCAGGCGTCCGGAGAGATCGCATCGGGCAGCGAAAGCCCGTCCACCAGACCGCTATTTCGGATAAATTCACGTCCCTACGGCGGTGTTGTTCGATGTCCTGCATTCTCGGCATCGGGCGTATTCGACGCCGACTTCGGCAAGTACCGAACACGCCGTGAGTTTGTTCGGTCAAATCGGCATCACCATTGTCTCCACCAATTCAGACGGTTCCCCGAAGACCGGAAGGATGCATTCGTAGAAACTGTACGAGCGCGCCAATTCGTCGGCTTTCTGGAGACCGCCGAATGTCCGCTCGTGACCCCCGGCGAGATCATCGTGTTCGGCGCACCGGAACCCTGCGCAACTTGCGGCGCAATGTCGCCACAATGGACTGATGTCCCACTCCAGATCTGTGTTCATCACCGGCGCCGCGGCAGGCATCGGCAGGGCCACCGCCCTGGCCTTCGCCACCAGGGGCTACACCGTCGGCGCCTACGACATCGACGAGACCGGGCTGGCGACCCTCGCCCACGAGATCCAGCGGCGCCACGGCACGGTCGTCAACGGACACCTCGACGTCACCGACGCTGATGAAATGACCATGCGGCTAAAAGAATTCACGACAGCAGCCGGCGGCCGTCTGGATGTCATGATCAACAACGCAGGCATCCTCTATGCCGGCCGATTCGAAGATCTCGCGCTCACCGCCCAGCACAAGCAGATCGACATCAACGTCAAGGGCCTCGTGAACGGCACCCACGCCGCTTTCCCCTATCTGCGCACCACACCGGATTCCACAGTGGTCAATCTCGCGTCGGCATCGGCCATCTACGGCCAGGCCGACCTCGCCACCTACAGCGCCACCAAGTTCTTCGTCCGCGGCCTCACCGAAGCGCTCGACATCGAATGGAGTGCCCACGGCATCCGGGTGATCGCGATGTGGCCGCTGTTCGTGCAGACCGCCATGACCGACCACATCAGTACCGGCACCACCCAGGCTCTCGGCGTGAACCTCACCGCGCAGGAGGTCGCCGACGGCATCCTCGCCGCTGTTGCCGGCAGCCGGTTGACCAGGACCCTCCACCAGGTGCACTACCCGGTCGGCACGCAGGCGTCGGTGTTGACGCTCAGTTCCCGGTTCCTCCCTGCCTGGCTCACCCGGCTGATCAGCAAGCAACTGGCCAAACACTGATGCCCAGGTATAGGCCCTCGGCGTTTTGACAGGTGAGCTGACCTGAGTCGCCGATACGCTCGCCGAGTGCAGACACGGTGCACCCGGCGAGGTTTCCTCGCAGTCGCGGGCGCAGCAGGACTAGTGGTGGCTTCCGGCTGTTCCTCGGCCGGAACCGGAGCGGGCGAGCAGGACAGCGGCGAGGTCAACATCGCCCATGCCTTCGGCAAGACCACGGTGCCCGGGCCGCCGCAACGGGTGGTCAGTGCCGGCTTCACCGAGCAGGACGATCTGCTGGCGGTCGGTATCGTCCCGATCGCGACCACGGAATGGTTCGGGGGCGAGCCGTTTGCGGTGTGGCCGTGGGCCCGCGCTGCACTGGGCGACGCGCAACCCGAGGTCCTCAACCTCGCCGACGGCATCCAGCTCGACCGGATCGCCGCACTGAAACCCGATCTGATCGTCGCCACCAACGCCGGCGTCGACGCCGACACCTACGCACGGCTGTCCGCCATCGCCCCGACCATCCCCCAATCCGGCAGTGACGCGTTCTTCGAAGACTGGAAGGACCAGGCCAACACCATCGCCATCGCCACCTACCAGCGCGATGCCATGAAGTCGCTGATCACGGCCATCGACGACAAGTTCGCCGCCATCGGCGCCGAACACCCGCAGTTCAAGGACAAAAAAGTGCTGCTGCTGGCGGGCACGCCATGGCACGGTGCGGTCACCGCGACCCTGCCGGGCTGGCGCACCGAGTTCCTGACCCAGATGGGTCTCGTCATCCCCGACACCCTCGGCTCCTACACCGAGGGCAACCGCGCACGGATTCCCGTCGACCAGCTCCCGTCGGCAGTGGACGACGCCGATGTGGTGATCTGGACCACCGAGAGCGATGCCGAGCAGGCAGCCCTGCTGGCCGACCCGGCCATCGCCGAACTGGGAACCCGGAACGTCTTCACCACCCGTGAGCTGGCCGCCGCGATTGCCTTCGCAACACCGCTGTCGTATCCGGTGGTGGCTGACCAGCTGCCGCCGCTGCTGGAACGGGCGCTGGGCGACTGAAACTGCCAGCCGGGTCTGTTTGGATGTCCGGGTGAACAGCAACAAACTCGACGACGACATCCAACACTCTGGGCAGCCCCCCGGCTTCGCCGCGGTGGGCTCCTCCTACTACCCGATCCTCATTGCCATCTTCACCGGCCTGGTGCTGATCTCCAACATCACCGCCACCAAAGGAGTGGCCTTCGGTCCGTTGCTGACCGACGGCGGATTCCTGGTCTTCCCGCTCACCTACGTCATCGGCGACGTGCTCTCCGAGGTCTACGGCCTCAAGGCGGCACGGCGGGCAATCTACATCGGCTTCACCATGCAGGCACTGGCCGTGGCCGCGCTCTGGGTGACCGTCCGCCTTCCCCAAGCCGCCGGCTACGAGAACCAGGCCGCCCTCGAGACCATGGTCGGCTCCATCACCGGACTGGCCGTCGCAGGACTGGCCGGGTTCCTGGTCGGCCAGCTGGTCAATGCCTATCTCGTGGTACGAATCAAGCAGCGCACCAAGGAGAATCACCTCTGGGCACGCCTGCTCGGCTCCACTGTCGTCGGCCAGTTCGCCGACACCCTGGTGTTCTGCGCCGTCGCTGCACCGATCATCGGGTTCGGCGACATGTCGTCATTCGCCACCTACGCCGCACTGGGCTGGCTCTACAAATGCGTCGTCGAAGCCGCGCTTCTCCCGGTCACCTACCGCGTCATCGCCACCATCAAGCGGCGCGAACCCACCTACCGGCCGATGGTCTGAGCCCGGCGGGATCTGAGCAGTCACTAAGGCTCCTCTGGCGACCTTCTAAGGTTTGCGGCGCCGAACCCTACCCAAGAGTAACTTCGCGTTATGAGCACGACATTGGATGCCCGAGTGACCACCACACTGCGCGACTACGGCGACCAGGCACTGCTTGTCGAGTGCGCCAGCACCGACGAGGTGCTGGCCTGGACCGATGTCCTGACCCGGGCCGAACTGCCCGGGGTTCTCGACATCGTGCCCGCGTCGCGGACGGTGTTGGTCAAGTTGGCCCGGCCCGCTTTTGCCGCGCCCACCCGGCAACGGCTGAGCAAGCTGTCGATCGACGGCCACGACGCGACCACCCCGCCCGCCGACGGCCGCGCCGACGTCGTCCTCGACGTCACCTACGACGGAGAAGACCTCGCCGAGGTGAGCCGCCTGACCGGGCTCGACACCGCGGCCGTCATCGCCGCGCACACCGGCACCATGTGGCGGGTGGGTTTCGGCGGCTTCGCACCTGGGTTCGCATACCTGATCGGGGGCGACCCCCGCCTCCACGTGCCCCGGCGCGCCGAACCGCGCACCAAGGTGCCGGCAGGGGCGGTCGGATTGGCCGGCGAGTTCAGCGGGGTCTATCCGCGCGAATCGCCGGGAGGGTGGCAGCTGATCGGACACACCGACGCCGCGCTCTGGGACATCGACCGCGAAAGTCCGGCCTTGCTGACACCGGGCCTGTGGGTCCAGTTCCGGGCGGTGTGACATGACCACTCTCGAAATCCTGCGCACCGGACCGCTGGCCCTCGTCGAAGACCTCGGCCGCACCGGCCTGGCTCAGATGGGGGTCGGCCGGTCCGGCGCCGCCGACCGGCGCGCCCACACACTGGCGAACCGGCTCGTCGCCAACCCCGACGACTGGGCCACCGTCGAGGTCACCTTCGGCGGTCTGGCGGTGCGCGTCTGCGGCGGCGACCTCGACATCGCGGTCACAGGTGCCGACACCGACCCGGTTGCCAACGGAATTCCGTTCGGCACCAACAGCATTCAGCATGTCAAGGACGGCCAGGTGGTCTCATTGCAGACTCCCACCGCAGGGATGCGCAGCTATCTGGCCGTGCGCGGCGGCATCGACGTCGCGCCGGTGCTCGGGTCCCGCAGCTACGACGTGATGTCGGCCATCGGGCCGCAGCCGCTGCGAGCCGGCGATGTCTTGCCGGTCGGCAAACACACCGACGATTATCCCGAAGTAGATCAGGCGCCCGTCGCCTCGATCGAAGGACGGATGCTGGACCTGCGCGTGGTGCCCGGACCGCGCGATGACTGGTTCGCCGACCCCGACGCGCTGGTGCACACGGTCTGGGTGGCTTCCGACCGCAGTGACCGGGTGGGGATGCGTCTCACCGGAACGCCGATGCGCCACCGCTGGCCGGACCGTCAACTGCCGTCCGAAGGAGCCACCCGCGGCGCCATCCAGGTGCCGCCCAACGGCCAGCCCGTGATCCTCGGCCCGGATCACCCGGTGACGGGCGGCTACCCGGTCGCAGGAGTGATCATCGACGCCGACATCGACAAGGTGGCTCAGATCCGCCCCGGCCAACCGGTGCGCCTGCACTGGTCACGTCCACGAACCACTGTCTAGCGCGTCAAAAACCTGATAGACCGGGTGGGTGCACACCCAGGTTCATACCGCCCGCCTGGTCCACACCTCCGACCTCGATCCCGAGACCCGCGAGGACGCCCGCGCCATGGTGCACGCGGCCTTCGCAGACGTCCCGGGCGATGAGTTCACCGATTCCGACTGGGACCACGCGCTGGGCGGAATGCATGCGCTGATCTGTCACCGGGGCGCTCTGCTGGCGCACGCCGCGGTGGTCCAGCGCCGACTGCTCTACCGCGGGACCGCACTGCGCTGCGGCTATGTCGAAGCCGTCGCGGTCCGCGAAGACTGGCGAGGACAGGGCCTCGGCGGCGCACTCATGGACGCGGTGGAGCAGGTGGTGCGCGGGGCGCACCAGATCGGCGCCCTGTCGGCCACGGAACTGGGCCGGCCGGTCTACGAACGGCGGGGGTGGCTGCCGTGGCGCGGCGCCACCTCGGTCCTCGGGCCCGACGGCCTCACCCCGACCCCGGAGGATGACGGTTCGATCTACGTCCTGCCGGTCAGCCTGGACGTGGACACCTCCGCGGACTTGGTCTGCGACTGGCGCGACGGAGACGTCTGGTAGACCTCACAGGGTTCCCGGCCCGGTGGTGAGCGCAAGTTCACCATCGGGTCATCGACGGGCGCTTTCGGGCAATATTGCCTTCCTAAGGTGTGGCGCATGGCCCATCTCGACTCTGAACTGGCGCGACATCAGTGCGCAATCAGCGGATAATCCGATGGAAACAATCACTGAATACACAGGTCAGATGAACGAGGTCGACTGGGCGCCGCTGACCGGTTACCGGGTGGCGGTGACGTCCGCCCGGCGGTCCGAGGAACTGTGCGCACTGTTACGCCGCCGCGGCGCCACGGTCACCAGCGCAGCCGCGATCGCGATGGTGCCGCTGCCCGACGACGAGGAACTGCACCAGTTCACCGAAGAACTCATCGCCTCGCCGCCGGACATCGTGGTGGCCACCACCGGGATCGGGTTCCGCGGCTGGGTGGCTGCCGCCGACGGTTGGGGTCTGGCCAACGACCTGATCGGTGCGCTGTCGAAAGCGCGCGTGGTCTCGCGGGGCCCGAAGGCCACCGGAGCGCTGCGCGCCGCAGGTCTCCCCGAGGAATGGTCGCCGGACTCGGAGTCCTCCCGGGAAGTGCTGGGATATCTGATCGAACAGGGTATCGCCGGTCAGCGCATCGCCGTCCAACTCCATGGCGCCACCGACGAATGGGACCCGTTCCCGGAGTTCCTCGACGAGCTGCGCAACGCCGGCGCACAGGTGGTCCCCATTCGGGTGTACCGCTGGCGCCCCGTGCCGACCGGCGGCGCGTTCGACCAGCTGATCACCGGCATCGCCGAGCAGCAGTTCGATGCGGTGAGCTTCACCTCAGCGCCTGCGGTGGCAGCCACCCTGCTGCGCGCCCGCGACCTCGGGATCGAAGACCAGGTCATCAACGCCCTGCGCACCAACGTCCACGCCATGTGCGTCGGGCCGGTCACCGCGCGTCCGCTGGTGCGACTCGGGGTGCCGACATCGGCGCCGGAACGAATGCGGTTGGGCGCGTTGGCCCGCCACATCACCGATGAGCTGCCGGTACTGCAGTCCCGCGTGCTCACCGCAGCGGGCCACCTCGTGGAGATCCGGGGCACCTGCGTGCTGGTGGACGGTGTGGTCAAGTCCTTGTCGCCGGCGGCCATGGGCACCATGCGCGCGCTGGCGTTGCGGCCCGGCACCGTCGTTTCCCGCCAGGACCTGTTGTCGGCGCTGCCCGGCGCGGGTACCGACACCCACGCTGTCGAGACTGCCGTGCTGCGGCTGCGAACAGCGTTGGGCGACAAGAACATCGTCGCAACGGTGGTCAAACGCGGCTACCGGCTGGCGGTCGATTTCGACGGCGACGAGCTGTGAAGCCCATCCTGGTGGCGCATGGCACCCGCAAAGCGTCCGGTGTGGCGATGATCGGCGAGCTCGCCGACCGCGTCGGCGCCCTGCTGGGCCAACCGGTGCGGGTTGCCTTCGTCGACGTGGTGGGACCCACTCCGTCGGAAGTGCTGCGCACACTCGATGACCGTCCGGCGGTGCTGGTGCCGGCCTTCCTGTCGTCGGGATACCACGTGCGTAAAGACATTCCCGAACATGTCGCCGCCAGCGGCCACCCCGACGTCACCGTCACCCAGGCCCTGGGACCGTGCCCACACATGGTCCGCGTCATGAGCGATCGACTGGTCGAATCAGGTTGGCGGCCAGGCGATTCAGTGATCATGGCGGCCGCGGGCACTTCCGACCGGCATGCGCAACGAGACCTGCGGGTCACCGCGACACTGTTGTCAGCGGCCATCGGGACGCGGGTGGAACTGGCTTACGCGGCCACCGGTGAGCCCCGCGTTGCCGACGCCGTGGCCACCGTGCGCGAGCGTGGTGCGCACCGGGTGGTGGTCGCGTCGTATCTGTTGGCGGACGGGCTGTTCCAGGATCGGTTGCGCGCTTCTGGTGCCGATGTGGTGACCGAACCGTTGGGCCTGCACCCGGGTACCGCCAGACTGATCGCCAGCCGGTTCCGGCGCGCACGCCTGCCCGTCGCGGCCTGACTTTCGCGGCGCCGGCTCAGCGGCCGACGTGGACCGTGCCGTCGTCGGCGACGCGGGTGGAATACACCGGCACCGATACCGTCGGGTCATCGAGGCAGGTGCCGTCGTCGAAAGCGAACGCCTGCTTCTTGATCGGTGTCTGCACGCAGGCCCGACCGCGACGGTCACCGACGATGCCGCGGGAGAGCACAGCCGCGCCGGAGAACGGGTCGATGTTGCCCACCGCATGGATGCTGCCGTCGTCGAGACGGAACAACGCAGCCTGTGAGCCATCGTCGAGTAGGACCCCGACACCGCGGCCGGGAATCAGGAACTCGTAGGCGCACGCCGCAGTCCAGACCGCAACGTCGTTGATCTCATTGAGCAGGGTCATACTGA
>JBEVFK010000006.1:0-20198 GCA_040512325.1 Mycobacterium sp. | reverse complement strand
TCGTGTCGACGAACTGGCAGTTGGTGGGGCCGCTACTGGACCATCTGGCCCGTCGGTTACGCGCGGCCTCGGAGTCGGTGGTCGAGCAGTTCGGCCTCCGCGCCCGCCACGTGATCGCCCTGACCCTGCTGCGCGACTTCGGCGAGCGGCAACAATCCGATCTCGCCGGGGTGCTGCGGATCGACCCGACGAACCTGGTGGGCCTGCTCAACGAACTCGAAGAGGCCGGGCTCATCGAGCGACGCCGGTCGACCCAGGACCGGCGTAGGCATACCGTCGCCTTGACCGCCGCCGGGTCGAAGCGACTCGCCGAGATCGAGGAAATGCTCCTCGAGGTGGAGCGGCGGTTGCTCGGCGCCCTCGACGACGAACAGCACGCATTGTTGTACCAACTCTTGCAACGTGCCGCCGGAGACACCGCGGTCTGCACCGAGCCGGCCGCGGGCAACCCCTGCCTCGCCGACCAACAGGACTGCTGACTACTCGCCGTCGGTCAAACCTCGGCACGACAAGTCGGGTAGCGCGCTACGCGTGTGCGGGCCCTGACGCTTCCCTAGATTTTCGGTATCGCCACCATCTCGGCGTGATCGAAACCGACATCGGGGAATTGAAATGACTGTTATTCCAGCAGAACTGGGCGACGAGGCGAACGTCTTCGCCCGCAACCACCTACCGGCGGCCGGGTCGTCGGGCACGCTGCCGGAAATCTCGACACCGGTACTCATCACCGAACAGCAGGTGATGCTGGGCTCTGCCATCGCGATCTCGGCGCCCCTGCCCAGCCAGGTGAATCCGTTCCGCGCGTTTGTCATCGGCGTGCAGCGGGTGTTCACCCGATCAGAGAGCGCACCACGGCAGAAGTATCCGCCCAAGACGCCCGGGTGGTACTCGGATGCGCTGATGGCACGGGAGATGTGGCGGCTCTGACGGCCGCGGGTGTACGTGGGTCAGAATCAACCTGCGTACGCCCGCGCCACCCGGGTGACGAACTGATATACCCCGTCCTCATCTGGAGCCAGCGGGCCGGGCCGCGCATGCGGTGACGAGAGGCCACGCTGGACAGATTCGCAGGCGGCCCAATCCTGCCGATTGGTCAGGTCCCAGAAATCCACCGCATACGACGGATCAAAATCGGTTTGCTCGGCCACTTCTCGCGGAAAAGCCCAGGCACACTCCACGTGGGTGCGATCGGCCGCCAACGGTGTCATCAGGTGAGTCATCACGTAATCGGGATGCATGCTGACCAACAGATTCGGAAAGCCCACCAGATACATCACGGTGCGCAACTCGTGCTCGGAGAGCCCCTGGATCGCCACGCCGCCGCTCTTGCCGCTCAGCGACATCGTCTCCGCGCCGTCGATGATCGACATCCAGCCGCCCATCCACGACCCGTCGAGTTCGAGGTTCTCGCCACTGGTGGGCGGACTGATGCGACTCAGTTCGGGGTGAATGGACGAGCAGTGATAACACTCCTGGTAGTTCTCGGCGATGACCTTCCAGTTCGTGGCCAGCTCATACGAGTGACGCGCGACGACGGTCAACTCCTCCGGACGATAAGGCGCGACGACGTCCTCCAAACCGGCCACGTGGTCGGTGAAGTCGACGTCCTGACCGCTGGGGTCGACGAAGAGCCAGCCGTGCCAGTTCACCAGTCGCAGTTCGGCCAGCCCGAATTCCGCGGGTTCGAATCCGTTGACGTCACTGAAACCCGGTGCATTGCGCAGACTTCCGTCCAATTTGTAGGACCAGGCGTGGTACGGACACACGATGCCGCGACGCTTGGTCTCCGCCCCGCAGGTCAGCAACTCGTGTCCGCGATGGCGGCAGGTGTTGGCGAACGCGCGCACCGCGTTGTCCTCGGCGCGAACCAGCAGCACGCCGTTGGCGCCGGCCCCGATGGCCTTCTGGCTGCCGACCGCTGCCAAATCGGATGCATGCCCGACACAGGTCCAGCCGGAGAAGATCACCCGCCGCTCCCAGTCGAAGACCGCCGGGTCGACGTAGGCCGCCCGCGGCAGCATTCGGGACTGCCCGAACGGGGCCAACGACGCCGCGAGATCGTCCGCGGGAACCGGGGCCGGACCATGCTGTTTGAACATACAGTCAAGATTACTGGCTGATGCGATGCCGGTCCACCCCGGCACGTCCGGTGATTTCGGCGCGCTCACCACCGCTGACCGGCGATCAGCGCGCCGAAATCGCAGCCCTCAGGTCTCGCCGGCGAACGCGCCGATACTTCGATCGCTGCCGTCACCCTTGGTCATCCGCCGATACATCAGATACCCGATGACCACAGCCGCCAGGGCCGCCATCAGCAAGAGGGTGGCCAGGGCATTGAGTGCGGGAGTGGGTGCGGCGCGGGCGGTGTTGTAGATCTTCACCGACACCGGTTCGGTGGATGCGTCCCCGGACAGGTAGCGCACCAGGACGAAGTTGTCGATGACGTCGGCGAACACCAGCACGGTGCTGGCGAAGATGGCGGGCATCAGCATCGGCAGGATGATCCGGCGCAATGCCCCCATCGGGGTGGCGCCCAAATCCATTGCGGCTTCTTCGTATTGTCGCCCGATCGTGGCCAATCTGGCGCGCACCAGCACCGCCGGGTAGGACACCTGGAAGGTCACCAGACCGATCACCTGAGCGGTGGTGCCCAGAGTCACCGGCAGTGCCACCGAGGTGATCATGAACAGCAACGCCACCGCCAGTAGCACTTCCGGGATGACGAAGGAGAACAACATCAGCACGTTCGCGCCGTTGGGCAACCGGCCGCGCCACCGGTCGATACCGATCGCGAACAGCACCCCGAGTGGCACGGTGATCGCGGTGGCGATCAAGCCGAGTTTGAGGGTCTGCAACAACGCGGTGTGCAAAGCCGCATCGTGCCACACCGACCGGGTCTCGTCGCCCCAGTACCAGCGCATCGAAAAGCCCTGCCAGTCGGTGCGCGACCGGCCGTCGTTGAAGCTGAACATCACGGCGATGAGCACCGGCAGCAGCGACCAAGCAAGGTAAGCCGCCGTGACGCCCACCAGGATCCGCGGCGGCCGCCACGGATCGTTCCACCAGGTCGTCGGGCTCCTCACGAAGCCACCTCGTCTTTGCGCGACATCACCCGCACGTAGTACAACATCGGCAGCAGGGCGACCACCAGGACGATCATGACAAAGGCGCCCGCCTGTCCGGTCTGTCCCGGCGCCTGCACACTGTCGTTGATCAGATTGCCCACCATCGCGGTCTTGGGTGACGCCGAGAGAAGATCATTGGTGAAGTAATCCCCCAGCATCGGCAGACACGTCAGCAACACCGCGGCCACCATCGTCGGCCGGCACAGCGGCAGCGTCACCCGCCAGAACGACGACAACCGGTCGGCGCCGAGATCGCGGGCGGCTTCCAGGGTGGCTTGCGGCAACCGGTCCAGGCCGGCGTACAGCGGCAGGATCATGTAGGGCACATAGCCGTAGGCGAGTCCGAGGATCACCACCACCGGCTGGCCGGTGAGCCAGTGCACCTGGGTGTCGAAGATCCCGCCGAAGCTGAGCAGACTGTTGACCAGTCCGTCGTCCTGTAACAGGTTGACCCAGGCCAGCATTCGCATCATGTAGCTGATCCAGAAGGGTGCGATCAGCAGCGCCAGCAGCACACCCTTCCACTTGCCCGCCAGCCGCGCCACGTAGTAGGCCACCGGGAAGGCCATCAACAGGCACAAACAGCTGGCGATGAACACATAGGCCGCGGTGCGCAGCAGTGCGGGCCCGTAGACACCGTCGGGGCCGACGATGCGACTGAGCACGTAGGTGAACTGGGCCGGGTTCCACTGCAACGGATTCCAGACCGGAACTGCCGTACGGAAAATCGGGTCGCTGTAGCCGAAGACAACACACAGCACCACGTACAGCGGTACCACGAAACACACCAGCAGCCACACCAACCCGGGCGTGGCCAGCGCCGGCCACAACCAGTGCGAACGATCCGTCGCCGCACGACCGGGCGCCTCTGGGTGCGGGCTCAGACCGGTGACTGCCACGAAGCTCAGGACCCGCCGGCGTTGAACGCGTTCCAGACGTTGTGCCAGGCCGCATCGTTGGCTGGATCGAGTTCCAACAGACGGAAGCCGCTGTCGAAGTACTCCGGCTTGACGATGGCCGAGCGCAGGTTCTCGGGAATGAACTCCTCGGCCACCAGCGAATCCGCTGTGATGGAGTTCTGCGGCGGTTGATAGCCGATCGCCGAGAAGTTCTCCTTGGCGACATCGGCGTCGAGCATGTGATCGAGGAACAGGTGTGCCAGCACCGGGTTCTTGCCACCGCGCAGCGTCACCAGCATGTCGTTGTCGACGATGCCTTTGCCGTCCGCCGGGAACCAGTAGCGCAGGATGTCGGTGCCGACTCCCTCGGGCAGATAGGCCTGGGCATTGATGATGTCGCCCGACCACATCTGCGCCAGACCGATCTGGCCGGCGGGCAGGTCGCTGTACATCGTGATGGTGACCTTGGGCGACGTGGCCTCGACCAATGCGCTGAGTTGCTCGCCCACCATCTTCAGGTCGGCCTCCGAGCTGGTGTTGACGTCGGTGATGCCTTCCTTCAACAACACCAGGGCCATCGCACTGTGCCAGTCGTCGAGGATTGCCGTCTTGTCCGTGTAAACCGGATCCCACAGCGAGGCATAGGGATTGGGCAGCATGCCGATATCGGCGGGCACCTGGTCGCTGCGCCAGCCCATGCCCGTGGTGTAGATGGTGTAGGGCACGGTGTACTGCCACCCCTGGTCGTACCAGGGGTCGGTGAAGGTGGGCCACACGTTGGAGATGTTCGGAATGTAGCTGTGATTCAGTGGACGCAGCAGGCCCCCGGTGACCAACCGGCTGATCTCGGTGTAGTTGGCGTTGTAGATGTCGTAGTCGACCCCACTGCGCAACTTAGTGATCGCCTCGTCACCGTCGTTGAAGGTGGAGACCTCGACGGTGACGCCGTACTTCTCTTCGAATGCCTTGATCGCCTGCGGGCTCAGGTAGTCGGCATAGTTGTAGATCTTGAGGGTCGCGCCCTTTTCGGGCGCCAACCCGTCGGCGATCGGTTGGTTGTCCTCGGCGATGTCCCATTTGACCGGGCTGTCCGGCCGCGCGAGAGTGAGGCTCGGTGTCGACGACGACGGCGGTCCGCCCCCACCACACGCCGCCAGCACTGAGCCGAGCGCAGGTGCACCCGCCGCGAGAATCGCCGCCCGCACCAAGAACTGTCGGCGAGTGGCTCCACGCCGAGCCAGCCCGAAGGGCAAGGGGCTTCCGTTGGGTACGGGCATCCGGACCTCCCCGATCGCAGTCTTGTCGCTGCATGGACTCTCGCATAGACTGAACACTCAGTCAAGATTTGAGGAGCGCCCCCTCGGGGTGCGAATCGGTCTCGGACATGGAGGTATTCGACGTGACTTCGGCAGTGGCGATGAGCCCGGTGCGAGACTCGGTGGACCAGCTGATCGCCGTCGAAGAGCAGGTGTTCCTGCGCCGCCAGCCCCGCAGCACCGAACTCATCGCCGGCGCCCGCGGGCATCTCGCCGGCGGCGCCACCTCCAACTGGCAGATCGCACAGCCACAAGCGGTGTGGATGAGCCATGGCGCCGGTTCGAAGGTCTATGACGTCGACGGCACCGAGTATGTGGACATGCACGGCGGTTACGGCGCCTCGATCGCCGGCCACGCGCACCCCGCGATCGTGGAAGCTGTGAGCCGACAGGTAAGGCGCGGAACCCATTTCGCCCAGCCCACCGAAGACGCGATCTGGAACGCCGGGGAGTTGGCTCGTCGATTCGGTCTGCCGCTGTGGCGGTTCGCCAACTCCGGCACCGAGGCGACGATGGACGCCGTACACCTGGCCCGGGCGCTCACCGGACGAGACCTGATCATCAAGGTCGAGGGCTGCTATCACGGTCACCACGATTCGGTTCAGGTATCGGTACTGCCCGACGCCGACGAGGTGGGGCCGCGCGACCACCCCATCGGAGTGGCCGGGAACTCCGGAATACCCGCAGCGATACGTGATCTCGTGGTCGTGGTGCCCTTCAACGATGCCGGGGCGGTGGCGCGCGCGCTGGCCGAGCATGACGGCCTCATCGCGGGGATGATCCTCGAACCGGTGATGATGAACGCCGGGATCATTGCACCCGACGACGGTTATCTCGCCGAGATCCGCGGGTTGGTCCATGCCGCCGGCGCGCTGTTGATCTTCGACGAGGTGAAGACGGGGTTCACCACCGGGCCGGGCGGCGTCACCGCCCGCTCGGGTGTGGTGCCCGACATGGTGTGTTTGGCGAAGGCACTGGGCGGGGGCATCTCGGTGGCCGCGATCGGCGGCACCACCGAGGTGATGTCGGCAATCGCCGACGGCCGTTACGAACAGGTCGGCACCTTCAACGGCAACCCGCTGGCCATGGCTGCCACCAGAGCCACCCTCACCCACGTTCTCACCGACGACGCCTACCGCCACCTCGATGGCCTGGCCGATCGGTTGCGCACGGCGCTCAACGCCGTGATCGCCGAGCACGGCGTGCAGTGGCACGTCGTGACTGCGGGCGCCAAGGGGTGTGTGACGTTCCGCCGCGATCCGGTGCGTGAGTTCCGGGATTTCCTCCAGATCGACGACCGGTTGGGTCACCTGCACTGGCTCATACAGCACAACGGCGGGGTTTTCCTGCCCCCATGGGGGAAG
Organism: Mycobacterium sp.; assembly: GCA_040512325.1. Taxonomy (GTDB): domain Bacteria; phylum Actinomycetota; class Actinomycetes; order Mycobacteriales; family Mycobacteriaceae; genus Mycobacterium. The sequence continues at coordinate 13,494 of JBEVFK010000006.1, read as the reverse complement.
GTGGAGCAATGGCTGCTATCTGTTCAGCACGACACCGGCGATGTCGATCGGTTCGCCGCCAATTTCGCCCGGTTCGCCGCAGCGGTGACGTCCTGACCGGCCCTCGATGACCGGCGGAGCCATCCGGTTGCAGCAACTGGTGAAGTCGTTCAACGGGATCCCCGCCGTCACCGGGATCGATCTCGACATCCCGGCCGGCCAGTTCTACTCCCTGCTCGGCGCCTCGGGATGCGGCAAGACCACCACGCTGCGGATGATCGCCGGCTTCGAGAAACCGGACTCCGGCAGAATCGAACTCGACGGCCGTGATGTGGCCGCCGATCCCCCGCACAAGCGGCCGGTCAACACCGTGTTCCAGACCTACGCGTTGTTTCCGTTCATGACCGTGCGGGACAACGTGGCGTTCGGATTGCGATACCTCAAGACCTCCCGCGAGGAAACCAGGAAACGGGTGGGCGAAGCGCTCGATCTGGTCCGGATGACCCAGTTCGCCAACCGCCGTCCCGCCCAGTTGTCCGGCGGTCAACAACAGCGGGTGGCGTTGGCCCGGGCATTGGTGCTGCGCCCCCGGGTGCTGCTGCTCGACGAACCGCTGGGTGCGCTGGACGCCAAGTTGCGCAAGCAACTCCAGCTGGAACTGCGTGCGGTGCAACGAGAGGTCGGGATCACCTTCGTCTACGTCACCCACGATCAAGAAGAAGCCCTCACCATGAGCGATCAGATCGCGGTCATGGCGCAGGGCCGGGTGGAGCAGGTGGGCCCACCGCAGGAGATCTATGCCGCACCGGCCACCACCTACGTCGCCGGCTTCCTGGGCGCCGCCAACATCTTCGACGCCGAGGTGCTCGAGTCCGGCGGCGGCCTGGCGACCTGCAGGTCCACGTCGACCACCGTGCGGTGCGTCTTCACCGATCGCAGTGGGCACTGCCCGACGGGCCCGGCGGCGATCGTGATCCGGCCTGAGCGCATCACCCTGCACGACGCCGATCACGTGGCGGGCGCCGGCCAGAACCTGATTCCCGGCACCGTGCGCGAGGTGGTGTATCTCGGGTCGTCCACCCAGGTACACGTCGACATCGGCGAGTCGTCGACTCTTGTGGTGGAAGTGCCCAATCATGCGGGCCCGCAGTCAGTTACCCATCAACCCGGCGCTGCGGTGACATGCGAATGCAGTCACGACGCCGTCCGGGTGCTCACTCGCAGCCCGGCGACCGTCATCGCCGACCCGGTGGCCGATCCGGAGAACGCGCTGAGCCTGTCCTGACCGCACCCACGGTCAGCGGCGACTGACGGTCCTTTTTTTCGCCGCGGCCCGGGTCGTCTTCTTCTGCGGCGGCAGATCCAGTTCGCGCTCGGCGAAGCGCATGGCGATCTGATAGGCCACTTCGGAGTCGACGTCGGGATCCTCGAGCGCGACCTGGATCGAGAGTCCGTCGAGCAGGGCTGCGAATTCCAGGGCGAACATCCGGGCGTCGACCTTGGTGTTGCGTTCCCCGGACTCGGCGGATTCGAGCGCATCGATGATCATCCGGCGCCAGCGCGCGTCGAGTTCGATCCGGCCGGCCTTGACCTCGTCATGACGAAAGGCCTGCGCCCACAGGTCAAACCACAGCCCCCAGGCCCCGGGAATCTCGTCGGCGCCATCACCTTCGGGCACACAGGTCCACCGGATCAGCAGCGACAACCGATCACGCAAGGACGACACCTCGGCCAGCATGGCTTCGGCGGCTTCGTAGAACGACTCCTCCGAATGGCGCAGGGCATCGACGAGCAGGCGGTCCCGGGTGCCGAAGTAATAGATCACCAACGCCGAGGACACCCCGGCCCGCTTGGCCACATCGGCGATCCGGGTCTCGGAAAATCCGCGCTCACAGATCAACTCCGCTGCGGCGCGCAGCATCTGAACGCGCCGCCCCTCGTTGTTCTCGGTGGCGGGTGCTGGTTCTGCCATGCTTCGTCGTTCTCCCCTGGGACGTGGCAACGCTGCCTCTTGTCGGAAGCTTAACACTTGGTTAGATTGAACAGTCAGTCAAGGAGCGCGGCTGCGCGGGAGAGATTGACTCGGAAGAAGGTCGCGGGATGTCCAACACTTACGATGCTCTGGTTATCGGGGGCGGCCACAACGGCCTCGTTTCGGCCGCCTACCTGGCGCGATCCGGCGCCAAGACGCTGGTCCTCGAGTCACGCGGCACCCTCGGCGGCGCCGCCACCACCGAAGCGCCCTGGCCGGAGGCACCGCATCTGCGCGTCACCCGGCTCTCCTATGTGGTGAGCCTGATGCCGCCGACGATCGTGCGGGATCTGAATCTGGAGCGCCACGGCTACAAGGTGCACCCCATGGGGCCCTACTACCAGGCCTTCCCCGAGGGTGGCTCGCTCACCATCTTCGAAGACGACCCGGCCCGCACCCACGAGCAGCTGGCCAGGTTCTCCAAGAAAGACGCCGACACCTGGCCGAAATGGAACTCCTGGCTCGAAGGCATCGCCGACGTGATGGGGCCGCTCCTGACCCAGGTGCCGCCGAACATCGGCTCGCACAAGCCCTCTGATCTGCTCGACCTCGCCAAGCTGGCCTGGAGCCAGAAGGGCATCACCACCAGGATGACCGCCGATGTCACCCGGCTGCTGACCATGAGCATCGCCGACCTGCTCGACGACTGGTTCGAGTCGCCTGAGATCAAGGGCGCCCTCGCGGTCAACGGCGTGATCGGCACCTGGGCAGGTCCCTACGAACCCGGCACCGCCTATGTGATGGCGCACCACTCGATCGGCGACGTGGGTGACGGCCAGCTGGGCAGCTGGGGTTATCCCGAGGGCGGCATGGGTGGGGTCTCCGACGCGATCGCCCGCTCGGCCCGCAGCTTCGGCGCCGAGATCCGCACCGGTGCCAAGGTTTCCCGGCTCCTGGTCAACAACGGCAAGGTCCACGGCGCCGTGCTGGACAATGGTGAGGAGATCCGCGCCCCCCTGGTGGTCACCACCCTGCATCCGAAGATCGCCTTCCTGGACCACATTCCCCGCCACGAACTGCCCGATGACTTCGCCCACGACATCGAGCACTGGAAAACCCGCAGCGGCGTGGTGAAGATCAACCTCGCGCTCGACCAGTTGCCCAACTTCACCGCCGACCCGAGCTCCGGAATCGCCGAACACCACACCGGCTCGGTCGAGATGGCGCCCACCATGGACTACATCGAGGCGGCGTTCCAGGACGCCCGGGCCGGCCGGCCGGCGCTGATGCCGTTCAGCGACGGCGTCATCCCCACCACCTTGGACACCACGCTCAATCCCGATGGCACCCACATCATGTCGTTGTTCACCCAATGGGTGCCCGCCGACTGGGCGAACGCGCCCCACACCGAAGAACTGGACGCCTACGCCGATCGTCTGATCGATCTCTACGATCAGGTGGCCCCCGGTTTCAAGTCGTCGATCACCCATCGCGACATCGTCGGGCCCCACGAGATGGAGCAGGAGTACGGGCTGATCGGCGGCAACATCTTCCACGGCGAACTGTCCCTCGAGCAGCTGTTCCACATGCGGCCCGCACCCGGGTTCGCCGACTACCGCACCCCCATCGACGGGCTCTACAACGGCAGCTCGGCCACCCACGCCGGCGGCGGGGTGTGCGGGATCCCCGGGTGGCAGGCGGCCAGGGCGGCGCTGGCCGACCGGAAGCGGGCCGACCGCCGCGGCAGACTCGCCGCGCTGGCCCGACGCTCCTGACCCCGATGACCCGCCACGCCGCGGTGGCGACGATGCTGGGTGCCCGCTCCATCGCGGTGGTGGGCGCCAGTGCGCGGCCCGGCAGTTTCGGCGCCAGGATGGTGGCCGAAGCACAACGCGGGTCGGCCCGGGTGCACCTGGTGAATCCGCGCTACCCGCGGATCGGCGACGTCGGGTGCGCGCCCACCCTGGAGTCCCTCGACGAGGTTCCGGACCTGGTTCTGCTCGGCGTTCCCGATGCCGTCGTCGTGGGCGCACTGGAGTCGGCCGCCGCGATCGGTGCCCGGTCGGCGGTGCTGTTCGGGTCCGCGCACGGCGCCGGCCTGCGCGAGCAGATCGTGTCGCGGGCCACGGACGCGGGCATGGCGCTCTGCGGCGCCGGTTGTATGGGATTCGTCAACAACGCGCTCGGGGTGCGGGCACTGGGCTACCTGGAGCCTGATCCCCTTCCCGTGGGCGGGGTTTCGCTGGTCACCCATTCCGGTTCGGCCTTCTCCACCCTGTTGCGCGCCCGCCGGGGCTTCGGCTTCCGGCTGGCGGTGTCTTCCGGCCAGGAGCTGGTCACCGACACCGCCGACTACGTCGAATACGCGCTCGGCGATCCCGGTACCGAATTGATCGCGTTGCTGCTCGAAACACCGCGGGCGGCGCCCCGGCTGTCGGCGGCACTTCGCCGGGCCGCCGAGGCCGACATCCCGGTGGTGATCCTGACCGTGGGCGGGTCGCCGCGGGGCCGCGCGATGGTCGCGGCGCACTCCGGGGCGCTGGCCGGTGACGCCGGGGGCTGGGCCGCGTTCTGCACTGCCGCCGGCGCGATCCAGGTCCACGATCTCGCCGAGTTCACCGACACGATAGAGCTTTTCGCGGCGCGACGACGGGCCCGGGTGACAGCACGACCTGGGGCCGGGATCGCCACCGTGCACGACTCCGGCGCCGAGCGCGCCCTGTGCGCGGACGTGGCGCACCGCCTTCAGGTGCCGTTCGCCGACCTCGCGACCACCACCTTGGCCTCCGTCACCGACCTGCTCGACGAAGGCCTGACAGCCACCAATCCGCTCGATGTGTGGGGCACCGGCGCCGACACCCGGGCCTTGTTCGGCGCGTGCCTGCGCCTGGTCGCCGAAGATCCCGCCGTCGCCGTCACCGCACTGGCCGTCGATCTGGTCACCGAATTCGACGGCGACACCGACTATGTCGATGCGGTGCTCGACGTGGCGCGTTCCCACAGCGCTGCGCTGGCGGTACTGGCGTCCACGCCGTCGGCGGTGGATCCGACGATGGCCGCACATCTACGCAGTCACCACGTCCCTGTCCTGGAGGGGTATCGCAGCGGGCTGGCAGCACTCGGGCACCTGGCGTGCTGGCCGCTGCCGCTCCCGGCAGCGGCCGGCCCCGTCGACACCGCACGTCGGCAACGCTGGCGCGAACACCTTGCCGCGGGACCAGTTTCGGCCTTCGAGCTGCTGGCCGACTACGGCATACCGGTGGCCGCCTCCACGCCCGCGGCGTCGTTGAGCGCGGTCCTGGATGCCGCCCACGCGATCGGCTATCCCGTCGCGCTGAAAACCGCGGGCAGTGCGCACAAGACCGACGTCGGCGGGGTGATCCTCGGCGTGCCCGACGACCAGACGCTGTGCACCGCCTACGCCGCCATGGCGGCGACCCTCGGTCCAGACGTCACCGTCGACGCCATGGCCGACGCCGGGGTGGAGATCTCCGTGGGGTTCGTCGGTGACCCGGCCTTCGGTCCACTGCTGGTGGTCGCCGCCGGCGGGGTGCTCGTCGAGCTGCTCGCCGACCGCGCCGTGGCCTGTCCTCCCCTGGCACCTCCCGACGCACTGCGGCTGCTGGAGCGGTTGCAGATCAGGCCGCTGCTCGACGGATGGCGGGGCTCGCCGCCCGTGGCGATCGAGGCGCTGGCGACGGTCATCGCCGGGTTCTCCAGCCTGGCAACAGAGCTCGGTGATGTGCTGGCCGCCGTTGAGGCCAACCCTGTGATCGTGTCACCACACGGGGCGATCGCGGTCGATGCCCTGGTGATCCCCGCCCCCTGACCCCTCAGTACTCGCCCGGATTGGCGAGCAGGGGCGCGAACGCCAGCTCGGCAGCGCCGATCATCAGGGTCTCCGAACCGAGCGTGGCCGGCACCACCCGCACCAGATCCCGCGGAGCCTTCAGACTCCGGTACTCCAGCTCGTCGCGAAGCACCTCGGCGGCGTAGGCGGGGAACACCCGCAGAAACCCGCCCAGCACAATGAGTCTCGGGTTCAGCATGTTGACGGAGTTGCCCAGCGCGATGGCCAGCGAGCGGGCCTGCCGGTTGATCACGTCGAGCTCGGCACCGCTGTGGGCCACCGGCGGGCTGTCCGGCGGCCGGGTGTCCAGTTCAGCGAGGAGCCGCGACAGCGGAGCCTGCGTGACCTCGGTCTCCAGACAGCCGACACTGCCGCAGTGGCACAACTGGCGCCCGCCCACGTAGGTGTGCCCGAGTTCGCCGGCGTAACCGGCCACCCCGCCCAGCAATTCGCCGGCGACGACGAATCCGGCCCCGATACCACTGGGACCGCCGTTGACGTAGATCAGGTGATCGGCGTCGCCGTGCCGACCGAACAGATGTTCCGCTACCGCACCGACGTTGGCATCATTGGCCGCATAGACCGGCAATCCCGTTGCTGCGCTGAGCATCTGACCGATCTCTTCGTCATGCCAGTCCAGGTTGGGGGCCAGCTGTACGGCAGACCCCGGCCCGTGCACCAGGCCCGGCACGGCCACTCCCACCGCGGTGACGGCCTGCTCGTCGGCCAGGCCCTCACGAATGCGTGCGATCGCCGCGGTGGCGATCGTCACGGTGTCTGCGACCGTCGGGATCCCGACGGCCGGAAACCGGAGTTGCTCCATCACGAGCCCACCCAAACTCACCGCCCCTACCGTCACGGCGTCGACCTCGGGGGTGATCGCCACGGCGACAACACGGTTCCCTGGGCTGACGATCGGACTCGGGCGACCTACCTGCGCCAGTCCCAGCGCCGGAGATTCCTCGACCAGACCGCGCTGCGCCAGCTGCTCGACCAGGTCCTTGGTGGTCGAGCGCGACAGCCCCGTCCGGCGAGTGAGTTCGGCGCGACTGAGGGCTCGATGGCGGTGCACCAGCGTCAACACCGTGGACAGGTTGCGGCGACGAACGTCGTCGGTGCTGGTGCCGGCCCGCGCCGGACGACGATCATCTACGGACCCGGCCATCGTCGTCCTTCCGTCGCATCGATCCCTTGACAGTGACACAGCGCACATCTTATGTTCGGAGAAACAACAAATTACCTGTTGATCTACGACAAGGATCCATGAGAAGGATCCACCAGGAGCGCCGACATGTCCGTACTCGAGTCCAGCACCTCCAATGCCGAAGACTTCGTCCCGCGGCCTGCCGACAAGTTCTCGTTCGGCCTGTGGACGGTGGGCTGGACCGGCAACGACCCGTTCGGCGTCGCGACCCGGCCCGCTCTCGCTGCGACCGAAGCCGTCGAACGCCTTGCCGAGCTGGGCGCTTACGGCCTGACCTTCCACGATGACGACCTGTTCGCCTTCGGCAGTTCCGACGCCGAACGCCGGCGCGCCATCGACCGACTCACCGCGACGCTGCGCGCCACCGGGATGGTGGTCCCGATGATCACCACAAACCTGTTCACCCAACCGGTGTTCAAGGACGGCGGGTTCACCAGCAACGACCGCGCCGTCCGCCGCTTCGCCCTGCGCAAGGTACTGCGCAACATCGATCTGGCCGCCGAACTCGGTGCCCAGACGTTTGTGCTGTGGGGCGGTCGCGAGGGCAGCGAGTACGACTCCGCCAAGGACGTCGTCGCCGCGTTGTCCCGGTATCGCGAGGCCATGGACCTGCTGTGCCAGTACGTGCTCGATCAGGGCATCGCCCTGCAGTTCGCGATCGAACCCAAACCCAATGAGCCCCGCGGCGACATCCTGCTACCGACCGTGGGCCACGCGCTGGCCTTCATCGACACCCTGGCCCACCCCGAACTCGTCGGCGTCAACCCGGAGACCGGACACGAGCAGATGTCCGGGCTGAACTTCACCCACGGCATCAGCCAGGCGCTCTACAGCGGCAAGCTGTTCCACATCGATCTCAACGGCCAGCGCGGCAGCAAGTTCGACCAGGATCTGGTGTTCGGACACGGCGATCTCGCCAACGCCTTCTCGCTCGTGGACCTGCTCGAGCACGGCGGCCCCGACGGCGCGCCCGCCTACACGGGGCCAAGGCATTTCGACTTCAAACCGAGCCGTACCGAGGACAGCACCGGCGTGTGGGAATCGGCCGCGGCCAACATGCGGATGTACCTGCTGCTCAAGGCCAGAGCCGCCGCCTTCCGCGCTGATCCCGCCGTCGTCGCGGCGATGGCCCAGGCGAAGGTGGCCGAATTACGAACACCGACCCTCGGTCCTGGCGAGAGCTACCTCGATCTCCTCGCCGACCGGTCGGCCTACGAGGATTTTGATGCCGATTCCTATTTCAGCGCAAAGGGTTTCGGGTTCGTCCAGCTGAACCAGCTGGCACTCGAGCATCTGATGGGTGCGCGTTAGCCCAGTTGCCCAAGTGCTGGACGTGACGTGTGTCACGTTATATGTTGCTCGAAAGAACAAAAGAACCGGGCCACTCGGCCCGGCCAGGACCCCATGACTACTTGGAGGCGAGTTCCGTGACACGCACGAGCACCCTGTTGACCGCCCTGTCGTTCGCCGCCGTCATCGGCGTCACCCTCAGCGGATGTGGCAGCAGCGATTCCGGCGGCGGCGACAGCGGAGGCGGCGGCGAGAGCGGCAGCGGCAAGATCGGCGTCATCCTGCCCGACACCAAATCCTCGGTGCGGTGGGAATCCAAAGACCGGCCCGCATTGGAGGAAGCCTTCACCGAAGCCGGCGTCGAATACACCATTCAGAACGCCGAGGGCTCCGCCGACCAGATGGCGACCATCGCCGACGGCATGATCGCCGACGGGGTCACCGTCCTGGCGATCGTCAACCTGGATTCCGACAGCGGTGCCTCGATCCAGGAGAAGGCTGCCGCCCAGGGCGTCAAGACCATCGACTACGACCGGCTCACGCTCGGCGGCTCGGCCGATGTGTACATCTCGTTCGACAACAACGTCGTCGGCGAGCTGCAAGGCCAGGGCCTCGTCGACTGCCTGGGCGGCAGGCCGGCCAACATCGTCTACCTCAACGGCTCCCCCACCGACAACAACGCCACCCTGTTCTCCGCGGGCGCACACTCGATCACCGATGCCACCCCCACCATCACCGTGGTCGGCGAACAGGCCGTGCCGGACTGGGACAACGACAAGGCGGTCACCATCTTCGAGCAGATGTACACCGCCGCGGACGGCAAGATCGACGGCGTGTACGCGGCCAACGACGGGCTGGCCGGGTCGGTCATCTCGATCCTGGAGAAGAACCAGCGTGCCGGTCAGGTTCCGGTGACCGGGCAGGACGCCACCGTCGAAGGGCTGCAGAACATCCTGGCGGGCACCCAGTGCATGTCGGTCTACAAGTCGGCGACCGAAGAGGCCGGTGCACTGGCAGAAGCGGCCATCGCGCTGGCCGGCGGTAAGGAGCCGCAGACCAACAACACCTCGCGCGACGACCAGGGCGGCCGCGACGTGCCCTCGGTGCTGCTGACCCCGAAGTCGATCACCAAGGAGAACGTCGACGTGGTGTTCACCGACGGCGGGCAGTCCAAAGAAGAGGTGTGCGCCGGTCAGTTCGCCGCCATGTGCACCGCCGCGGGAGTCTGAGGCTGCGCATGGCAGTTGAGCCTGAGTCACGAGTTCCGATCCTCGAATTGCACGGCGTCAACAAGAGTTTCGGCGTTGTGCACGTGCTGCACGATGTCGACTTCCGGGTCTATCCCGGTGAGGTCACTGCTCTGGTGGGAGACAACGGCGCAGGCAAGTCCACCCTGGTGAAGGCCATCGCCGGCATCCATCCGATCGACAGCGGAACCTATCTGTTCGAAGGCAAGCCGGTGACCGCGCACGGACCCAACGATGTCTCCGCGCTGGGTGTCGAGGTGGTGTACCAGGACCTCGCGCTGTGCGACAACCTCGACATCGTCGAGAACATGTTCCTGGGCCGTGAGCTGAAACGCCGCGGGATGCTCGACGAGGCCCGCATGGAGACCATGGCCCGCGACGCGCTGAAGTCATTGTCGGTACGCACCGTGAAATCGGTGCGGCAGACGGTGGCCAGCCTGTCCGGCGGTCAACGGCAGACGGTGGCGATCGCCAAGTCGGTGCTGTGGAACTCCAAAGTGGTGCTGCTGGACGAGCCTACGGCCGCGCTCGGCGTCGCCCAGACCCGTCAGGTCATCGACCTGGTGCGCCGACTGGCCGACCAGGGGGTGGGCGTCGTGCTGATCTCCCACAACATGGTCGACGTCTTCGAAGTCGCCGACCGGATCTGTGCGCTGTACCTGGGACGGGTCGCCGCCGATGTCAAAGCCGCCGATGTCACCCACAGCCAGGTGGTCGAGCTGATCACCGCCGGTCGCTCCGGCAGCCTCGGGCTGGCACCGGCAGAGGCCGCCGAGTCGCTGTGAGAGACGTGATGTGACGAAGGAAAACCCCATGACCACAGTCAGTTCCCCATCCGATGGCGAGTTGGCCGAATCCGATTTCACCACCGACACCCACGTCGACGAATCGTTCGGCGAGGCGGTGCGGACCTACTTCAACAGGGTCCGCGGCGGCGATATGGGCTCGCTGCCTGCGGTTCTCGGCCTCATCGTGTTGTTCGTGGTGTTCGGCCTGGCCAATGACCGGTTCATGTCGGCGCTCAACCTGGCCAACCTGGTCACCCAGGCCGGGTCCATCTGCGTGCTCGCGATGGGTCTGGTGTTTGTCCTGCTGCTCGGCGACATCGACCTGTCCGCCGGAGTGGCCGGCGGGGTGTCGGCGTGCGCGACGGCCCTGACCATCGTCAACGCCGGCTGGCCCTGGTGGGCCGCCATGGCCGCAGGCATCCTGGCCGGCGCGCTGATCGGTCTCGCGATCGGGCTGCTGCGAGCCAAACTCGGCATCCCCTCCTTCGTGGTGACGCTGGCGTTCTTCCTTGGCCTGCAAGGCGTTACGCTCAAGCTGATCGGCGAAGGCGGGTCGGTGCGCGTCGACGATCCGGCCATCCGCGGCATCACCATCAGCAACCTCTCGGTGACGGCCGGGTGGACCATCGCGCTGCTCCTGGTCGTCGGGTTCGGCGCGCTCGAGGCCTACCGGTACCACAGCAAGACAACACTCGGGCTGGCCCATTCGCCGCTCGGGGTCGTGGTGGCCCGCGTCGTCGGGGTCGCGGCCGTCACCCTCGGGGTCACCTACGTGCTCAGCATCAACCGCAGCGTCAACCCGAACGTCGAGATCCGCGGCATTCCCTATGTGCTGCCGATCATCTTGGTCCTGCTGATCGTCCTGACGCTCGTGCTCAACCGGACCTCCTACGGCAGACACATCTACGCCGTCGGCGGCAACGCCGAGGCGGCGCGGCGCGCGGGCATCTCCGTCGACCGCATCCGGATGTCGGTGTTCATCGTGTGCTCGTCACTGGCGGCGCTGAGCGGGATCATCGCCGCGTCCTACGCCGGCAAGGTGTCGGCGTCCTCTGGTGCGGGCAACACCCTGCTGTACGCGGTGGGCGCGGCCGTCATCGGCGGCACCAGCCTGTTCGGCGGCAAGGGCCGGGCGTTGGACGCGGTGATCGGCGGGGTGGTGGTGGCGACCATCGCCAACGGCCTCGGCCTGCTGAACCAGTCGTCCTACATCAACTTCCTGGTCACCGGCGGCGTGCTGTTGTTGGCTGCGAGTGTGGACGCGATCTCACGGCGGCGCCGCTCGGCCACCGGCTTGGCGTGATCACCCGTGCCGATCGTGGAGTTGACCCACACTTCAGCGCTGCGCGCGTGCCTCAAGTCCACAATGGAACTGCTTGCCTCCCGCGCCATATCCGCCCCAACGTGGGTTCGGGCGCACACCGGGCTCAGAAGATCGAGTAGACCTTCCTGACCGTCTCGTGGATGTTCCAGGTGCCCGTCCAGCCTTTCGGGAACACCGCGACGTCGCCCGCACCGACCACACTCGGCGCACCGCCGTCGGGGGTCACGGTCATCTTGCCGGCGACGAGGTAGATGAACTCATTGGTCTCCAGCGTCCAGTGCGACGGCCCGGGTCCGCACTGCCAGATGCCGGCAGACAGGTCCCCGTCGACCCAGACCTCGACGCCATGGGTGGCCATCGGGTCTCCGGTGGCCTCGGCCAGCGGGCCCCAGTCCTCGAGTTCGGCCTCGGCGGCGCCGGTCAGGATGGGCGTGATGTCGACCTGGCTCATGAAGAAATCCTCTCTTGGGTAACACTTTCGGGGAATGGCAGCGAGATCGGCTCGGGGTCGAGCCGGCTGCGTCCCTGTGCGTCGAAACGGTCCAGGCCGAGATCGGTGAGATCCAGCCAGGTACATCCACCGGTGGTGGTGAGGTCGGCGGCCACCTGGGCCACCGCCGGGCCCCACATCATCCCGTGGCCGGCGGCACTGGCCACCACGGTGCCGTCGACGGGGCCGTCGTCGGTCAGCAGCGGGCCGAGGATCGGGAGATGGTCGGGCGTGTAGTCGATCGTGGCCGCCCAGGTGCGGCGCAGCCCGAGCCCGCGGACCGCCGGGTACAGCTCGTCCATCCGGCTACGGGCTTTCTCGTAGTACGTCCAGTCGAATTCTCCTGCGACACCGGGCGCTTCGTCGGGGTTGCTCATCCCCCACAGCAGCCCGCCGGATTCCCCTGGGCGCCAATAAATTCCGGACATCACGTCGAACACCATGGGTAGGCTGTGCACATTGCCCGCAGGCAGCGGCGCGGTGACCACCACCTGGTGCCGGGTGCCGCCGGCCGGGATCCGGGCACCCGCGGCGCGGCCGACCTCAGCCAGTTGTGGGCCACCGGTGAAGACCACGTGGTCGGTGTTGATGGGGCCTGCCGAGGTGTCGACGCCGACCACCCGGCCGCCGGCGGTGCGCAGACCGGTGAACGCGCACCGCTCCCGGACGTCGACGTCGTGTGCGGTGAGCGCGGCGGTGTAGGCCAGCACGTTGCGGGGGGCGTCGATGTAGCCGTCACCGGCGGCGTAGGACGCCCCCATCGTCGACCCCGGCGCCAGTCCGGTGCCGCGCGAATCCAGGTCGTCGGCCGACCACCATTCGACGTCCAGACCGAGTTGGCGCTGCACCGCGATGCGGGCATGCGCCTGCTCCACCTCACGCTCGCTGAAGCACGGCATCAGATATCCCTGCCTGACGAAGCCGCAGTCCAGCGGAAAACGCTCGCCGGTGGCGGCATAGAACTCCTGGCTGCGCATGCCGAGACGGATGGCGGTCTCGGTGCCGCCCTGGGCTCGGACCATGCCGGCGGCGCGACTGCTGGCACCGTCACCCAGCGTCGAGGCCTCCAGTAGGAGCACGTTTTTCACACCGCTTTCGGCGAGCAGCACCGCGGTCCAGGCACCGACGGTGCCGCCACCGATCACCACAACGTCAGCACTACAGCCGCTGGTCATACTACGAGACGGTGGCATAGACTGAACGCTCAGTCAAGAGTAGCGACGACGATCGGGGAACGTGTATGTACGGTCTGACCGCCGAGGATCTACGTCTCCGGGACACGGCCGCCGCGTTCGCCGAGTCACTGATGCCCTACGAGGTCGAGGCCGAACTGGCCGGCGGCCGGCTGCC
>JBEVFK010000005.1:0-35026 GCA_040512325.1 Mycobacterium sp. | reverse complement strand
GCCGGTGCGGCCAGCGGAGCCGGCGCGGGCGGCAACGGCGGCGGTGGCGGCGGCAGCAGAGGTGCCGGGGGCGCGGGCGGAGCCGGCACCGGCGGGATGGGCTCGGCCGGAGCGGGGATCGGCGACAGCGGTGCGTTGTCGAGCGACCAGGCCTGGGGCTGAGGTGCGACGGCCGGGTCGACGAAGGTCCAGTCGGCAGCGGGCTGGACTGCGACGTCCGCGGGTGCGGCCGGAGCAGGCGTGTTCAGCGACGCGTCGACGATCACGGCCGGGTCGGCGGGCGGCAGGGGTGCCGGTGCCGGGGGCAGGGCATCGGGAGCCGGTGCGACGAAGGCGACGGGCAGGACGCCCGGTGCCGGCGGCAGCGCTTCCGGCGGGAGCGGCGGGGGCGGCATGCCCGGTGCAGGCGGCGGGGGCGGCAGCGGCGCATTCAGCGGCATCGGAGCGCCGTTGAGAGCGGCCGGGTCGAGAGGTGCGTCCAGAGGGGCCGGATCTGCGACCACGTTGCGCGGGGTCGCGCCGGAGAGTCCGCGACCGCACACCGGCCACGCACCCTTGCCCTGGGTGGCCAGGACGCGCTCGGCGACCGCGATCTGCTCTTCCTTGGAGGCTAGGTGGGCCGACGGGGCGAATTCGCCGCCGCCATGACCCGACCAGGTACCTGCCGCGAACTGCAGACCGCCCAGGTAGCCGTTGCCGGTGTTGATGGCCCAGTTGCCGCCGGATTCGCATCCAGCGACTGCGTCCCATTCGCCATCGGTGGCAGCGCCGGCCTGGCCAGCGAGCGCGAGCCCGCTCCCACCGATGACCGCGCCGGTGAAGGCGATTTTGGCGACGTTCTTGGCCGAAGTAGTGGGCTTACGATGCCGTCCACTCATAGATCGGGGAATTCCTCTCTTGGGCGCGCCTGCGAGGTCAGCTGTCGGGTTCGGGCTGGAGAGGTTGCCCGGCCGGCTTGCAGTCCGTGGATACGGACTACTTGCGCGGCTTCACCCCAAGGAACCGCGAGCGGTCCCAGGTCGATCACGGTGGACCGGTGGGTCCCCCGCCTCCATCCATTGGTTTGTCGGATCCCGGATTCCATGGATGGAGCTAGGCGCTGGAAGCGGGATGGGCCTGCCGCTGAAATACTCGGTCGGCTTGGGAGATGACCGTAACGGGTACAGGCGAACACGTCACCTTGGCTCTGTCCTGGCGTTTTGGCCTTCGGCAAATCCTAAAGGGATTCTAAAACGCCACTACCGGAACGCGTTTTCCCAGGTCCGGGACGGCCGCTATTCCCTCGTAGCCAGCTTGTTATCAAGTTGTGATGTGATGTAACTCACAGTCATCCGCCGGCGAATGGGGGTAGCACGTCGATCGTCTGTCCCGATCCGATCACGATCTGGTGGTCGCGGATCGCGATGCTGTCACAGAGGTATGAACACCGTTGCAGAACGCGGGCCAGGTCGGTATTGCGCTGGCTCAGTGTTTCGATCAGCCGGGCGATCGTCGTGCCGGCCGGAATGCTGAGGGTCTCTTCCTCACGCCCCGCCGCCGAACGGGCGGCCGCGAAGTAGCGCACCGTGATCGCAGCGCTTCCGTCGGACACCTCACCCACCGATGGCGCTCATCGGTCGCGTCGGTTGGACGAACCCGGGGTCGTTGATGCCGTGTCCGGCCGCTTTGGCCCACATGGCCGTCCGCCACGCGAGTTCGATCGTCTCGTCGTCGGCGTCTGCGCGCAGCAGCGCCCGCAGATCGGTCTCGGTGGTGGCGAACAGGCAATTGCGCACCTGACCGTCCGCGGTGAGCCTGGTGCGGTCACACGCGGCACAGAACGCGTGTGACACCGAGGCGATGACACCGACGGTGCCAGGCCCGCCATCGACCTGCCAGACCTCCGCAGGGGCCGAACCGCGCGGCCGCGGATCCGTCGTCAGCACGAAGTGCTCGCGCAGGATCGCCAGGATCTCGTCGCCGGTCAACATCTCGCCGCGGCGCCACTGATGGCCGGCATCCAGCGGCATCTGTTCGATGACCCGCAGCTGATAGTCGTGCTCGAGGCAGAACCGCAGTAGCGCCACGACATCGCCGCGCCCGGTGACCGGGTCGAGTACCGCATTGACCTTCACCGGACCGAGTCCGGCCGCTTTCGCCGCAGCCAGCCCAGCCAACACATCGGAGAGTCGGTCGCGGCGGGTGATGGCGGCGAAGTGGGCGGCGTCGACACTGTCGAGGGAGACGTTGACCCTGGTGAGACCGGCGGTGGCCAGGCTCTGCGCACGGCGGGCCAGACCGATGCCGTTGGTGGTGATCGCCATCTGCGGCCGTGGACGCAGGGCGGCGGTGGCCGCCACCACGTCCTCCAAGTGCTTCACCAGCAGCGGTTCGCCGCCGGTGAAGCGGATGTTGGTGACGCCGAGACGGGTCACCGCGATGCGCAGCAGCCGGGCCAGCTCGTCGCCGCTGAGCATCTGCGACTTCGGCATCCAGTCCAGTCCCTCGGCCGGCATGCAGTAGGTACAGCGCAGATTGCACCGATCAGTCAGCGAAACCCGCAGATCCGTCGCGATGCGGCCGAAGGTGTCGAGCAGCGGTCCGTCGGTGGGCATGCCGACCGGCTGCTGCAACGGGCCCTTGAGAAATGGGCCCTTGAGAGTGGGAAGGCCCAGTGCGGTGACAGTCACAGAGGTGCACCGGCTCGCTGCACTTGATCCACGGGCACGATCTCTTTGCCCAGCGGCATCAGCGAAATCGGGATCATCTTCAGGTTGGCGATCGCCAACGGGATACCGACGATCGTGACGGCCATGGCCACCGCGCTGAGCACATGTCCGATGGCCAGCCAGACGCCGGCGACGATGACCCAGATGACATTGCCGATCAGCGCACCCGGCTGAGGGCCCGGCTTGTCGACGATGGTGCGCCCGAACGGCCACAGCGCGTACGCGGCGATCCGCAGTGCGGCGAAACCGAACGGGATGGTGATGATCAGTACGAAACAGATCAGCGCGGCCAGTAGATAGCCCAGTGCCAGCCAGAGGCCGCCGAAGATCAGCCAGATCACGTTCAATATCAGGCGCATCGTTCCTCCAGGGGTGACTGTCAGCCTACCGAGTGACAGGGGTGCTGACGGTGTCGGCGTCCGAGTAGGATCACCTCTCAACGCGTCCTGCGCAGGCGGGACGCTTAATTATGTTGCCAAGACTCTGTCAGACAAGCAGGTGAGACCAAGTGCCGACCGGCAAGGTTAAGTGGTACGACGCCGAAAAAGGCTTCGGCTTCCTCTCTCAGGAGGAAGGGGAGGACGTCTACGTCCGCTCCTCGGCGCTGCCCGACGGGGTGGAGGGTCTCAAGGCGGGCCAGAAGGTCGAGTTCGGCGTTGCCGCCGGCCGCCGAGGCCCACAGGCCCTGCAGGTCAAGCTGCTGGACCCGCCCCCGACGCTGGCACGAACGCGGCGCGAAGCGGCAGGACCCGCTGAACACAAGCACACGCCCGACGAGTTGCACGGCATGGTCGAGGACATGATCACCCTGCTGGAGAACACCGTCCAGCCCGACTTGCGCAAAGGCAAGTACCCCGACCGCAAGGTGGCGCGTCGGGTGTCCGAGGTGGTCAAGGCCGTCGCGCAGGAACTCGACGCCTGACGACCGATGCGGGTGAGGGACGAGCCCGCTGAGGAGTGGGCAATCGGATCCCGCCTGACGACCGATGCGGGTGAGGGACGAGCCCGCTGAGGAGTCGGGCAATCCCATGACGCCTGACGACGCCCGAGCGGGCAAGCTGTACCCATGGGCGCATACGTCAACACCACCGGCGAGTTCGACCGCGACACCGACTACATCACCACGCGCATCACCGCGGACGGCCGTGACGGTTATCCAGTGGAGCCGGGGCGCTACCGGCTGATCGTGGCGCGGGCGTGCCCGTGGGCCAATCGGATGATCATCGTCCGGCGCCTCCTCGGGCTGGAGGATGTGTTGTCCATCGGCTTCTGCGGGCCCACCCACGACCAGCGCAGCTGGACGTTCGACCTCGATCCCGGCGGGGTCGACCCGGTGTTGAAGATCCCGCGGTTGCAGGATGCGTATTTCGCCCGGTTCCCGGACTACCCGAAGGGCATCACCGTGCCCGCGATCGTCGAGGTGGCGACCGGGCAGGTGGTCACCAACGACTTCGCGCAGATGACGCTGGACCTGTCCGGGGAGTGGACCGCCCATCACCGCGAGGGTGCGCCGCAGCTGTATCCCGAGCCGCTGCGTGCCGAGATCGACGAGGTGGCGCGACGCATCTACACCGAGATCAACAACGGGGTGTACCGATGTGGGTTCGCCGGCACACAGGACGCCTACGAGGCGGCCTATGACCGACTGTTCACCGCACTGGACTGGGTGAGCGACCGGCTGTCCACGCAGCGGTTCCTGGTGGGCGACACCATCACCGAGGCCGACGTCCGGTTCTTCACCACGTTGGCGCGGTTCGATCCGGTGTACCACGGCCACTTCAAGTGCAACCGGTCCAAGCTCGTCGAGATGCCGGTGTTGTGGGCCTACGCCCGGGACCTGTTCCAGACCCCCGGGTTCGGCGACACCACCGACTTCGTGCAGATCAAGCAGCACTACTACATGGTGCACACCGACATCAATCCGACGAAGGTGGTGCCCAAGGGGCCGTTGCTGGCCGACTGGCTCACTCCGCACGGGCGGGAAGCCTTGGGCGGCAGGCCTTTCGGTGACGGGACCCCACCGGGAACGACGCCGCCGGGTGAACAGGTGCCGTTGGGCCACGGGGCCGGCTGATCCGCCACCGGCTGTACACCGGCGGCCATTAGGATCCGGCACCATGACTGCCCGCCTGAGGACCATCACCGAGCCCAGCCGCGAGATCGACGTCATCGCCGAGACCGACGTCCTGGTGGTCGGTTCCGGCCCGGGCGGTCTCGCGGCCGCTCTGGCCGCCGCGCGGGCCGGAGTGCAGGTGACGCTGGTCGAACGATTCGGGTGCTTCGGCGGGAACATCACCACAGTCGGCGTCGAAGGCTTCGCCTGGTACCGCCATGAGCAGACGGTCGAGGCCGGGGGGATCGGCTGGGAGTTCGAGCAGCGGGCCAGGGAGATGGGCGCGGCGGTGCCCGAAAGCCAGTCGCTGTCCTACGAACTCGACTCTGAAGGCTTCAAACTGGTGGCCGACCGGCTGGTCCAGGAAGCCGGCATCCACGCGATGCTGCACCGCCAGGTCGTCGCACCGCTGATGGACGGTGACACGATCGTTGGCGTCGTCGTCGAATCCAAGGCCGGCCGGGAGGCGATCCTGGCGCGTCGCGTCGTCGATGGCACCGGCGATGCGGACGTGGCGACGCGGGCAGGCGCGCCGGTCCACAAGACCCCGGTCGAGGAGATGATGGCCGCCTCGGTGATGTTCCACCTCGCCGGAGTGGACAAGGCGGCCTTCCTGCAGGGGGTGGCCGACGATCCGCAGACCTACCGGGACTGGGCGGCAGGGGAGTTCTCCGCTGACGAGACCGCCGAGAAGGACGCCGACCTGTACTCGCCGTACCTCGGCAAGCCGTTCGCCAAGGCCATCGCAGACGGTCTGCTTCCTGCCCACCTGAACACCATCGGCGGCACGTGGGGCGCGATGCATGACACCGGCGAGCTGACCTACATGAACCTGGTCCACCTCGCCGGCTGCGACGGTACCGACCCCGACAGTCTGACCCGCTTCGAGATCGAGGGGCGACGGCAGGCCATGCTCGCCATCGAGGCGTTGCGCCGCTACACCCCGGGCTGTGAGACGGCCCGGCTGCGCAATTTCGGGATGACCCTCGGCATCCGCGACACCCGCAAGATCGACGCCGTCTACAACCTCACCGAGGCCGATGTGCGTGACCAGGGCCGGTTCGACGACAGCATCGGCATTTATCCCGAGTTCATCGACGGCTACGGCGTCCTGGTGTTGCCGACGACGGGGCGCTACCTGCAGATCCCGTACCGGTCACTGCTGCCGAAGACCGTCCGCCACCTCGTGGTCGCCGGCCGTGCCACCGGCGGGGACCGGATAGCGCATGCGGCGACGCGGAACATGTCGTGCTGCGCGGTCACCGGTCAGGGTGCGGGTGTGGCTGCGGCACTGTCGATCCGGACGGACCGGCAGCTGCACGACGTGGACGTCGCCGCCGTGCAGGCAGAACTGGTCCGTCAGGGTGTCCGGATCAACTGATAGCGGCAGCCCAGTTGGCGCCGAGGTACTCCGCGTTCTTGGTGGTCTGATCGTTGGTCGGGACCACCGGGGTGCCCTCGACCGGGGGCAGCGCGTCGAACAGGGCGCTGTCGATGGTGCCTGCGGCGACCATCGAGTCCGCGCGCACCGGCCTGGCGCCACCCTTGAGGAACAAGTTCTGCCCCTCGTCGCTGTACAGGTATTCCTGCCACAGCCGGGCCGCCGCCGGATGCGGGCCGTCCTTGTTGATCGCCTGGAAGTAGTAGCCGCCCACCAGCGCGTTGTTGGGGACGAACACCTTCCAGCTGGGGAGCTTGGCGGTTTCGGCCGCGTTCAGGTAGTCCCAGTCGATGACGACGGGTGTCTGGCCGGATTCGATGGTGGCCGGGGTGGGGTCGACGGGCAGGAAGTTACCGGCCTGCTTGAGTTTGCCGAAGAATTCGACGCCGGGGGCGATGTCGTCGGCCGACCCGCCGTTGGCGATCGCGGCCATCAGCACCCCGTTGGCCGCGGCGCTGGCTGTGGTCGGGTCACCGTTGAGCGCCACCTTGCCCGCGAATTCGGGCTTGAGCAGGTCCGCGAGGTCGGCGACGTCCGGGACCTTGGACGAGTCGTAGCCGACGGACATGTAGCCGCCATAGTCGTTGACCCAGGTGCCATCCGGGTCCTTGAACTGCTCCGGGATGTCGGCGAACGTGGCCACCTGGTAGGGCGCGAACATCTCGGTGTTCGCCAGCGCGATCGCCTGGCCGAGGTCGAACACATCCGGGGCGGTGCTGCGGCCTTTCTGCTGGTTGGCCGCGTTGATCTCGTCCTGGCTGTTGGCATCGGGCTGGGCGGAATTGACCTTGATGCCGTACTTCTCCGAAAACGTGCTGATGATCTCAGCGTAGTTGGCCCAATCCGGAGGTAGCGCAATGACATTGAGCTCACCTTCGGCCTTGGCGGCTTCGACCAGGCCGTCCATCCCGCCGAAGTCCTCGGCAGACGTGGCGGTCTTGGCGTCCACTCCGCTGTCGGTCTGCGCGCTCGGGCTCTCCTCCTCGGCGGGGGGAGCGCAGGCCGCCAGTCCGAGGACGACGAGCGCGGACGCAGTGACTGCGAGGAACCGTGATCTGGCCATGGGTGACCCTTCCGGTGAGCAAGGCGATGCAGGCTGAAACAGTACCGCGCATCCGATCACCTGGGGCCAGGTTGGGCTGGGCGGCGCCGTCAGCCGGGCCGAGATGCGGGGTCGACGTAGAGATTTCCGTTGCCGCCCAAGGTCATTCCCTCGTCGAGAGCGATCGGCGGGATCGGGGGTGCCCACCGGTGTACGTGAGTGGAGGTGCTGTCACCGCCACGGATTAGGCTGGCGGCATGGCTTTACTGGGCGCACATGTGGATTCCTCTGACCCGCTGACGGCGGCCTCGGCCATCGGCGCCGAGACCGTGCAGTTCTTCATGGGAGATCCGCAGGGCTGGAAGAAACCGCCGCCACACGAGCATGCCGAGGCGCTGCGCGACAGTGACCTCACCATCTACATCCACTCGCCGTACGTGATCAACCTGGCGAGTACCAACAACAAGATCCGGATTCCCAGCCGCAAGATCGTGCAGCAGCACGCCGAAGCCGCGGCCACCGTCGGCGCCAAGGGACTCGTCGTACACGGCGGCCATGTCACCGCCAAGGACGATCCGTCGGTGGGCATCGAGAACTGGCGCAAGGCGTTCGAGCGTCAGGAGGAAGCCGGTGGGTTCGCGGTGCCGATCCTGATCGAGAACACCGCGGGTGGCGAGAACGCGATGGCCCGCAAGTTCGACCGGCTGGCGATGCTGTGGGATGCGGTGGGCCAGTACGGGCCCGGCTTCGTGCTGGACACCTGCCACGCCTGGGCCGGCGGCGAAGACCTCGACGACATCGTCGACCGGGTCAAGGCCATCACCGGCCGGATCGACCTGGTCCACGCCAACAACTCCCGCGATGCCTTCGACTCCGGAGCCGACCGGCACGCCAATTTTGATGCGGGCACGTTTGATTCGCAGACCATCGCCGACATCTGCCGGGCGGCCGGCAGCGATGTGATCATCGAGACTCCGGGCGAGGGCATCGCCTCGGATCTGGAGTACCTGCGCGCACACGCCCGCTAAGGAGCCTGCAGCCCGTCGAAGATGACGCGCAACAGCAGCTGAGCCTGCGGGGTATCGGTCCCCAGCCCTACGTTGCGTGCCGAATGGGCCAGCCCACACATCAGCATCAACACCCCAGCCGCGTCGATCCCGTCGCGCAGCGCGCCGTCGGCGCGGGTGCGGTTCAGTAGCCCGGTCAGTCTGTCGGTCAGCGCACTCA
This sequence comes from Mycobacterium sp., assembly GCA_040512325.1. Taxonomy (GTDB): domain Bacteria; phylum Actinomycetota; class Actinomycetes; order Mycobacteriales; family Mycobacteriaceae; genus Mycobacterium. The sequence continues at coordinate 26,495 of JBEVFK010000005.1, read as the reverse complement.
GCAACGCCGCGGTCTGCTCGAGTGCCGGCTCGGCCCTCGCGGTGACCTTTTCGAACAGGGCATCTTCGGCCAGCAAGGTGAAGATCGTCGCCAGTACGTGTTCCAGTTGCGCGGGACCGGCGCTGTCCAGGGCCTCGGCGAGGTCGTCGAAGCGTTCCCAGACCAGGGTTTCTTCCAGCTCTTCCACTGTCGAGAAGTGGCGGTAGACCGTCCCCACGCCCACGTCGGCGGCGCGGGCGACCGCATTCAGCGCCAGCGGTTCCCCCGATGCGGCCAGGTTCCGGGCTGCCTCGATGATGCGGGTGGGAACCGCGCACACGGGACTGCGCATCTTCGCTGTCTCTCCCGGCGACACCGCCACGCCGATGAGCGCGACCCCGGAGAAGGCCCGAAAGCCCGAACGGGTGGTCGACACGACCTGGCGGGCAATGTCGGGCACGGCTCCGTCGGTGGTGGACGGCGGTGTCAACAGACTCCTGACGACGCTGATGACGCGGGTCTTACCGAAGCGCGTCGGCTTGCGCATCACCGAGAAGATGTTCCGCGATTTCGCCTGAACCCGGCTGGGCTCTCAGTCCCAGACCAGCCGGATGGACCACTCGGCGTGCGGCACCTCGCGGATCTCGGCGTTCTCGTCGGTCACCAGCGTCAGCAGCTGCACCGCCAGCCCCGTCAACCGTCCGCGCTGGGGGTCCTCCGTCGGGATGGTGACCGCCAGCCGGGTGTCCGGCCGAAAGGTGCTGACCGTGGTGTTCTCGGGGTCCTCATAGACCTGCATCAGCCGCCACGGGGCGGACGCGATGGCCGCCGGTACCGAGAGTTGCACAGGGTGGCGCCCGCCGACGCGGAGCTCACCTTGGCTCTCCGGGGTCTCACAGTCGTTGAGATCCAACACGTTGCAGTACAGGAATGGGCCCACCTTGGTCAGCTGGCCTTGGGTGAAGGCACTGATCTCCGGCAGGTGACTGTTGTCGGCGTCATGGGCCAGCGCCCACGCCAGCGTGCCGGTTCCGGCGGAAGCGAGCACGACCACGGCCGCGGTCGCCGCGGCCAGGGAGCGTTTCACTTGCGGGTCACCACCGGGTGGTCCGCATGGTCCACGCCTTCCTGCTCGACCACCACCGGCCGGTTGCCGCCGAAGCCCGGAATCAGCGAGTTGCCGCGGAAACTGACGATGGTCTGCGCGAGCAGGGGGATCAGCACCGCGGTGATCGCGGTGAACCCGACCCACAGATCGGTGGACACCAACACTCCGATGGCGCCGCCGAGCACCCAGGCTAGCTGCAGAACCGACTCCGAGCGGCCGAACGCCGACGCCCGCGACTCCTCCGGCAGGTCATCTTGCAGCGACGCATCCAGAGACGCCTTCGCGATGGCACTGGCGCCGGAGGTGATCAAGGTCGCGACCGCGACCACCGGCAGAATCCCGGTGAGTGCGGCGGCCAGCGCGGCCACACACACCGCCAGGGTGCAGCGGACCACCAGGACGGAGGGACGGCCGAGTTTGAGTCGGGCGGCGGTGAAGTTGCCCGCGAAGTTTCCGACGCCTGCGGCGACACCGATCAGGCCGAGCACCGCGAGCTGCTCCCACCCGGTGGCGTCGTGCGACTTGGCCACGAACGCCGGATACAGGAACAGGAAACCCACCATGGCCTTGATGGTGCAGTTGCCCCACAGCGAGGTGATGATGTTGCGGCCCATGGGCTGGCGCAGGGAGCTGGCCGCCGGCTCGTGCGGGTGCCGCGTGGCACCGCTGTGGTCGTGATAGCTCAGCGTCGTCGGGACCTCGCCTGCGGTGACCTCCACCCAGCGGGGGATCTGCATCGCCAGCCAGACGCCTGCCAGGCTGACGGCAACGACAACGAACAGCGCACCCGGCAGCTGGACCGTCGCCGCCAGCGAGTACTCCACGCCGGCCGCGATGCCGCCTCCGACGATCGTGCCACCGAGCAGGCCGAACATGGTCAGTCGCGAGTTGACCCGCACCAGGTCGATGCTCGGGGGCATCACCCGGGGCGTCACCGCGCTGCGCAACACGGAGAACGACTTCGACAGCACCATCATCCCGAGCGCACAGGGGTAGAGCACCCAGGACGGAAAACTGCCCGTCGCGCTGTCGTAGTTCATGATCAGGACACAGGCCAGCACCGTGCGCAGTCCGAAGGACAGCGCCAGCGCCACGCGACGCCCGTGCTGCAACCGATCCAGTGCGGGCCCGATCAGCGGCGCGATCACCGCGAACGGCGCGATGGTGATCAGCAGGTACAGCGCGACCTTGCCCTTGCTCTCCGCCGACGCGGCCGCGAAGAACAGGGTGTTCGCCAACGCCACCGCCATGGCCGCGTCGACCGCGAAGTTGGCCACCACGGGCCACGTCAGCGCGGTCAGGCCGGATTTGTCGGCTCCGTCGGCGGTCGCTGCGCGATGCACCAGCCCGTACATCCGGGAACCCATTTCGCGGCTGCGTTGGGCGGCCACCCGGGTGACGGTGATCCGGTTGGCCGCGTCGGCCTTGTCCTGCTGCTGTGTCGCGGCCTGGGCGTCTGCGTCCTCTTCGTGCAGGGGCGGCAGATAACGGTTTGCGCTCGGGGTCGGCGTCGTGCGACGGGCTTTGCGGTACCCGGGTTCGTCGCTCGGGTAATTCGCCATGCCCGGGTGCTCGCCGGAGGTCTCCGGTGGACGACGATGTGGCGCCGGACCCGGACCCGGGTTCGGGTGATCACGCCGCCGTTCGGACACGACGTCGATTCTTCCCTATCGCGGCCGTCGGGGTCGCGCAGGCGACCGGTGTGGCTGGCATGGGTCGGCTGAGGCAAGATGAAAGGTGATGGACAGCATGACCGAAACCGCCGAAGCACCTGCCACCCCTCCGGCTAGCGAGCCGTTCGAGGCGACCCCTGGTGAATTGGCGTCGCTGCTGACCGGTGCAGTCGGTGACGCCCGCGCCGCGATCGAGGAGCTCAGTAGCGGTTCGGTGGGCGACTACCTGGGGGTCACGCACGAAGATCCCACCTCGGCAACCCACCGCTTTCTGGCTGATCTACCGGGCTACCGCGGCTGGCAGTGGGCCGTGGTGATCGCCGCCTACCCCGGTGCGGACCATGTCACCATCAGCGAGGTCGTGCTGGTGCCTGGACCCACCGCGTTGCTGGCCCCGCAGTGGGTGCCCTGGGATCAGCGGGTTCAGCCCGGCGATCTGGGCCCCGGCGACCTGCTTGCGCCACTGGCGGACGATCCGCGTCTGGTCCCGGGCTTTCTGCTCAGCGGTGACCCGGAGGTCGACGAGGTGGCAGCCGAGGTCGGATTCGGCCGGCGCCAGGTGCTCAGCCAGTGGGGGCGCAGCGATGCCGCGCAGCGCTGGCACGACAGCGAATACGGTCCGGAGTCCACGATGGCCCGGTCGACCAAGCGTGTCTGCCGTGACTGCGGTTTCTTCCTGCCGCTGGCCGGCTCGCTGGGGCCGATGTTCGGTGTGTGCGCCAACGAGTTGGCCGCCGATGGCCACGTGGTCGATTTCAGCTACGGCTGCGGCGCGCATTCGGACACCCCCGCCCCCGCCGGTGCCGGTTCCCCGCTGTACGACCCGTACGACGACGGCGTCCTCGAGGTCGCGGAGAACCCAGCGGAGAGCGCCGTCGTGGAGAGCAGCGTCGCGGAGAACACCGTGGCGGAGAACACCGTCGCGGAGAACACCGTCTCGAGTTAGCCGGGCGGTTTCGTCAGTGGGAATTCTCGTCGAAAGTCAGACCGGTTTGCGCCCCGCGGGCACCCCGCCGGGCGGCGCTTTTCTGCCACAGGAAAATCGACGTACCCAGCAGTCCGGTGGCCAGCCCGGCAACACAGACCGGACGCCACTCGTGCAAGGCAGGCACCGCGAAGGCCAGGACCGTTACCACCACCCACGCCAGCGCGCCTGCGGCGATGACTCGTGCGGGATCCAACAGCGACTGCGGTAGCTGGGGTATCTGCGGCGGGTTTGCCACCGGCTCGCCGGGCCGGCCGGCCGCCGGGGGGTCAGAGGTCATCGTGGTCCAACGTAGCCGATCGACGCCACGCTGACTCGTTTGCCCGGTGCAACTGTCATTGCTGTCGTACTGTTCGCGATGTGAAGGACGTCGACACCCGGCTGGCCAGTGATCTGTCGATCGCAGTAGTTCGGCTGGCCCGTCAGTTGCGGTTTCGGCGCCCGGATTCGACGGTCTCGCTGTCGCAGTTGTCCGCGTTGTCGACACTGTTCAAAGAGGGCGCGATGACGCCGGGTGCGCTCGCCGTCCGGGAGCGGGTGCGCCCACCGTCGATGACCCGGGTGGTGGCCTCCCTGGCCGAACTCGGCCTGGTGGCTCGCACCGCACATCCCGTGGACGGCCGCCAGGTCCTGGTGTCGGTGTCCGATGCGGGAGTCAACCTGATCGAGTCCGAGCGTCGGGCCAGCCAGGAGTGGCTGCATCAGAAGCTCGCCGCGATGGACCATGATGAACGCGTGACCCTGATGCGTGCGGCCGACCTCATGTCGGCCATCGTCGACGAAAGCGCGTGAGCGCCGAATCCGGCGGCTGCAACACCGGCGTCGTTGACATCACGGATCCCGCAGACAGCCGACTGGACGACTTTCGCGATCTCAACAGCATCGACCGCCGCCCCGACCTCCCCACCGGCAAGGGGCTGGTGATCGCCGAGGGTGTGCTGGTGGCTCAACGCATGCTGGCATCCCGGTTCACTCCGCACGCACTGCTGGGTAATGCCCGCCGGTTCGACGAACTGGCGGCCGACCTGGCCGGTTCAGCAGCACCCTATTACCGGGTCAGCGCCGAACTGATGGCCGAGGTGGTGGGCTTTCACCTCAACCGCGGAGTGCTCGCCGCGGCCCGACGGGTCCAGGAACTCAGCGTGTCCGAGGTGATCGCCACCGCGCGGACCGTCGTCGTTCTGGAAGGGGTCAACGATCACGAGAATCTCGGATCCATCTTCCGCAACGCGGCCGGTCTGGACGTCGACGCGGTGATCTTCGGCGCGGGCTGTGCCGATCCGCTGTATCGGCGCGCGGTCCGGGTGTCGATGGGGCATGCGCTGCTGGTGCCGTACGCCAAGGCGGAGAATTGGCCCGCGGACTTACAGATATTGCGGGACAACGGTTTTCGGCTGATTTCGATGACACCCGACGCGCACGCACTGCCTCTTGCCGAGGCGATCCCCGCACTCGCCGAGCAGCGGGTGGCGATCTTGGTGGGCGCCGAAGGACCCGGCTTGCGTGAGTCGACGATGCGCGCCAGCGACGTCAGGGTGCGAATCCCCATGGCCCGCGGTACCGACTCGCTGAATGTGGCGACGGCGGCGGCGCTGGCGTTCTACGAACGCGCACGCTCGCTCTGATTGTCCGCTCCTCAACGGGGCTCGTGCCTCGCCCCGTATCGGTCGCCGGACGTCGCTAGGGTGAACCCCGTGACCGACGACTCCACCCCCTGGGCGACCGGCCTGACGGTGGCCGCCTTCGTCGCTGCTGTCACGGGCGCGGCCGTGGTGGTGCTCACCATCGGGTTGATCCGGGTGCACCCGCTGTTGGCCATCGGTCTGAACGTCGTGGCCGTCGGCGGCCTGGCCCCGACGGTCTGGGGTTGGCGACAGCGACCGGTGGTGCGGTGGTTCGCCCTCGGATCCGGGATCGGTATCGCGGTGGCGTGGGTGGCGCTGGTGGCACTCACCGCGGCGGGAATGGCCGGGGCTGCGGACAGCTAGCGGTCGCCGCTGGAGCGGACGCCGAGCAGTACGTCTTCCCATGCCGGCACGGAGGGCTTGGCCTTGCGGGCGCGAGCTGCGGGCCGTTCCGGCTGTTCGGGCTGTTCGGCCCGCTGGGGTTGCGGCGCCGGGGCGGGCGCTGGTGTGGGTGCAGGTGCAGGTGCAGGAGCAGGCGCGCGGGTGACGACCGGTTCGGTGACCGTCTCGAAATCGAGTTGGGCCACGGGGGCCACCCGCAGTGGCGGCCGGTCGAACTTGGGGTCCACCAGTTCGCTGGCCGCATCGTCGATCGCCGTCACCGTGCCGCCATGGGCACCGGGGGCGAAGCGGAAGTGCGCGACATTGTCCGACCTGCCCGCTTTCCATTCCAGCTGAACCGTCCAGCGACCGTCCTCGTTGCGCCAGGCGTCCCAATTGGTGGTGTCGGGATTCAGTCCGCGGTTTATCAGGGACGCGGTCACCGACTCCAGCAGCGTCAACACCGCGGGGCCGTCGGCAAGCACCGGATGCGCCGCGGTGGCCAGTTCGGCGGCCCGGGAGCGCTCCAACAACACCGGGTGTGCGAAGCGCTCCACTCGGGCGTAGTCGACGCCGGCGGTCTGTGCGAGCTGCTCGACCGAGGCGCCTGCGCGGATCCGGGCCTGAATGTCCTTGGGCCGCAGCACGGTGTTGACCTCGAGGTCCATCTGCGTCTGATCCAGCCGCGCCTTGTCGCCGCGGACGGCGGCACGGAGTCTGTCGTCGATCTTGACGCGGTAGGTGGCCGACCCGTCATTGGATTCCAACAGGATGTGCCTGCCATCGACATCGAGTCCAACGACCTTCAGATCTCGCATGGTGGCCTCCTAGGGGCCCACCTCGCAGGGCCCAATTGTTCGGCACCTTACGGGAGTTCGTGGCAGCGGCCGCGGAGACACGCGGAGGTTGTCCGAACTGGAATTCAGAGCCGCTCGACCACCCAGTCCACACACGCCGTCAGCGCGCTGACGTCGTCGGGGTCCACGGCCGGGAACATCGCGACGCGCAGCTGGTTGCGACCCAGTTTGCGGTAGGGCTCGGTGTCGACGATGCCGTTGGCGCGCAGCGCTTTGGCCACCGCCGCAGCGTCCACGGAGTCGTCGAAATCGATGGTCCCCACCACCTGGGAGCGCAGTGCCGGATCTGTGACGAACGGCGTCGCGTACGACGTGGCTTCGGCCCAGGAATACAGCCGCTGGGAGGAGTCGGCGGTGCGCTTGACGGCCCAGTCGAGTCCGCCGTTGCCGTTGAGCCAGTCGAGCTGCTCGGCCATCAGCAGCAGGGTGCCGATGGCGGGGGTGTTGTAGGTCTGGTTCTTCAGGCTGTTGTCCACCGCGATGGGCAGCGACAGGAACTCCGGCACCCAGCGGCCGGACGCCGCAATGGACTCGACGCGGGCCAGCGCGGCCGGCGACATCACCGCGAGCCAGAGGCCGCCGTCGCTGGCGAAGTTCTTCTGCGGAGCGAAGTAGTAGGCGTCGACCTGCGTGATGTCCACCGGCAGCCCGCCGGCACCCGACGTCGCGTCGACGACGACGAGGGCGTCGCCGGCGCCGTCGGGGCGCTGAACGGGGACGGCAACACCGGTCGAGGTCTCGTTCTGCGCCCAGGCCAGGACGTCCACCGATGGGTCGGACTGCAGGGCCGGCGCGCTACCCGCATCGGCCTTGATCACGATCGGGTCGCCCACGAAGGGGTTCTTGGCCACCGCGGTGGCGAACTTCGCGCTGAACTCCCCGTAGGTCAGGTGCAGCGAACGCTTGTCGACCAGCCCGAACGCCGCGGCATCCCAGAAGGCGGTGGAGCCGCCGTTGCCGAGAATCACCTCGTAGCCCTCGGGTACCGAGAACAGGGCGCGCACCCCGTCGCGCACCTGCCCCACCAGGTTCTTCACCGGCGCCTGCCGATGCGACGTGCCGAACAGCTCGGCGCCTTTGGTCACCAGTGCCTGTAGTTGTTCGGGGCGCACCTTCGAGGGGCCACAGCCGAATCGGCCGTCGACGGGTTTGAGGTCTTCGGGGATCGTCAGCTGGTCGGACATGGGGTCAAGCTTATTGCGTCAGGATTCGTGGTCCGTCGGCAGTCACGGCCACCGTGTGTTCACTGTGCGCGGCGCGGGCCCCGCTGGCCGTCCGCAGGGTCCAGCCGTCGGGATCGTGCACGTAGTCCTCGCTGCCATCGCCGATCAACATCGGTTCGATGGCGATCACCAGCCCCGGCCGCAGCTTCATGCCCTTGCCGCGTCGTCCCTCGTTGGGGACATGCGGGTCTTCGTGCATGGTGCGGCCGATGCCGTGGCCGCCGTGGTCGGCCAGCAATCCGTAGCCGTCCCGGCGGGTGGAGGCGCTGATGGCGTAGCCGACGTCGCCGAGGGTGTTGCCGGGCCGCACGGCGGCGATGCCGGCCGCCAGGGCGCGGTCGGCGGCGGCGATGAGGTCGACGTCACCGGTCCTGGGCTTCCCGACGATGAAACTGCGGGCCGCGTCGCCGCACCACCCGGCCAGGACGGCACCGAAATCGACGGAGACCAGATCCCCGTCGACGAGCGGAATCCCATTGGGGATGCCGTGGACCACCGCGTCGTTGACCGACACGCACAGCACCGCTGGGAACGGGGTGGGCGCCCACCGCGGGTGGTAATTCAGGAAGGGCGAGGTGGCGCCGTGCCGGGCGAGGACGTCGGCGGCCACCTGGTCGAGGTCGGCGGTGGTCCGGCCCGGTTGTGCTGCCCCGACCACGGCCGCCAATGCCTCGGCAACCACGGCGCCGGCTTTCGCCATCGCCTCGACCTCGGCGGCGGACTTCAACTCGACCATATTTTTACCTCCAGCAAACAAGAAAAATCAGAACCCAACGAGCCTTGGTTTTAGGCGATACCTGCGGTACCGTTGTACATCAGATGCCCGAATGTAAACCTCACGACCACGGTGGAGGTCACGAAATGGCTCGTACGAAGACTATTCGACGCTGGCGGCGCAACATGGAAGTGCGCGATGACCAGCCATATGTCGACATGCTCACCACATTGTCCGAGGGCTCGGTGCGGCGCAACTTCAATCCGTACACCGACATCGACTGGGATTCTCCGGAGTTCGCCGTATTCGCGGGAGACGATCGCTGGATCCTGCCGGCAACGGATCCGTTCGGTCGGCACCCGTGGTACCAGGCGCAGTCGCGGGAACGTCAGATCGAGATCGGGATGTGGCGCCAGGCCAACGTCGCCAAAGTTGGTCTGCACTTCGAGTCGATTCTGATCCGGGGGCTGATGAACTACGCGTTCTGGGTGCCCAACGGCTCACCCGAATATCGGTACTGCCTGCACGAGTCGGTCGAAGAGTGCAACCACACCCTGATGTTCCAGGAGATGGTGAACCGGATCGGCGCCGATGTACCCGGCATGCCACGCATGCTCAAATGGCTCTCGCAGTTCATCCCGCTGGCGGCGGGCCCGCTGCCCGTCGTGTTCTTCTTCGGCGTGCTGGCCGGTGAAGAACCCATCGATCACACGCAGAAAGGTGTGCTGCGCGAGGGCAAGTCGCTGCACCCGATCATGGAGCGGGTGATGGCCATTCACGTGGCCGAAGAGGCGCGGCACATCTCCTTCGCTCATGAGTATCTGCGCAAGCGGGTGCCGCACATGTCGGCACGCCGGCGGTTCTTCCTGTCGCTGCACGTGCCGATCATCATGCGCACCCTCTGCCAGGCGATCTTGGTGCCGCCGCGCAGCTTCTGGAAAGAGTTCGACATTCCGCGGTCGGTCAAGCGTGAGGTGTTCTTCCGCTCGCCGGAATCACGGCAGATGCTCACCGACATGTTCGCCGACGTGCGGATGTTGTGCCACGACACCGGGCTGATGAACCCGTTCGCCAAGTTGATGTGGCGGCTGTGCAAGATCAACGGCCAGCCGTCGCGCTACCGCAGCGAGCCGCAGCGGGCTCATCTGGTCGAAGCCGTCGCCGAGTCGGTTCCGGCGTAGGAGGGGTTGGCTCAACAGCGATGCCCCACATCATCACCCAGTCGTGTTGCAGCGACGGGTCCTGTGTCTACGCGTGCCCGGTGAACTGCATTCACCCTTCTCCGGATGAACCGGGCTTCGCCACCGCCGAGATGCTCTACATCGACCCCGACGCCTGCGTGGACTGTGGTGCGTGCGTGAGCGCCTGCCCGGTCGGTGCCATCGCCCCGGACTCCCGGTTGAGCCCTGACCAGTTGCCGTTCATCCCGCTCAACGCCTCGTTTTACCCGGACCGCCCGGCGGGGGAGAAGCTACCGCCGACCTCCAAGTTGGCCCCGGTGATTCCCGCCGCGGCGGTCCGCCGGGCAGGCAAGCCGCTGACCGTTGCGGTCGTGGGCTCCGGCCCGGCCGCGATGTACACCGCCGACGAACTGCTGACCCAGCCGGGCGTTCAGGTCAATGTCTTCGAAAAGCTGCCTACCCCATACGGTTTGGCGCGAGCCGGGGTGGCACCCGATCATCAGAAGACCAAGAGCGTCACGCGGCTCTTCGACAAGATCGCGCGGCTGCCGGGCTTCACCTTCTACCTCAACGTCGAGGTGGGCAGGCACCTGCGGCACGCGGACCTCCTGGAACACCACCATGCGGTGGTATATGCGGTGGGCGCACCCGATGACCGCAGGCTCGACATCGACGGGATGAACCTGCCCGGTGTCGGCACCGCCACCGAACTGGTCGCCTGGATCAACGGGCACCCCGACTTCGCCGATCTGCCTGTCGATCTCAGCGGCGAGCGCGTGGTGGTGGTGGGCAACGGCAACGTCGCACTCGATGTAGCCCGCATCCTGACCACCGATCCCGACGAGCTGGCCGGCACCGATATCTCCGATCACGCCCTGGCCGCTCTGCGGGCTTCCCGGGTCCGTGAGGTGGTGATCGTGGCCCGGCGCGGTCCGGCCCAGTCGGCCTTCACCCTGCCCGAGCTGATCGGGTTGACGTCACACTCGGACGTGGTGCTCGACGCCGCCGATCATGAACTGGTGCAGCACGATCTGGTCACCGTCGACGACGACTTGACCAGGGCCAAGCTGGAGATCCTGGCCAAACTCGGCGACGCCTCGGTGCCCACCGGCCGCCCCCGCATCCGGTTCGCCTGGGGTCTGACACCGCGCCGCGTCCTCGGGGAAACCCAGGTGGCCGGGGCGGAATTCACGGTGACGGGCACCGACGAGGTCCGTGACCTTGCGGCGGGGATGTTCCTGACGTCGATCGGGTACCGCGGCAAGGCGATCGACGGACTTCCCTTCGACGAGTCGGCCGCGGTGGTACCCAATGACGGTGGCCGGGTCACCGGAGCTGCCGGCGCCTACGTCGCGGGCTGGATCAAACGCGGCCCCACCGGGTTCATCGGCACCAACAAGTCGTGCGCGCTGCAGACCGTGCAGCAGCTGGTGGCTGACTACAACGACGGCAAGCTGGCCGACCCGGGGCAGCGGCCCCACGCACTCGAGCGGTTGGTCCGCAGTCGTCAGCCCCAGATGGTGGACGCCGCCGGGTGGCAGGCCATCGATGCCGCGGAGATCGCCAGGGGCGAGGCTGCCGGGCGCCCACGCGTCAAGTTCACCGCTGTCGCCGACATGCTCCGCGCGGCAGCCAACGCGCCGAAACCCTCGGCACGGCAGAGGATCCTGGCGGCCTTGACAGGCTGACCCTAGTCCTGCCGGCCGTGCGACTTCCGCAGCGCACGGCCCCGCAGGGACTGCGTGTGCTCCTTGGCTTTCGCCTTGTCGATCGCACCGGTGTCGCGCATGGGGAGCTGGAGATCGTCTTCGGCAGCGATGCCTGCCTGCAGTTGGCGGCCTCGCTCGAGTTCGGCGTCCACCTCGGCACCGAACAACAAGGCCAGATTGGTGATCCACAGCCACAGCAGGAAGACGATCACCCCGGCCAGCGCCCCGAAAGTCTTGTTGTAACTGCCGAAGTTCGCCACGTAGAACCCGAACAACAGCGACGCGATCACCCACGTGACGATCGCGATGGCGGCCCCGACACTGATCCAGTGGAACTTGGGTTGTTCGACATTGGGGGCGATGTAGTAGAGCATCGCCACGCCGAAGATCACCAGGATCAACAAGATGGGCCACCGGGCGACGTTCCATACCGTCACGGCGGTCTCGCCCATACCGATGTAACCGCCGATCACCTCGGCCACCGGTCCGCTCACCGTCAGCAGCAGCGCGACCGCGGCGATCACGATCAACGTCACGAACGTGAGCACCAGCTGCTGGGCGCGCAACTTCACGAACGACCGGCCCTCGTCGACCTCGTAGATCCGGTTCATGGCCCTGCTGAAGGCACCCACGTATCCCGACGCCGACCACAGTGCTCCGACGATGCCGATCACCAAAGTCAGGCCCGCCGACGGCGCTTCGACGAGCTGCTGAATCGGCTGGCGCAGCGTGTCGGCGGCGGCGCCGGGGCTGATATCGCCGATGAGCTGCAGGATCGTCTCGGAGGTTCGCTGCCCCTGCCCGATCACACCGAGCAGCGACACCACCACCACCAGGGCCGGAAACAGTGACAGCACGGCGTAGTAGGTCAATGCCGCGGCCAGGTCGGTGCACTGATCGCGGCTGAACTCGCCGATCGTCTGGCGCAGGACGTATCGGACGGCGGGCTTGGTCAGATCGGTCGGCGAGTCCGGCTTGCGCGGATCATCGGGGTCGGGCACGGCGGCATTGTCGGCCGCTTCGGCTGCGTCGCCCTTGGGTGGTTCGGGTGCGGTGGACGGCGGCTGGTGTGGGGGACGCTCTCGTTTCCGTCCGGCCACGACGGCGGTCGCCACCCCGGCGGCGTAGGCGCCGACGAGCGCCGACGGTCGAGTTTTCCGGATCACATCGCGGGGCGGGAGGCTGGAGCCCAGCTGGGATTGCATCGCCAAGTGATGCCCGGTGACGTCCTGTCTAAACGACCTAAACCAGGTTTCGCTGCACGGCCCGCGCGGTCCACCGGCCACTGTCGGAACGCACCTCGACCGGATGCGCGAACGCCGCGGAAACGGTGTCGCTGGTGAGGGTGGCATGGATCGGCCCCTGTGCGACGATGCGGCCGTCGGCGATCAGCAGCACGTGGGTCGTGGTGGTGGGCAATTCTTCGAGATGGTGGGTGACGGTGATCGACGCCAGCTCGGGGTGCGTGCGCACCAGGTCGGCGACGGTGCCCAGCAATTGTTCGCGGGCCGCCAGATCCAGCCCGGTGGACGGCTCGTCGAGTAGGAGCAGCTGCGGGCGGGCCACCAGCGCGCGGGCGATCAGGGCACGGCCGCGTTCACCCTGCGACAGCGTGTTCCAGCGGTCCTCGGCGCGGTGACGTAGGCCGAGAGTGTCGATCAGCGCATCCACCCGGATCAGGTCATCGGGATCCGGGGTCCACCGCAACGGGAGATCGATGGTGCCGGTGACCCCCGTCAGCACCACTTCGCGCACCTTCAGCGGGAATTCCAGCGGGTGCCGGGGGTTGACATGGCCGATGGCCTTGCGCAGTTTGGCCAGTTCTACCTTGCCCAACTGGGCGCCCAACACCCGCACGACGCCGCTGGTGGGGAAGGTCTCGGCGCCGCAGAATCCCAGGATGGTGGTCTTGCCTGCGCCGTTGGGGCCCAGCAGGGCCCAATGCTCGCCCTCGGCGACAGTGAAGGTGATCCCGTCGAGGATCTGTTTGCCGTTGCGGCGGAAGGTCACATCGTGGAGTTCGAGCACATCTGGCATGACACCAGTTTGCTAGACCCCTACCCGTGGCTGCGCATCGCCTCGGCGAGTTCGTCCATGCTGACCTCGCGGACCGGCTGGCCCAGTGACCACAGGTGGCCGAACGGATCGCGCACCACGCCGTACCGGTCGCCCCAGAACTGATCCTCCAGCGGCGCCACCACGGTGGCCCCCGCATCGACGGCGCGCTGGAACCAGGTGTCGACGTCGGTGACCGTGAGATGGATGGTGACCGGGCTGCCGCCGAGCGCAGTCGGAGTGGTGGACTTGCCGTCGGTCATCTCCGGGAAGTCGTCGTTGAGCATCACCATGGCACCGTTGATCTGCAGGGCGGCGTGCGCGATCTTGCCGTCGGGGCCGGGCAGGCGGCCGAATTCGGTGGCGCCGAACGCCTTGACGTAGAAGTCGATGGCCGCGGCCGCGTCGTCGACTATCAGATGGGGTGAGACTGCCGGTTGTACCTCGATTGCCATCTCGGCTCCTTCGGTCGGTGGTGGAGGGCGCCCTATCGGAGCCCTCCATACAGACCGGTCGCCGCGCCCGAACTCATCGAACGGGCGTTCCCGACGCCTGCACCACGGTGTCCCAGCCGGTCACCGATTCCGGACTCCGGGGTTCCGGGCCGACGTAGATCGCCGCCGGGCGGACCAGCTTGCCCAGGCGCTTCTGTTCGAGGATGTGTGCGCACCACCCGGCGGTCCGTCCACAGGTGAACATCGCAGGCATCATCGTGGGCGGCACCTCGGCGAAGTCGAGGATGACGGCGGCCCAGAACTCCACATTGGTCTCGATGGCGCGGTCGGGGCGCCGGTCGCGCAGCTCGGTCAACGCGGCCTGCTCCAACGCCGCGGCCACCTCGTACCGGGGCGCGTCCAGGCGTTTGGCCGTCGCGCGCAGGACGCGGGCCCGGGGGTCTTCGGCGCGGTACACGCGGTGCCCGAAGCCCATCAGTTTCTCTTTGCGGTCCAGGATGCCCGTCACCACAGCGCGGGCGTCGCCGGTCTGCTCGGCTTCTTCGATCATCGGGATCACCCGGGCCGGTGCGCCGCCGTGCAACGGTCCGCTCATCGCCCCGACCGCGCCGGAGAGCGAGGCCGCGACGTCGGCGCCGGTGGAGGCGATCACCCTGGCGGTGAACGTGGAGGCGTTCATCCCGTGCTCGGCAGCGGAGACCCAGTAGGCGTCGATGGCCTCGACGTGGCGGGGATCGGGCTCGCCCTGCCAGCGGGTCATGAATCGTGCTGTGATGGTGGGGCATTCGTCGACCACCCGCTGCGGCACCGCGGGCTGATAGATGCCTCGGGCGGACTGCGCCACATACGACAGCGCCATCGCCGAGGCGCGCGCCAGCTGGTCGCGAGCGGTGTCGTCGTCGATGTCGAGCAGCGGCTTGTAGCCCCAGATCGGCGCCAGCATCGCCAGGCCGGCCTGCACGTCGACGCGGACGTCGCCGGTATGGATGGGCAGCGGGAAGGGTTCAGCCGGGGGCAGGCCGCGGCCGAACGCCCCGTCGACCAGGAGCGCCCACACGTCACCGAAGGTGACCCGCTGGCGGACCAGGTCTTCGATGTCGACGCCGCGGTAGCGCAGCGCGCCGCCATCTTTGTCCGGCTCGGCGATCTCGGTCTCGAACGCTAAGACGCCCGCCAAACCGGGGACAAAATCCTTGGGTACCTCAGTCATGGCGCCGATTGTCGCACCTCACAGTCTGCTCGTCGCTACTGGCGGGTAACAGGTCGCTGAACGGCCGGGGCGTAGCGTTGACCCGGTGGTGGAACCGGAACACGCGCACCTTGCCGCGATGCGGGTCGAATACGGATCCGTCGAGAAGGACGGCAGCCCGGACCTCGACGACGACTGGCTCGATATCGGGTGGCTTGCGTTGCTGCGCAACTGGATTGACGACGCTCACCGCGCCGCCGTCGCAGAGCCCAACGCGATGGTGCTGGCGACTGTCCGTGACGGCCGCCCGGTGAGCCGGTCGGTGCTGTGCAAGGGCGTCGACGAGACGGGGATCACGTTCTTCACCAATTACGACTCCGCCAAAGGCGACGAGCTGGCCGCCACTCCGTATGCGGCCATCACCTTCCCCTGGTACCAGCTGGGCCGGCAGGTGCACGTCCGCGGTGCGGTGAGCAAGGTCGATCGTGCCCTGACCGAGGACTACTGGTCCAAACGGCCCCGGGGTTCGCAGCTGGGGGCCTGGGCTTCGCACCAGTCCCGGCCCATCGCGTCCCGCGCCGCACTCCTCGCGCAGCTGGCTGACGTCACGGCGCGATTCGCCGACCAGGAACAGGTTCCTGCGCCTCCGAACTGGGGTGGTTATCTGATCGCCCCCGAGGTGGTCGAGTTCTGGCAGGGCCGGGAGAGTCGGGTACACAACCGAATTCGGGTCACCGAGGAAAGTGGGCTGATCGAGCGCTTGCAGCCGTGAGGCTGTTCGCCGACACCACCCCTTTACGCCATCGCGACTTCCGTCGGCTGTGGTTGGCGGGCATCCCCACCGTGATCGGGGCCAATCTCACCATCTTCGCCGTCCCGGTTCAGGTGTACGCACTGACGCAGAGCTCGGCGTATGTCGGACTGGCGGGACTGTTCGCCCTGGTGCCGCTGATCGTGTTCGGGCTGTGGGGCGGCGTGCTCGCCGACGCGATGGATCGGCGGCTGCTGCTGATCATCGCCTCGTGTGGGCTGGCGGCGGCGTCGCTGCTGCTGTGGGCGCAGGCCGCGCTGCATCTGAACAACGTCTGGGCGGTGCTGGGCCTGCTCGGGGTGCAGCAGGCTTTTTATGCCGTCAACTCGCCGACCCGATCGGCGGCCATACCCCGCATGCTGCCCAGCCACCAGATCGCCGCAGCCAATTCGCTGAACATCACCGTGACGCAGTTCGGCGCGATTGTCGGACCCCTGATGGCCGGTCTGATGCTCGCCTGGGTGGACCTGTCGACGCTCTACCTGATCGATGCTGTCACCTGTTTGTTGCCCATCTGGGCGACCTTTCGGCTGGCGTCGATGCCGCCGACGCCGTCCGATGCTGGAGGTTCGGCGCGGTGGGGGTTCGGCGCGGTCGTCGAGGGCTTCCGCTACCTGGCCGGTAACACCGTGGTGTTGATGTCTTTTGTCGTCGATCTGATCGCGATGATCCTCGGCATGCCGAGGGCGCTGTTCCCGCAGATCGCCCACGAGAGTTTCGGCGGACCCGTGGACGGCGGGACGACGATGGCGCTGCTGGCGGCGGCGATGTCGGTCGGGGCGGTTGCCGGTGGTGTCTTCTCGGGGTGGCTGCCCCGGGTCCGAAGACAGGGCTTGGCTGTCGTGGTCGCGATCGTGGTCTGGGGACTGGCGATCATCGGCTTCGGGCTGGCCGCGGGGTTCGCCGGTGGCACCACGGGGCTGCTGCTGTGGGTCGCCGTCGGCTGTCTTGCTGTCGGCGGGGCCGCCGACATGGTGTCATCGGCGCTGCGTAATTCGATTCTGCTGCAAGTGGCCTCCGACGAGCTGCGGGGCCGGTTGCAGGGGGTGTTCGTGGTCGTGGTGGCCGGTGGCCCGCGACTCGCCGACACTCTCCACGGCGCGGTGGCGGTCTCGGTGGGCACCGCGACCGCGGCCGCCGGCGGAGGTGTGTTGGTGGTCGTGGGCGTGGTGATCGCAGCGTTGGCGGTGCCGGCATTCGTGCGATATCGGGTGGATACCCGGCAGTAGCCGTCAAAGGGCTGTCACTGCCAAATTGACGCAACTGCGAAATGCGCTAATCGGCAGTTAGCCCTCGCATCCACATGCCGCCGGGCTACGATGCCTCACTGTGGTCGAGCTACTGGGGGGCGCCGTGCCAGGCCTGCGGGAACGTAAAAAACAGCGGACCAGAGCGACCCTGATCGAGGCCGCCGTCCAGCTTTGCCTGACGCAGGGGTATGAACGCACCACCGTCGAGCAGATCTCGGCCGTCGCCGAGGTGTCACCCCGGACCTTCAGCCGGTACTTCGCCACCAAAGACGCGGTGATCATGACGTTGCTCGAGGATCTGGTGGAAGGTGTGGCCGTCGAACTCGCCGACATCCCGTTCACGGTGCCGGTCTTCGAAGCGTTGCACCGCGCGCACGTCTGCGTCCTGCGTGATGTTTCGCAGGGAGGCCTCGCGGGGTTGACCGCCGAGCGCATCGTGCTGATGTTGCGCATCATCAACTCCACGCCTGCGCTCAAGGCTGCCGCCACCGATTTCCGGCCGATGCCCACGGTGCACGCGCTCGCCGAGCGGATGGGCACCGGGATCGACGATCGCCGGGTGTGGATGGTGATGTCGGTCTGGTCGGCGATCATTGTCACCGCGTGCGGTGATCTGGTGGTGGATCGTGAAGGGGTGGAACTCGGACCGGATCTGATGGTCGAGCGACTCGACGGGATGTTCGCCGATTTCACCGAGTTGACCGCCTCGTTGACCCGCTGATCCGACTGTGGCAGTAGGCCACCTGGCTAGGATCTGTGATGTGGCTGATGGTGCCGCGGACCGGAGTCCCGGTTTGCGAGAACGTAAAAAACTCCGCACCCGGTCGACGCTGGTGGATGCGGCCGCCGAGCTGTGCCTGCAGCAGGGTTACGACAACACCACCGTCGAGCAGATAGCCGCTGCCGCCGAGGTGTCCCCGCGCACCTTCAGCCGGTACTTCCCCACCAAGGACGCGGTGATCGGCGCCATCGTCGTCGACGTCGCACAGATCGTGGCCAACGAGCTGGCCCGGCAGCCCGCGGGCATCACTGTGTACGACGCGATGCTGCGGGCACACATGGCTGCGATTCAGCGCGACGGCACGGGCGTGGTCCGATCGGCCAACTTCAACCGGATGGCGGCGTTGATCCAGATCGTGAACTCGTCGGCGTCTCTGGCCATGTCGAACATCCCGTTCCATCAGGATCCGGCAGGCTTCCCCACGGTGGTCGAGACCGCCAAGCGGATGGGTCTGCCCACGGACCACGCCGCTGTGCAGTTGGTGGTCGAGACCTGGACCGTGATCATGAACACGGCGTGCCGCGGTCTGGGACTGCCGGGTCAACCCCCGATCGAACCTGACGTGATTCGTGAGCGAATGTTCGCCACGTACGAGATGTTCACCCGCACCTGGGTGCCCTGGGAGCCAATAATGACCCAGGGTGGGCAACCCCCCGCAGGCGCGCCGCAGGCGTAGCGACTACCTTTTAGGGGCAACGGCGAGGTCGTTGCCGACGAGCGCAGAAGGGGTTCTTGTGGCCAGCAGTACATCCCCAGATCCATCGCAGGACACCGCGACTCTCCGGTACCCGGGTGGAGAGATCGACCTCGACATCGTGCACGCGACCGACGGTGACGACGGCATCGCTCTCGGGTCACTTCTGGCCAAGACGGGCTACACGACCTTCGACGGCGGGTTCGTCAATACCGCATCCACCAAGTCGGCCATCACCTACATCGACGGTGACGCCGGAATCCTGCGTTACCGCGGCATCCCGATCGAGCAGCTGGCGGAGAAGTCGACCTTCATCGAGGTCAGCTATCTGCTCATCTACGGCGAACTGCCCACCACTGATCAGCTGGAGAAGTTCACCAACAACATCCAGCGCCACACGCTCCTGCACGAGGACCTCAAGCGGTTCTTCGACGGCTTCCCCCGCAACGCCCACCCGATGCCGGTGCTCTCCAGCGCCGTCAACGCGTTGAGCGCGTACTACCAGGACTCGCTGGATCCGTTCGACCCCCAGCAGGTCGAGCTGTCGACGATCCGGCTGCTGGCCAAGCTGCCCACCATCGCGGCGTACGCCTACAAGAAGTCCGAGGGACAGCCGTTCCTGTACCCGGACAACTCGCTGTCTCTGGTGGAGAACTTCCTGCGGATGACATTCGGCTTCCCGGCCGAGCCCTACGAGGTCGATCCCGAGATGGTCCGCGCCCTGGACATGCTGTTCATCCTGCATGCCGACCACGAGCAGAACTGCTCGACGTCGACGGTGCGGCTGGTGGGTTCATCGCAGGCCAACCTGTTCACCTCGATCTCGGGCGGCATCAACGCGTTGTGGGGCCCGCTGCACGGCGGCGCCAACCAGGCGGTGCTGGAGATGCTGTCGAAGATCCGCGACGGCGACGACGATGTCGAGACCTTCGTCAAGCGGGTGAAGAACCGCGAAGAAGGCGTGAAGCTGATGGGCTTCGGGCACCGCGTCTACAAGAACTACGATCCGCGCGCCCGCATCGTCAAGGAGCAGGCCGACAAGATCCTCGCCAAGATCGGCGTGCAGGACCCGCTGCTGGACATAGCCAAGGAGCTCGAGGAGATCGCGCTCACCGACGACTTCTTCGTCGAACGCAAGCTCTACCCGAACGTGGACTACTACACCGGCGTGATCTACCGCGCGATGGGTTTCCCCACCCGGATGTTCACGGTGCTGTTCGCCCTCGGCAGGCTGCCGGGCTGGATTGCGCACTGGCGGGAGATGCACGGCGAGCCCAACAAGATCGGCCGACCGCGCCAGATCTACACCGGCTACACCGAGCGCGACTACGTCTCGATGGACACCCGCTAGCGCCGTGTGACGCTGACCTCGGTCACTTGCCATCTAAAAGTTGTAAGTTCACAATAGTTGTGTGAATGAAACTGTTGGGGAGCTGAGTAGTCGTCGCAAGGCGATCATTCTCTTCTCGTGCTGCCTCAGCCTTCTGATCGTGTCGATGGACGCGACGATCGTCAACGTCGCCCTGCCGACCATCCGCACCGATCTCAACGCGTCACCTCCCCAACTGCAGTGGGTCATCGACGTCTACACCCTGGTGCTGGCGTCATTTCTGCTGCTCGCCGGCGCCACCGCGGATCGCTTCGGCCGCCGCACCGTGTTCCAGATCGGGCTGAGTGCCTTCGCCGTGGGCTCGCTGCTGTGCAGCGTGGCCCCCAATATCGAGATGCTGATCGCCGCGCGGTTCGTGCAGGGCCTCGGCGGCGCGATGATGAATCCCGTGGCCATGTCGATCATCACCAATGTCTTCACCGGCCGGGTGGAGCGCGCGCGGGCCATCGGGCTCTGGGGTGGGGTGGTCGGCATCTCGATGGCGTTGGGGCCCACGGTCGGTGGCGCGCTCATCGAATACGTCGACTGGCGTGCGGTGTTCTGGCTCAACCTGCCGGTCTGTGCGCTGGCGCTGCTGTTGACGGCCATCTTCGTCCCGCAGAGCAAGTCTGCGACCATGCGCAACATCGACCCGATCGGTCAGATCCTGGGGGTGACGTTCCTCTTCGGGATCATCTTCGTCCTGATCGAGGGCCCAGGGTTGGGGTGGACGCATCCGGTGAGCCTCACCGCCGCCCTCGTCGCGGTCATCGCGTTCGTGGCGTTCCTGCGCTACGAATCCCGCAGGCACGACCCGTTCATCGATCTGCGCTTCTTCCGCAGCGTGCCGTTCGCGTCGGCCACCGTCATCGCGGTCTCCGCCTTCGCCGCGTGGGGTGCGTTCCTGTTCATGATGGCGCTGTACCTGCAAGGCTTCCGGGGTTACAGTGCCTTCGAGACCGGCCTGCTCTACTTGCCGATTGCCGTTGGCGCACTGATCTTTTCGCCGCTGTCCGGGCGAATGGTCGGGCGTTTCGGCCCCCGTCCGTCGCTGGTGGCCTCTGGCATCCTGCTGACCACGGCGTCGGCATTGCTGTTGTTCCTCGACGACACGACACCCGTCTGGGAGCTGCTGGTCATCTTCGGGGTCTTCGGTATCGGCTTCTCGCTGGTCAACGCCCCGGTGACCAACACCGCGGTCAGCGGGATGCCGACGGACCGGGCCGGTGCCGCCTCGGCGATCGCGTCCACCAGCAGGCAGGTCGGCGTCAGTGTCGGGGTGGCGCTGTGCGGTTCGGTCGCTGGTTCGGCACTGGCCTCGTCGGAGATCGATTTCAGCGACGCGGCCCGACCGCTCTGGCTGGTGCTGGCCGGGTTCGGCCTGACAATTCTGGCGCTGGGCCTCTTCTCCACATCCAAGCGCGCGCTACGCTCCGCCGAGCGCCTTGCCCCGTTGATCGCCGGTAGGCCTCAGGAAGAGAGAAAGGTCCATGCAGCACAGTGATCAAGCGCAAAACCACTCGGCTGATGCTGTCTGGCGGGATCTGTCCCGTTTCGTCTTCGACAACAGGGAGACCTGGCGCCGGGCCGTGGTCGATCAGTCCGGCCTGCCGTTCTCGCGGATCCGAATCCTCAAGCGGCTGGCCCGCACCCCGCTGACGGTCAAACAGGTGGCCGAACACGCAACCGTAGACGCCCCGGCCGCGACCGTGGCCGTCAACGACCTGGAGTCGCGCGGCCTCGTCATCCGCGAGGTCGACCCCGCGAACCGTCGTTCGAAGCTGGTGTCCCTGACCGATCAGGGCCGGGCCGCGGTCGCGGCGCTGGACGCCGTCGAGGATCCCGCGCCCGACCCGCTGACCGCGCTGGACGCCGACGACATCGCGGCGCTGCGCCGGATCCTGGACAAACTGTCCGGCGAGAACTGATGCCGGGTCAGCCGAGGTAGCCCTCGACCTGACCTTCGGGGCGAACCTGCGCAGCCGCCGGGTCGCCACCGGTCTCCCGCAGTGCGCGGCGCTGGCGCAGCAGATCCCAACACTGGTCGAGCTGCACCTCGACGGCGCGCAGCCGCTGGTGTTCCTCGGTTTCGTCGATCTCGTGATGCTGCAGTTTGGAGCGCAGGTCCTGCTCTTCTGCGACGAGCTTGTTGACTTCGCTGAGGATGTCTTGATCGGTGGCCACCCAACCAGTGTGCCAGCCCTGCGCGCGTGATAATCCACAGATGGATACATCTTTGCGCAGCGGCATCGTCACGGGCGCCTCCAGCGGTATCGGCAAGGCCGTCGCCCGCGCTCTGAGTGAGGAGGGGTTCGGTCTGACCCTGGTGGGCCGTGACGCAGGAAGACTGGCCGAGGTCGCTGCGGACTTGCCCGATGCGCAGGTGCTGGCCGGATCGCTGGCAGACGAGACCTTCCTGGACCGGATCATCGCCCGCCACGAGGAGACGTTCGGTTCCCTTGACATCCTGGTGAACAACGCCGGTGTCGCCGGGCAGCGCGCCGTCGCCGACATCACCTCCGACTTCCTGGACGAGCAGTTCGCGGTCAACCTGCGTGCGCCCATCCTGCTGACAGTCAAAGCCATGCCGTTGCTGAAGAAAACGGTGGGGCGGCGAGGGACCGCGCAGGTGATCAACACGGCGTCCAACGCGGGTAAGCGGGGGGAGGCCTCCCTGTCGTCTTACTCGGCCACCAAGTTCGGCGTCGTCGGCTTCACCGAAGCGCTCCACGACGAGATGTCCACTTCAGGGATCCGGGCGACGGCCATCTGCCCCGGGTTGGTGGACACCCCGATGGCCGATCCCTTCCGCGGCGACATCCCTGCCGCGGGTTTGATCGCGCCGAGCGATGTCGCCGAGGTGGTGCGGATGACCACCCGGCTGTCGTCGGCGTGCATCGTCCCGGAGGTCGTCTTGATCAGACCCACTGAATGGCTCCAGACGCCCCAGTAGGGTGTCAGCGTGAGCAAGAAACCTGAGATCGAATTCCCTGACGGTCCGGCCCCCACCGAGCTCGTCATCGAAGATGTCGTCATCGGTGACGGCGCGGAAGCAGTACCCGGCGGCAACGTCGAGGTGCACTACCTCGGTATCGAGTACGACACCGGCGAAGAGTTCGACAGCTCGTGGAACCGCGGCGAGTCCATCGAGTTCCCGTTGCGCGGCCTCATCCAGGGCTGGCAGGACGGCATCCCGGGTATGAAGGTGGGCGGCCGTCGCAAGCTGACCATCCCGCCGGCGCAGGCCTACGGTCCCGCAGGTGGGGGTCACCGGCTCTCGGGCAAGACCCTGATCTTCGTGATCGACCTGCTCGCCACGCGCTAAGGGGTCGTGGCCCGAGGGCCGGGCAGTCGTAGCATCAGCCGCGCTCCACCCAGTGGGCTCGGCTCCAGAGTGGCGGTCCCGCCGTGCAATTGGGCTTGCTGGCCCACCAGCGCCAGGCCGAGGCCGGAGCCGGAATGTGACGCCGTGGAGCCCCGGGAGAAGCGGGCGAAGACCACCTCCCGCTCCTCTTCGGGAACCCCGCAGCCGTCGTCGTCGATGGCGATCTCCACGCCGGCACGGGAGCTGACCGCCGACAGTTGCACCCGCATCGCGCCGCCGTGTTTCACGGCGTTGGCGATCGCGTTGTCGACGGCCAGCCGCAGTCCGGCCGGAAGCCCGACGATGATCACGGTGGGTTCGGGCACCACCGCGGCGTCCAGGTCGGGGAAGACCCGCATGGCGTCGTGGGCGGCGCGGTCCAGCAATTCGGTGATGTCGACGGTCACGTGGTCGTCCGACGTCGACAGTTCGCCTTGGGCAAGCCGTTCCAGCGCGCCGAGGGTGGCCTCGATGCGGGACTGGGTGCGGATGACGTCGTGCAGGACCTCTTTGCGCTGATCCTCGGGCAGCTCGAGCATGGTCAGGACTTCGAGGTTGGTGCGCATGGCCGTCAGCGGCGTCCGCAGCTCGTGCGACGACACCGCCGCGAAGTCACGCGCCGAGGCCAGCGCCTCCATGGTGCGGTCCTGCTCTTTCCACAACCGCGCCAGCATGCCTTTCATCGCCTCGGCGATCTCGACGGCCTCGGTGGCGCCGCGCACCTCGATATCGGGTGCCTCGTCACCGGCGTCGATGGTGCGGGTCTGCTGGGCGAGCCGTTTCAGCGGCCGGACCGCGAACGCGGCCAGCAACCACCCCAGCACCGCGGCCGCCCCCACCGCGAACACGCAGATCACCAGCACCCGTCGGTGCAGGGCATTGGTGTCGTTGATGGTGTCGGCGTAGGTGTCGCCGACGGCGACCGACATCGGACCGGTGGGACCGGTGATCTCCAGGGTGCGCACCCGGTAGCGGGTGCCGTCGACGTAGGTGTCGGCGTAGTCGGTGTCGAGTTCGGGCAGGATCACCGCCGAGTTGGACTTCACCTCGCCCCCACGCCGCACGGTGATCACCGCGTCGGCATCGTTGGGTGAGCTGGGGATCTCACCGAGTCCGCGCGGCAGGAACGGAATGGCGAAACCGGCCGCTTCGTCGAGTCGGCGGTCCAGCCGTTCCTTGCGGTCGTTGGTGATGCCCACCCAGACGATCGTGCCGACGATGGTGACGACGATGGCCGCTCCGATGGCTGTCGCGAACGCCACTCTGGTCCGCAGCGAAGGCGTCCGGGTGAAGATGCGCGACAGGAAATCCATGGCCGGTCGCTACTGGGTCCTCAATACGAATCCCACGCCGCGGACGGTGTGCAGCAGGCGCGGAGCGCCGCCGGCTTCGAGTTTGCGGCGCAGGTAGCCGATGAACACGTCGACGACATTGGTGTCGGCGGCGAAGTCGTATCCCCACACCAGCTCCAGCAGCTGGGCCCGCGACAGCACCGCGGTCTTGTGCTCGGCGAGCACCGCCAGCAGATCGAATTCGCGCTTGGTCAGGTCGACGTCGACGCCGTTGACCCGGGCGCGCCTGCCGGGAATGTCGACCTCCAGCGGTCCCACCTGGATGGTCTCCGACGAGAATGTCGCCGTCGCGCCCCGGCGGCGCAGCAGCGCCTTGACCCGGGCCACCAACTCGGCCAGCACGAACGGTTTCACCAGGTAGTCGTCGGCGCCGGCTTCCAGTCCTGCCACGCGGTCGTCGACCGAGCTGCGGGCGCTGAGCACGCAGACCGGCACGTCGTTGTCCATGGCGCGCAGGGCGGTCACCACGCTCACGCCGTCGAGTACGGGCATGTTGATGTCCAGCACGATCGCGTCGGGTCGGGTCTCGGTGGCGCTGCGCAACGCTTCGGCGCCGTCGACGGCGGTGGTGACCTCGAATCCGGACAGCCGCAGCCCGCGTTCCAGGGACGCGAGCACGTCGGCATCATCGTCAACCACCAAAACCCGGGGTGAGGGAGGAATGCCACTGTCCATGCCGTCATCTTGCCTGATGGCCGGCCCGGCGCGGGGGAGGCGCGAAGGGATACGGCGTGCTGTTGGTGTGGCGATGCTGACGTTTCGCGCGCTCATTCCCGCGTCGCCTGTGCGGTTTCCTACGCGACTCGCAGGCTGGGCGTAGTGAGTGGCACAACTGTGACGGGCGGGGGAAGCTTTTGACCTGAACAACGGTTGAGGTCATACGGTGAATACATGAGCATGGAGACGGTGGCCCGGCACACGCTCTACCGGCAGATCCGGGCCGACGGAAAAGACTTGCGCGCGCTGGGCGACAAAGCCCTGCTGCGGCGCATCTGGCTGTTCTCCCACCGACATCACCGGCGGCTCGGCGTCTTCCTCGGCGTGAGCGTGGTCAGCGCGTCGCTGGCCGTGGCCACCCCACTGCTGGCCGGCCGCGTTGTCGACCAGATCGTCAACGGCGGCACTGCCGGGGTGATCGTCCTGCTGGCGCTGGTCATCGCAGGGGTGGCGGTGGCGGAGGCGGCGGTCTCGCTGCTCACCCGGTGGCTGTCCTCGACCATCGGCGAGGGGTTGATCCTGGACCTGCGGACCGCGGTGTTCGACCACGTGCTGCGGATGCCGGTGGCATTCTTCACCCGGACCCGCACCGGTGCGCTGGTCAGCAGGCTGGGTAACGACGTGCTGGGGGCGCAGCGGGCGTTCTCCGACACGCTCTCGGGTGTGGTGGCCAACCTGGTCACCTTGACGCTGACCCTGGTGGTGATGCTCAGCATCTCCTGGCAGATCACGCTGCTGTCACTGGTGCTGATGCCGTTCTTCCTGTTTCCGGCGCGCCGGATCGGCCGCACGATGGCCGGCCTGAGCCGGGAAAGTGCCCAGCACAACGCCACGATGAACACCCAGATGACCGAACGCTTCTCCGCGCCGGGGGCCACGCTGATCAAGCTGTTCGGCCGGCCGGAGCAGGAATCCTCCGAATTCGCCGCGCGGGCAGGCCGGGTGCGCGATATCGGCGTCAAGACCTCGATGCTGCAGGCGACGTTCATGAACTCGCTGACGCTGATGTCCGCGCTGGCGCT
>JBEVFK010000004.1:0-34574 GCA_040512325.1 Mycobacterium sp. | reverse complement strand
CGGTATTCGTTCACTCACACGCCGGTGCCTATGCGGCTTTCTTCTCGGTGCTGGAGTTGTCAGTATCGGCCTTCTCTGCGTCGGCCTTCTCGGTGTCGGCCTTCTCGGTGTCGGTGTTCTCGGTGTCGGCCTTTGTGCTGCGGGTGTTCTCGCTTCCGGTGGTGTCGTCGTCGCTTCGGGCATGCTTGCCGCCACCGGTGCTCTCACGTCCGGCAGGAGCGTCGTCGCTACGGGCATGCCTTCCGCGACCGGACTTTTCACCACTCTCAGTCTTACCGGCGCTGTCGGCGGCCTCGTCGTCGGATTCTTCGACAGCCTCCTCACCGTCGACAGCCTCCTCACCGTCGACAGCCTCCTCACCGTCGACAGCCTCCTCACCGTCAGCAGCTTCCTCACCGTCGACAGCCTCCTCACCGTCAGCAGCTTCCTCACCGTCGACAGCCTCGTCCTCATCAGCGACCTCGTCGCCCTTGACGACCTCTTCATCGTCACCGCGGGCGTGCCTGCCGCCGGCTGAAGCATCAGTGCTCAGCCCGACCAGCCGCGCGGATGTGTCACCGGATGACGAGTCCGCGTCTTCGGCCTCATCCGTGTCGTCCATGGTGACGTCCGGACCGCCGATGCCGTACGCGTCCTGACCCGAGATGTCCGGCCGGGTGGTCCCCAGCAGGCGTCCCAGCCCGGCCTGCTCGAAACCGTTGTCCAAGCCGGTCAGTACAGCGATGGAGAGGTTGTTTGCCAACTCTGCGGGGTTGGGGAAGTAGCTGAGCTTGGTCGCGGTGGGTTCACCCGGGCTGATGTTCCGGTTGTAGCCGGTCTCGACCAACACCCGTACCACAGGATCCAGAACGTCGGCCAGCGCAGGGCCGACCACCGGAATCCATTGCACCGGATACAGAAGCGGGACTGTTTCCGACGGGATGAGGTAGTAGTTTGTGTCGCCGTAACTGTCCTGGAACACCGCCTTGCTGGTCGGGTCGTCGGGGTAGAACAGATGGTTGACGATGCCGAAGGCCCAGTTGCTCATCGCGATCGGATTAAGCATGTTCGTCGGAGTATCGGCGAAGAAGTCGTACTGGTAGGCGATGTCGCGGGTGGTGATCTGACCCGGTGCCGCCCCCGCTGTCTCCGTGGGGGTACCTCGGGTGTCCGTCCAGAACGGATCGATACGCACCGAGGATCCGCCGTTGGGACGCAATGGATTTCCGGTGAACACGAACGACGGGCTGACGCCCGGCACCCCGCCGTATTCGTTGAAATCTTTCTTCCATTCACCGCCGATCAACGCTCCCCTGGAATATCCGAAGATCGTCGGCGAGGGATCGTCACCGATCGCAGTGGTCAGAGTCCACTTGCCCACCATGTCGCTGGGCTCCCACCAGGGCACGTTGTTGACGTTCGTGGTGTCCAGATCGGAGAAACCGCCGACGTACTCTGCCGCCTTGGCCTCGATCCAGTTGTCGCTTTCCATCAGGAACGGGAACGGTGCCAGCTGGATGCCTTTCAAGGCGTAAACGCCGCCGACGACGCCGGCGGGCTCGAGAACTCCGATGCTCGTCTCCCCATCGGGATAAAGAGGATCGGGGTCGAAGCCGAGGAACTTCCACATCTCGCGGAACATCGGCGCCAGATCGCTGGGGTTGAACCCGACATTCAAGTGCTGGGGGTCCAGGGGTGCGTTGGAGAAGTCCCAGTACGACTCGGCGAGCCTGAAGAGATTGATATTGCCCCGGACGTACTCCCCCATCGGAGTATTGGCCGTTCCGTTCTCGTAAGCGGCCAGCCAGGAGTCGATCTGCGCATTGCCCGGCCACAGTGATCCGATAAATTTCACGATGGTCGGATAATCCGTCGCAGGAGTGACATATGGGCAGTATCCCCAGCACAGCGGGCTGCCCGGGGTCAGCGGATCAAACCCGATGACCAGCCCGGCGGCCAGAGTCTGCAAGGTACGGCCGAACTGTTCGAGGCTGGGCAGTTTGATCGGATTGTCTGCCGGGTCGGCCATCAGATGATTCAGATAGTTGACGAACGGCGATACCAGATCCAGATTGATCGGTGTGTTGGCCCACGGCAGGAAGTTCTCGCCGTTGGGGCCGTCGATGGTGCCGGGGATATTGAACCCGGGAATGTTGTTGATCTTGCCGCTCGGGCCTTCGATGGGGCCGAAGCTGCCATTCACCAACTCAGACAGCCCGATCTTGAAGAAATTGCGGAGCAATGGAAAATCCACCATGCCGGTGAACATCATCGCGTTCCAGATCAGTTTGTCGATCCCGGTGATGCCGGTGATGGGAGCCGTCGGTGTCGTTGGCACACAACCCTCGGCGTCGCAGAACTCGTCCACCGGGAATTCGGCCGCGACGAAACGCCAGAACTGCTGAGCCAGACCATTGCCGGCCAGCACGCCAAGAGGGTTGTCCGCGTCGAGCGGAGCGTTGAGATCGAGCCCCGACAGTGCGGGAAAGGGAATCAGCAGCGCGGCGCCCGCCATGAAGCGCACGGCGTCCGCAGGGTCGGTTCCCCAGATGTTCGAGGGGCCGGTGACCAACCAGTTCCCACCCCACATCTGAGCCTGGGCGAAAAGGTCGAACGCCTGCAGCTCGGAATGCGGGATGTTGATGATGTCGATGAGCAGATTCAGCGGAATGTTGGCGATCGAGGACGCCGCCAGGCCCACGTCCGTGGTCACTGTCCGGATAGCGGCAGCAGTGTGGACCTCGACAGGCTGTGGTGTCGGCGCCGCGACCTGGGTGGCGGTCAGCGTGGTGGCCGTTGCGACCGCCACGCACGCTGTCAGCTGTGAGAGCGCCGACGCACCGAGATTATGCGGGCGGTGAGATGTGGCCTTGGCGCCTCCGCGGTCACTGTCCGCTCGCACAGCCGCCTGTGTTCGCCGCGCAACGTCAGCTTCACGTCGGCGCTTTCGTTCACTGTGGCGTCGTGCATGGCGCGCAGCACCCATTGGGGTCCCCTCCCAGGATCGAGTCAATGTTGCTGAATTTACCGCCGCTAACGCGCCTTCGAGATGAGTTCGTCAGTTTCGACCGCGGATTGAATCCGACTCGACCGACATTTTGCCCGGCTATCCCCCTTTGACCAGCTACTCGCCGACGACAGCCACCTCGCACCCATCAACGAAACACTTTCCCTTGCAACGAAATGCGGATCGGTTCGAGCGAGGAGTCCAGTGTGCGGAACCGGCAGGCAAGTACACCCCGACCACGCGATACCGGCACCCCGCCACACTCGATCATCGCGCAGAACGGCGAATCAGGCTGCAGAACAACACCATTGATGCATCTTCAGCTGAAACCGCCACTGCTCAGTGGCAGGGCGACGCGAACTTTCAGCGGGGGGCGACGAACTCGGCTCCTAACCTGTGTCGATCCAAGATGTCGTCCACTGACCTGCCATCTGCGGAGAACTGATCCAGGCCGGCCTGGTGTTCGACGCGGGGCGGACGGCTGCGCACGTTGACCGGCCACCAGAACCAGCGTCCGAGCAACGCTGCAGCAGAAGGCATCATGAACGATCGCACGATCAATGTGTCGAACAGCAGACCGAGAGCGATTGTCGTACCCACCTGCCCGACCACCAGCAGGTCGCTGACCATCATGGAGGCCATCGTGAACGCGAACACCAGACCTGCGAGGGTGACGATTTTTCCGGTGCCGCCGATCGCCCGGATCATGCCCGTCTTGATGCCTGCTCCGATTTCGTCCTTGAACCGCGAAACCAGGAGCAGGTTGTAGTCGGCCCCTACCGCCAGCAGAATGATGACAGACATCAGCATCACCATCCAGTGCAGGTCGATGCCGATGATGTACTGCCACAGGAGCACGGACAATCCGAAGGAGGCCCCCAGTGAGGCCACCACCGTGCCCACGATCACCAGTGCGGCAATGATACTTCGCGTGATCATCAGCATGATGATGAGAACGATGCACAGCGATGCGATTCCGGCGATCAGCAAGTCGTAATTCCAGGCCTCCTGCAAGTCTTTCAAGACCGACGCCGTGCCTGCGATGTAGATCTCGCCATTCGCCAGCGACGTTCCTTTGATGGATTCCTCAGCGGCGGTGCGGATTCCGTCGATCCGCGCGATACCCTGCTCGGTCGCCGGATTGCCCCGGTGTGTGATGATGAATCGCGCCGATTTTCCATCCGGCGACATGAACAGCTTCACCACCCGTTGGAACTCAGGATTGCTGAATACGTCGCGCGGAAGGTAGAACGACTCGCTGATCTTGGCGGCGTCGAAGTCCTGTCCCATGGCAGCGCCGTTGGCGCCCAGTTGTTCGGTCTGCCCGAGAATCCCTGACATCGTGCTGTAGGTGGTCAGCATCATGTCCTGTACGCCGCGCAGGGTGTCGATCTGCGCAGGTAACAACGCCACCAACTGCGGTGCGACCTCGTTCACGTTGTTCAGGTCCGGGGTGAGCTGGTCCAGCTTTTCATTGAGCTTGGCGGTGCCGTCCGAAGCCCTCAGACCGGCTTCCCGCCCGGTCTTCGCCGCCTCGCAGGTGGCGAACAGAACGCACTTGTCGGAGAACAGGATCTTGTCGTATCGGTTGTACGAGTCGTTGAGTGCAGCGAGGTCGCCGCGGATCTGTTTGGACAAGCCGACCATTTCATGCGTAACGCCCACCATGTGGTTGGTGCTGCCGGTCAGACGCTGCATCAAGCCATAGGCGCGTTGCATGGTGGCGATGGTGTCGTCGAGCCCGTCAGCCTGCGCTCGCATGTCCTCCATCCGGTCTTTGACGAACTGCATATTCTGCTGCTGCCCTGCCGTTCCCACGCTGAGCAGCGATGGCAGTGACGAATGCTTCAGTGGCGTGCCTTCGGGGCGGGTGACGCCCTGTACCAGGGCCACCCCTTCGACTCGGAACACGTCCTGGGCCAGCTTGTTCAGTACCAGTAGGTCGGCTGAATTCCGCATATCGTGGTCGGAATCGATCATCAACAGTTCGGGCATCATCTGCGCCGGGGAGAAATGGCGGTCGGCGGCCGCCCAGCCGATATTCGCAGGCGTATCGCTCGGCATGTAGGGCCGATCCTCGTAGCTGACCTGATAACCGGGCAGGGCCAGAAGTCCCACCATGGCGAGGGCGCAGGATGCCACGAAGATGGGCAGGGGCCAGCGCACGATGGAAGTTCCGACGCGACGCCACCCCCGACTCGACGTTGCGCGCTTCGGTTCGAGCAGACCGAAGCGGCTGGCTACGGTGAGCACCGCGGGGATCAGCGTGAGTGCCGCCGCGACCGCGACCAGCATCCCCACCGCGCACGGCACACCCATGGTCTGAAAAATCGGCAGTCGGGTGAAGCTGAGGCAGAACGTGGCCCCGGCGATCGTCAGACCTGACGCCAAAATGACGTGAGAGACTCCACGAATTGCGGTGTAGTAGGCCGTTTCCTGATCTTCACCGACCTGACGCGCCTCGTGATATCGGCCGATGAGGAATATCGCGTAGTCCGTTCCTGCGGCAATGGCCAGAGCCACGAGGATGCTGATGGAGAAACTCGACAGGCCGATGATGCCGAAGTCGGCAAGGGCCGCGACCACCCCCCGTACCGCCGCCAGGCCGATCCCCATCATGAGCATGACGAGGACGACGGTGGTGATCGACCGGTACACCAGCAGCAACATGATGGAGATCACCACGACGGTTGCCACCGTGATCTTCGTGGCGGCGTGGTCGCCGGTATAGGCAAGGTCGGCGGACAGGGGCGTCGGGCCGGTGACGTAGGCCCTGACGCCGTCGGGCGCGGGTGTTCGTGCCACGATATCGCGAACCGCGTCGACGGATTGATTCGCCAGCGTCTCGCCTTGGTTCCCAGCCAGATTCAACTGGACATAGGCCGCCTTGCCGTCGGGGCTCTGCACTGCCAGCGCGGTCATCGGATCGCCCCAGAAATCCTGAACTCGCTGCACGTGGGTGCTGTCGGCGTGGAATTGCCGGACCAGCTCGTTGTAGTACTGGCGGGCGGAATCGCCGAGTGGCTGGTCGCCCTCCAGCACCACCATGGCAACGCTGTCGGTGTTCGGTTCCTGAAACCGCTCGCCGATGTGATCCCTGGCCTGTAACGACGGCGCGTCCTGGACGCTCAGCGATACGGCACGTTCCTTTGCGACCTGCTCGAGAGAGGGCACGCCGAGACTGACGAGCAACGTGATGGCCACCCAGCCGAGAATCACCGGCACCGCAAAGCGACGGACCGTGCGGGCTACGAACGGTCTGTCGTGGGCTCTGTGTTGAATACTCACTGTGGCACCGTGCCCAGGTCGGTGGTCGTGGATGGATTGCCGGCACACCCCACCGGGCGCCTCATGCGCCGGTGACCAGACAGTAGGTGAACGCACTTGTCTGGTTGGAGATCTTCTCAGCCCTGACCTCACCGTCGACGAGGATGCGGCACCCGATACTGTCGCTGGTTCCCTGAGCCACAACGCTGCCGATGGACCCGGGCGTGGCTGAGTTCAACGTCAACGACCACGGCAAAGGCGCGCCACCGACTTGCTGCGGGCTGGCATCGACGTCGAAATAGCTGATGTCTGCCACCGCCCCCGCGGGGCCGAACACCTCATAGACCAACGACTTCGGACTGACCGGCGCGACGTCGGCAGCTCCGCTCTCCGCGTAAGACGGCCGAATCTCGGAACCGAAGGCGCCGTGCAGCCTGGCGACGGCGTACCCCCCGACCCCTACCACCAGCACCACGACAAGCGGCAGCCAAACCCGAGTCAGCAGCTTGAGAATCGGCATGCCCTGCCCCCGTCCTGACTCACCGGCCGAGGCGGGAGCCTCGCGGCCGGTGTGCGGCTGAAGCGGATGAGTGAGCACGACTGCCACGTCCGCTGTCAGGAGATCGCGTAGTCGGACAGCGGAAAGCGATTCTGTGCTCTCACTGCATTGCGGACCGAGGTCGGGCGAAACAGCGCGGGATCACCTGTCGGACTGAACCAGTACGACCGTGACGTCGCACAGTTGCCCAGCCGGAACACCGATGTCTCCAGCCGCTCGGTCACGTCTTTCAAGAATCGGGCGTTGGCTCCCTCGGTGACTTCGAAGGTGGTGGCGCCACGGCTCTGCAGGCTGCCGAAGAGGCGACTCATGTGCCGCATCTGATATTCCACCGTGTTGAACCACGACAACCCCACCCACGCGTAGGGGCTGGCCATACTCAGAAAGTTCGGGAAGTAGGGCACCGAAATACCCTCATAGGCCTGGAACCCCGACTCTCGCCACCATTTTCCGAGATTGCGGCCTTCGCGGCCGATGACTTCGATAGCCGGCAGGTTGCTTTCCCACACGTCGTATCCGGTGGCCAGGACCAGTGTGTCGATGGTGCGCTTGGTCCCATCGTTGGCGACGATGCCGTCGGGCTCGATATGGTCGATTCCACTGGTTTCCAGATGCACATTCGGCTTGCTGAAGGTCCGATAGTACGAATTCGAGATCGAGGGCCGCTTACAACCGAAGTCGTACTCGGGCTTCAGCTTCTGGGACAGGTCCTTGTCCCGCACCGAGAGGCGTCGCTGCAGTCGAGAGCCCACCGTGATCGCCCTATTGGCCACCTTGAAGTACCGGTAGTTCCACATCGTGATGACGTTGGCGATGTCCATGAAGGCGTCGGTACCGAATCGTAGGGCACGTTGCGTCAGCGGCACCGTAGCGAAGAGCCGTTGCACGATGCGTGGAAATCTGATGTCGGACTTCGGCATCACCCAGATGGGCGTGCGTTGGTAGACGGTCAGCTCGGACACCTCTTTCGCGAGTTCCGGGATGACCTGGATGCCGGTGGAACCGGTGCCGATCACCGCGGCTCGGCGTCCGTCGAACGAAAAGTCTTGATCCCACTTCGCGGTGTGGATGACGCGCCCGCCGAAACTGTCGATGCCGGGGATATCGGGTGTCTTCGGCTGGCACAGAAAACCTGTCGCGGCGATCAGGAACTGGGTGCGGATCAGCTCGCCGCCCGCCAGGGTGACTGCCCAGACCTGAGCATCTTCGTCCCATTGCGCGCCCTCGACGCCGGCGTTGAACCGCATGTGCCGGCGTACGTCGTATTTGTCCGCAACGTGCTCGGCGTAGCTCTTCATCTCCGCACCTGCCGGAAACAGGCGCGTCCAACGTGGATTGGGTTCGAACCAGTAGGAATACGTGGTGGCCGGTTGATCGACAGCCAAGCCCGGATAGCGGTTGACGTGCCACGTGCCGCCTAGATCGTCCTCGCGGTCGAGGATCAGGATCTTCTGGTAGCCAAGGCGCTTCGCCTGGATCGCAGCACCGATTCCGCCAAAACCTGCCCCGATGATGACAACGTCGAACTGCTCCTGCCCCATAACCATAAAATGTACCGCCGAGTAAGAAAAAGGCAACGTGTTCTGCAAAATCAGATTTAGCCCAAAACGCCACTAGCAAACCCAATTTGGTGGGCGCGCGGATTCAGGCGCCAGGTTCATCAGCCAGTACACCGACGCTCACCCCTGCCCCGAAGGTTTGTGGCTATTAATTACTTGTGCGCCACTCTCACGAGTTCCTGCGGAGAACTACGTCGCCCGCAACCCTACGCCCGCCTCGATCGTTGCAACCGAAACTTGTTGTCCCCAAACGAGGTGCCGACCGGACAGGACAGATACCGGACGAGTTCGACCAGGGCGCTGGGACCGAACTACTTGCACAAGAAAGCAACTGACCGTTGCGCTCGGTCGGGTGAGCCGATGCCTTGCTCTCGTTGACGCGGACTAGGACAGCGACGGGGGTGGTGGCGCGGCCGGTTCAGGCCGAGGCAACAGGCGGCCGGTCACTGGCGCGAAGAGTCGCTGATACCCGGCCGGGGTGAGGCGCACCAACAGGTCGAACGTCTTGGCGCCCGGCCCGACGAGCACTCGCGATTTGTTCTTGCGGACACCGTTGAGGATGCCTCGTGCGGCGACTTCGGGGGAACCCTTGGCGAGCTTGTTGTCGAACAACTCCGCCAGCTCATTCATGTCGAGCCCCTGGGCTCCCGTCGCGTTGCGTGCGATCGCCGTCTTGACGCCACTGGGATACACGGTGGTGACCTTCACCGGATGTCCGCCCAGGAACATCTCCTGGCGCAGCGCCTCGGTGAAGCCGCGCACCGCGAATTTGGCCGAGTTGTAGGCGGATTGCCCTGGCGCAGCGAAAATTCCCCAGATGCTGGAGACGTTGACGACGTGGCCGTCGCCAGAGGCGATCAGGTGTGGCAAGAACGCCTTGGTGCCGGTCACCACACCCCAGTAGTTGACGTCCATCACCCGTTCGAACTCGCCGAACTGGCTTCCCGCGACTTCGCCGAAGAACCCGATACCGGCGTTGTTGTAGATCTGGTTGACCACCCCGAAGTGGTCCTGCACGTCGTCGGCATAGGCCAGGAACCGTGCCCTGTCGGTCACGTCCAGCGCATCGACCTTGACCGGCACACCGATGACGCGGAGCCGTCCCGCGGTGTCCGCCAGCCCGGCGGTGTTCACATCGCTGATCGCCAGCTTGGCACCCGAGCGGGCCAATTCGACTGCCAGCGCCTGACCGATTCCTGAGCCGGCGCCGGTGACGACGGCTACCTTGCCTGCGAAACCTTCCACACTCACTCCCCCGTCCCTTGCCGGAAGACCACGCAGACGATCCGCTGGTCCGAAATACTGTGCATCCAGCGATGTTTCACCGTCTGATCTCCTTCACCGATCAGGCGATCGAATAATCGCTCAGTGGAAAGCTGGTCTGCTCGGACACCGTGGTGCGCGTGGAGGATGCGCGCAGATAGGTACTGCCATCGGGGCTGAAGTAGTACGACCGCGAATTGCTGCAGTCTCCGAGGTGGAAGACCGTGTTGTGCTGCAACTTGCTCAGCCGGCTGCAGAAACGCTCGTTCGCCTCCTCGGTGACCTCGAACGTCGTCGCATCGCGCCGGCGCACTTCGCCCAGAAGCCGATTCATATGCCGCATCTGGTATTCCATCATGTCGAAGAAGTTCAGACTGACCGCATAGGGGCTCGCGAGGTTCAGCAGGTTGGGGAAGTACGGGATCGAGACTCCCTGATAAGCCTGAAATCCACTGTCGCGCCACCACTTACCCAGGTTCCGGCCCTCGCGGCCGATGATCTCGATGGCCGGGAAGTTGGATTCCCACAGATCGAAACCGGTGGCCAGCACCAGTGTGTCGATCTCGGTCTTGGTCCCATCGCCGGCGACGATGCCATCGGGCTCCATCCGCTCGATGCCGGTGGTCTGCAGGTGCACCTGCGGCTTGGCGAACGTCCGGTAGTAGGTGTTCGAGAACGTGGGCCGCTTACAACCCATGTCATAGTCCGGGGTGAGCTTGCGCCGCAGCTCTTTGTCGCGAAGAGAAACGAACCGCAACATCTTCGATGAGTTCGCGGCAGCCTTGTTGAGCCACCAGAACTGGTGGAAGCGCAGTACGGAGGCGACGAACGAGATCTCGTACATCGCGTCGGTCAGCATCCGGAATGCGCGCTGACTCCGCGGCACTCGAGCAAACAAGCGCCGGAGCGCCTTTGGCATCGGGAAGTCGGTCTTGGGCACCACATGGATGGGCGTGCGCTGGTACACCGTCAGGTCGGCGGTCTGTTTCGCCAATTCCGGCATCAGCTGCACCGCCGTCGCGCCGGTACCGATCATCGCGACACGGCGACCCCTGAAGTCGTACTCGTCGTCCCACGCTGTGGTGTGGATGATTCGGCCGTCGAACTGATCGATGCCCGGAATGAACGGGGTATGCGGTTGCGACAGCACACCGGTGGCGGCGATGACGACTCTGGCGACCAGGGTGTCGCCGCCCGCGAGTGCCACCTGCCAATGCCGAGAGTCCTCGTCCCACCGCACGCTGTCCACCGTGGTGTTGAAGCGCATATGCCGTCGCACGTCGTACTTGTCGGCCACATGCTCCGCGTACCGCTTGATTTCGGGGCCCGGCGCGTACAGGCGGGACCAATTCGGGTTGGGCTCAAACCAATACGAGTAGGTGGAGGATGGGATGTCACACGCCAGTCCTGGATAACGGTTGACGTGCCACGTTCCACCCAGGTCCTTCTCCCGATCCACGATCAGAAGATTCTGGTATCCCAGCTTCTTGAGCTGGATGGCAGCACCGATTCCCCCGAAACCGGCTCCGATGATGACGACCTCGAATTCCAAGGCACTCATGGACGTTCAGGCTACCTGACCAGCCGCACAGGACAAGGGCCTGGAACGACGGATACAAACGTTGCTGAGATCATCTGGTTGCGTTTCCCTTTGCTCTGGCGTGGAGTGAACAGGATGATCAGTGGATGGGCTTCATGAACCGGCGTAACACCGGCGGGACCATCTGCTGGTAGTGCGGGCCGACGATGCGTACTGCCAGATCGAGGATCTTCATATCGGGTCCGATGAGAACCCGCGGCCGGTTTTTGCGGACCCCGCCGAGTATCACTTTCGCGGCTTTCTTCGGCGAGGTGGACCACAACCGCACATCGAAGTTCTCCGTCAGATCGTAGTCCCCGAGTTCCGCGGCGACGGCCGTGTTGCGCAGGAAAGCGCTTGTGACACCACCGGGAAACACCGTGGTGACCCTGACGGGATGTCCGGCCAGCGCCATCTCCTGATAGAGCGCCTCGCTGAAGCCGCGGACGGCGAACTTCGCCGAGTTGTAGGCGGCCTGGCCCGGCACCGCAAACAGTCCGAACGCGCTGGAGACGTTGATCACGTGACCCTCGCCGGAGGCGATCAGGTGCGGCAAGAACGCCTTGGTCCCGTGTACGACTCCCCAGTAGTTGACGTTCATCACCCGTTCGATCTCGGCGAACCGACTGATCTCGATGTCTCCGTAGAAGGACATTCCGGCGTTGTTGTAGATCTGATGAACTTTGCCGAAATGGTCGTTGACCGTCTCGGCGTAGGCGATGAACGCCTCCCGGTCCGAGACGTCGAGTCGGTCAGCCCTGACCGGTGCGCCGATGTCCACCAATTGCTTTTCGGTGACTGCCAGACCGTCGGGATCGATGTCGCTGATTGCCAGGGCCGCCCCTGACCGCGCCAGTTCGATTGCCAGTGCTTGACCGATCCCCGAACCGGCGCCGGTGACGGCCGCGACCTTTCCGCCGAACCCCTCCATGCCTGCCCTCCCCTCGGTGGCTGTGTTGAGCGTTCTCGATAGTTGCGGCAACGGACGCCCTCGCCGGCGTTACCCGCCGCCCAACTTCTTGTAGACATTGCCGACGATCGGCGCGAGCACTGCGCGCGGCAGGTATGTGCTGGCCAGCGACATCGCTTTGGCGGGTAGGCCGGGTACCACCCGCATTTTGTTGCGACGCAACCCATTCAGCGAGGCTTTGGCGGTGTATTCCGTAGAGACCCACATATAGTCCGGAATCACCTTGTCCACCACTTCTTCCTCGACAAAATCCGGCAGTCCGGAACTCACCGGCCCGGGCGCCAGCAGCGTCACATGGACCCCGGAGTTCCGCAGTTCGATGCGGAGCGCTTCGCTGAAGGTGTTCAGGAAAGCCTTGCTGGCCGAGTAGGCAGCGTTGTTGGGGATAGGTGAGTTCCCGGCAGCGGAGCCGGAGATCAGGATGCCGCCGGCGCCGCGCTTCAGCATTCCCGGCAACACGGCCAAGATCAGGTCATGCACCGCAACGACGTTGAGCTGTACCAGGGCCCGCTCGCCTGCCGGATCCAGTTCAGCCACGGGACCGAGGGTGGCGACACCGGCGTTGGCGCACAGAATCGAGACATTCCACGAGGCCAGCTGGTCGGCGAGCTCGGCCCGGTGGATCGGGTCGGTGAGATCCGCAGGCCAGACCTCGACTTTGACCCCGTACTTGTCGGACAGTCGCGTGGCCAGGTCCTTGAGTAGGTTTTCCCGTCGCGCGGTGAGCACCAGATTATGGCCACGCGCGGCCAACTCGGTGGCCAGAGCTTCGCCGATGCCATGTGAGGCTCCGGTGACTACGGCGCGACGTTCGGTGCTGGGTGCAGGTAGCGGCACGCACACGACGTTACACTTTCAGCAAAGAGAATGCGCGGCTTTTTATGAATTCTTCATCGCACGATGCGGTTTACCCAACTTACTGGTTAAGAAGAGCCTGAACCGGTGTGCTATCGGCCGGAGTCTGTAATACTGCCTCCGTGGCCACTACTAATCGACTGGTATCCAGCCCGTTCGTCAACCGCTTGGTGACGAACCGCGTCGTCTTCCATCTGCTTTTCACCTCGTTCGTCACCAAACGGTTCGCCTCACAGACGCACCTGTTGGGCGAGGACGACTGGTTGTTCCTCAACTACGGCTATGAGGAGGAGCCTCCGATGGCCGTGCCGCTGGAGGCTTCTGACGAGCCCCACCGCTACTTCATCCAGCTCTACCACCGCACGGCCTCCCAGGTCGATCTCAGCGGTAAGAAGGTGCTGGAAGTCAGCTGCGGCCACGGCGGTGGGTCATCCTATCTCACAAGGACATTCAAGCCCGCTTCCTACTGCGGGCTCGACCTGAACCCGGCCGGCATCGAGTTCTGCGAGAAGCGTCACCAGCTGCCCGGCCTGGATTTCATCCACGGTGACGCCCAGCGTCTGCCCTTTCCGGAGAACTCCTTCGACGCGGTGGTCAATGTCGAAGCGTCGCACCTCTACCCGGACGTGCCGAGCTTCTTCGCCGGAGTGGCGCGCGTGCTCCGCCCCGGTGGGCATTTTCTCTACGCCGACTTCCGGCGGCGCAGCGCGGTCGCCGAGTGGGAGGCGCAGATGGACGACATGCCGCTGAGAATGCTGTCCCACGCAACCATCGATGCCGATGTCCTGCGCGGCAACGAGAGGAATCGGCCGCGCAAACAGGCGCTGATCGATCATCACGGTGCTGCCGCCACACGTGGCTTCACCCGCCTGTCAAGCGATTTGACCGACTGGGCGTTCAACGGCGCGCTACGCAGCGGGGAGTTCACGTACCGGGTGTACAGCTTCGTCAAAGAGTGACGTGAGATCGCCGGCGATGATCGCGGGATCCCCACGGGGAAGACGATTCGTATGAAGTTGGCTGACTGGCTCCGATTCCGCGGCAGCCTGATGAAAATCGGCCTCGATGGTGTCACCGGGGTGGTCCGGGACCGGGCCACCGCGTACAGCTCGTTGGTGACCGGCGAGAAGACCGCTCCACTCACCGACTTCGACCCCTTCGCACCCGCGACGAGGCGTGATCCCTACCCGGAATACCAAGCGCTGCTTGCCGGCCCGGATGCGCCGAATGTCTGGTACAACCGCAAGCGCGGGATCTGGATCGTCGCGGGCTATGACGATGTGCGCGCCGCGTTGCGCGACCACGGCGGGTTCTCCTCGGCGGAAAGCCAGGCCCGCTACCGGGTCCACCTGCAGTCGATGAATGCGGCCGACCCGCCGTACCATACGCGTCTTCGCAAGTTCGTCTCCCGCGCGTTCACCCCGCGGGCCATGGCGGCCTGGCAATCGGTCATCAACGAGGTAGCCGACGAGCTGGTCGACGCCATGATCGCGCGCGGTACCACCGACCTCGTGTCCGATCTCGCCAAGCCACTTCCCAACCGGCTGATCGCCACGATGCTGGGAATCCCGAAGCAGGACCACGCACAGTTCCTCGCCTGGGCCGATGCCATGGCCGAAGGAGCCTTTGCGCCGCTGGACGCCCACGGGCTCGCTCAGAGCGCTCGATCAGCCCGGGCAACGGCCGCCATGCGCCGCAATCTCGATCAACTCATCATGCAGCGCCGCCGCGATCCCGGTGATGACCTGATCTCGATGATGACCGCCTCGGACGGCAACGATGTGCTGACCGACAACGAGATCTTCTGGAGCGCTGCGATGCTCATCGGAGCCGGCAGCGAGACCACGACCAACCTGCTGTCGGGACTGTTCCTGACCCTCGCGCAGCAGCCCGCTCTCTACACACAGCTGCGCGAACGGCCCGAGTTGATTCCCGCCGCAATCGAAGAACAGCTCCGCTTCGTCGCACCGGTCCAGGGTTTCTACCGGACCGCCACCCGCGATTACCCCATGGGTGCCCAGACGATTCCGGCCGGCGCCCGGGTGCTGCTCCTGTTCGCAGCCGCCAACCGCGACCCGCGCCATTACTCCGATCCGAACACCTTCGATCTGTACCGCAATCCGACCGACCACCTCGCCTTCGGTATCGGGATCCATTTCTGCCTCGGGACACCGCTGAGCCGCCTGGAGGTCAGCCGAGTGCTGACCCGGTTGCTTCCCCGGGTCCAGGCCATTCGTTTCGCCGGGGCGCACCGCTATCTCGATGACCCGACGATGCGCGGGCTGGCGCATCTGCCGCTCGAGTTGGTGCCCGCCGGCCCGGACCGTCGTGGGTCCCACCCGACCTCGGATCTCGCCACCGCACCCGAATTCCTCGAACGCCCTTGATCCGCCGGGTCTTACAGTCCGCGCGTGCCGAGCCAGGTGTGGATCCGCTGCGCGACGGCCTCCCACCCAGGCTCGAGCATCATGTTGTGTCCCATCTTGGGGAAGAACTCCGCCTCGGTGCGGTACGTCCGCGCGGTGTCGAGTACTTCCTTCCTGGTGTGGGCGCCGTCCTCCTCGGCACCGAGGATCAACAGCGGTGTGACGATCCGTTTCGGCCGGGGCAAGCTGAGCACCAGGCAGTCGAGGCCGACGCGCGCGCTGTCCTCTTGGAGCCTCGCCGCGTACTCGAGCACGTCCGAGGCCGGGGTGTGTGCGGAGAAGAAGCGCTCACGAGCCAGCTGCGGTGTGCTGATGTACGGCAGGGCCTTGCCGGTGACCGTCATCTTGGTGAAATGCCAAGGGTGGTACCTCATCCACCGCAGCGTGGACCCGAGGTTGCCGTGCGGTGGCATGGACGACATCAACACACCGGCAGGGGCGGCATTGGACTCCAGGTACTTCTGCACGATGAGTCCGCCCATGGAGTGCCCGACGATCACCGGTGCTGTCGGGAGGCTGTCGGCGACGACGCTGACGTCCTCGGCGAAGTCGGCGACCGTGCAAGTGCGTAGCGACTTTTCGGTGGGGCTGCCGCCATGACCGCGCAAGCTGAGTGCCAGGGCGCGATACCCCTTGTC
Source organism: Mycobacterium sp. (assembly GCA_040512325.1). Taxonomy (GTDB): domain Bacteria; phylum Actinomycetota; class Actinomycetes; order Mycobacteriales; family Mycobacteriaceae; genus Mycobacterium. Next base: position 18,472 of record JBEVFK010000004.1, on the reverse strand, counting down.
GGCGAAGAAGGCGAGGAAGTTCTCGTCCCAGCACCAGGCGGCATGCCAGGCCCCGTGCACGAAGAGCAATGGGGCAGGATGGGATTCGCTGACAGCGCCCCTGTCGATCACCTCGAGCATCTGAATCCCTTGTGCGGTGGCGGAATCACCAAATTATCACGCAGCAGACCTCCGAAGGAGCCCTGATTCGATGAAAGCCCAACCGGTTGCCGTGGTCACGGGCGCGACGAGTGGTATCGGTGCGGCCACCGCATACCGCCTGCAAGCCAAGAACTATCTGGTATTCGCCGTCGGGCGCAATCCATCTGCACTCGCTGATCTCCGGTCGCGAGGCTTTCAGGCGCGCTCCCTCGACGTCACCGACGAGGCCGAGGTCACCGGACTGGTCAACGAGATCACCACCGACCACGGTGGGGTAAGTGTCTTGGTCAACAGTGCCGGGTTCCCGCTGCGCGGTCCTCTCGAGCAGGTGGCGCTGACCGATCTCCGCCGTCTCTTCGAGACTCATGTGGCCGGGCCACTGCACCTTTCGCAAGCGGTCCTGCCCGGTATGCGAGCCAGGAGAGCCGGCATCATCGTCAACATCGGCAGCACCGGTGGACGATTCACCTCCCCCGGCGCAGGCGCGTACCACATCAGCAAGTACGGGCTCGAGGCCCTCTCGCTCGCGCTTCGGGCCGAGCTGATGCAGTTCGGCGTCCGCGTCGTGTTGATCGACCCCACCGGGGTACGGACCCGGTTTGTCGAGGCTCAACTCGAGGAAACCCGAAGTTACGCAGACGACGATCCGTATGGCGACTTCAAGCGCCGCTACGACGCGGCCGCACTCGCACTGACCAAGACGCCCGGCGTCATGGTCGATGCCGACACCGTCGCCCGCGTCGTCATGCGCGTGGTCAGGGCCAGAAATCCGAAACCCCGCTACATCGTCGGGCTATCCGGCCACGCCACCATCCTGGCGCAGACGTTGTTGACCGACCGGATGTGGGAGCGCATCACATTGTCACGCCTGGCGCCGTGATCCGGGGTGCGGTCTCATCGTAGGGGTCGCTCGAAGGTGTCGAGCCAGGTTCGGTTCCCATAGGCGTCCCGGTGGGCCACCAGCTCTACCGGTTTTCGAGTGGTCGGCCCATAGCGTCCACGTGGCCAGCCCAGCGGCACAATGCAACACGGAGTGACCGATCGCGGAAGGTGCAGAACCCGGCGCGCCGACGCCTGGCTCCACAGCGGCAGGGTGATCAGCGACGCGCCCAGACCCATCGCGCGCGCGGCCAGCAGCAGGTTCTGCACGCTGGGATAGATCGATCCCCAGTATGCCGACTCGGCAACGTGCGGCATTCGCACGAACGGCAGCCGACCGTCGCGGGCACCCAGGCGTAGGCAGGCCACCACCAGCACCGGGATCTCGGTGAAGTGGTCGATCTGCCACTGGATCGAGCGGGCTATCTTGGCCATGGACTCGTCCTGGGCAATGGCCCGGCGCAGCACCACACCGTGCTGAATCCGCCAGGCCTGCCGGTATCGCTTGGCGAGCTGCTCCTTGATCTGGACATCCTTGACAACGACGAACTCCCAGATCTGCCCGTCGTTACCGGTAGGCGCCCGCAACGCGAGTTCGATGCACCTGAGCACCAACACGTCATCGACCGGATCCGGAAGAACCCGGCGTACCGCCCGCTGCGTCATCATCGCGTCGGCCAGTGACATGTCCAGCCGCGACAACGCCTCGGCGGTGGACGGCACGGACGAATTACGCTGCTCCTCAAGCATGCTCACCGATCCAGGTTGTGGTGAAGCGCTGAATCTCCTCGAGCCCGTCGGCGAACTGCCCCGCGACGGCCGTCTCGATCCGACTGCCCACCAACGGCACCTTGAACTCGACCGTCGCCGACAGGGTCAGCTGCGAGCCCGCAGCCGACGGTGCCAGCAGCGCCGTTCCCTGGCCCGACCCCGGAGCCCCTGTCGCAGCGACGCTTATCTCACCGCTGACCCGACCATCACCCATCGGGCGCCATTGCTCGGTGCTCACGACCAACAGATCACCGCGATACAGCTTGGCGACCATGCCGGGTAACGCACTCTGCCGCAGGTCCTCGGTGATGGTCACCGTGACCGTACCGTCGGAGTCGACGACCAACGAGCTGAGAGTCTTGGCGCCGCCGAACGCCGCCATCCGGGCCAGCCAGTAGTTCTCTTCACCGAAGGCCGAGTGGATCTGCTCGACGCTGGCCGGCGACTCGAAAGACGCGACGAATGAACGGGGCATCGGTGTTGCTACTTTCGCTCGTCGAACAACCGGTCCACCAGAGCGGTGGCGAACCTGCGCGTGTCCTGCAGTTGTTCTGGCTGAACGTTGGTGCTGGGGATACGAACACCCAGGTAGCGCTTCCGGTACTCCCCGCTGCCCAGGTAACTCGTGAGCGACAACAACGAACGAACGGGATCGCCGGGGTAGGTGAAGTGGATTTCGTCGACATACCGGCCGCCTCGGGCCTCGGCGAGCTCGCGCACCGTCATGAGGTTCTCCTGCCAGTACTGCCGACAGACGACGAACACCGCGAACTGCTTGTCTTGCAGCAATTTCTGCGCCTCATCCGATTCCAGGAACGAGCGCATCGGTAGGCTCGCAGTCTCCCACCACGTCGGCGATCCGATGCAGATCAAGTCGTAGTCGTTGTCTCGCACCGTGTCCGGGGTTCGAATTTCGGCGGTGTCCCCACGCTTCTGCGCCGGCAGCACGCTGAGCATGTCGGGCCACACCCGCCGCATCGGGAACCGGGCGAACCGCTCGGCGTAACGCTCATCCGTCAGCTCGATCTGGGCCGTGTGGACCTCGCAGCCTCGCTCGCGGAAGACGTCGCCGGCGGCCTCCAGCACCTTCTGCGCCTGCCCCGTGTAGCTGTAGTAGAGCAGCAGGACCTTCGGTGACCTGCCTACGCTGCCGTTACCGTTCATGGTTCATTCCCCTCTTCGCAAGAGTTCCGCTGTATCGATGGCCAGGAACGCAATTCGCGCGCTAGGCTCCACGTGTGACTGGCAGAGTTTCGGTCGACCTCAGCGGCCCCGCACAGACCATGCTCACCACCTTGTACTGCAAGGCGCTGGACGCTGGTTCCGAACGACCCATCCTGGGCGACAGGTTCGCCGAGGAGGCGGTCGGCCGGATCGATTTCGACTGGGACGGTCTCAAAGTCGCCGACCGGTGGACACCGCTGGTCACGGTGCGTACTGCGCAGTACGACATCTGGGCCGCCGACTTCCTGGCCGCTCACCCCCGTGCCACCGTCATCCACCTGGGGTGCGGTCTGGACAGCCGGGTGTTCCGGTTGGATCCCGGCCCGGGTGTGCACTGGTATGACGTCGACTATCCGGACGTGATCGCCCTGCGTGAGCAGCTCTATCCGTCCCGGCCGGGATACCACCTGGTCGCCACCTCCGCGACCGACCCGTCCTGGCTCGACGAAATCCCCGCCGAGGGACCGGTATTGCTCTTGGCAGAGGGCATCAGCATGTACCTGACCGAGCTCGAAGGAACCGCGCTGCTGCAACACGTGGTCGACCGGTTCGGGACGGGTGAAGTGCAGATCGACTTCTACAACTGGCTCGTCATCCGGTCCCAACGAATGCAGAAGCTGCAACGCCAATCCGGTTCGACGCTGCACTGGGCGGTCAACAGCCCGGCGGATGTCCTCGGCCGAGTCTCCGGAGTTCGGCTGTTGGCCGCCGAAACATTCTTCGATGCGCCGACTTTCAGCCGAACCGCGGCCGCCTTCCGAGTGGCTGGGCGGTTGGTGCGGGCGGTGCCGCCGCTGCGTCGAGCACTGCAGTACCACCGCTACGCCTTCGGGCCCGTCAACTGACGTCACGTGCGGGGTACTGATCGGCCAGCGCGCACAACAACGAACGGATGGTCTCCACCGAACGTTCCGGTTGCGGTCCGTACGAGTGGTATTCGACGTTGAGCCGGCCGGCATAGATCTGGGTGAAGTAGATCTCGATCCCGTCATCGACATCGAAGTACAACTCTCCGTGGGTGCTGACGACCTCCAGGTCGGCGGGCGTACGCACGGGAGGCACCAGACCGTTGTCGGAGAGCAGCACGACATCGGGCAGCCCCGGCGCGTTCCCGACGTACTGCGGGCTGAAGTGCAGCCGGGACTGCTGGATCACCCCGTCGGCCAGATCGGACTTGAACGTCTGGGCGATGTCGCGCGCCAGCTCCACCACGTCTGTCTTGCGGTCGATTTCGGCGAGGTAGGTCGCCAGACCCACCGGGTTGGTGCACCCGGTGGCCGATACCGGCGGTGACAAGAAGTACCGCAGATCCACCGTGTAGATCAGAGGTACCGGAATGGTCGTCGAGCCGCGAAGCTGCCACTCCGCCTTCACCAGAACCGCGGAGAGCATCGCGGTGAGTCCGATGCCCTGCGCGCGGCACAGCGCGACGATGCTGTCGGTGTGGCGTTCGCTCAGCTGGCACGACACGATCGGAACCCGAACCGGTGAAGGCGATTTCACACCGGTGGTGGCACGCCGGGACGGCGGCAGGTCGTACTTGAACACCGCAGGCATGAACCGCTCGATGCCCGAACGCTTCTGCTTGTGGATACCGCGCTCGGCGAGCACCGCCTCTATCGACTCGGGCGCGGACTCGACGGTCAACCGTCGGATGCGTCCTCCCGACACCAGATCGGTGTAATACGACAGCAACTCCTCGATCAGGGTGTACATGTGATGACCGTCGGCGATGCTGTGATGGACATAGAGAGTCGGTTGGGCCTGCCCGTCGCGGATGGTCACCCGGAGATGGACCAAGGACGCGTACTGGTCGAAGTGCAGCGGCGGGTCCTCAGCTGCCGGACCGTCGAGTTCCACCACTTCGATGCCCTCGGGCAGCAGGTCATCGGCGACGAACTGATGCCGTCCGTCTGCGTCCCGCTCCAGGCGCGCAGTCAGGACCGGACGCGCCTCGAGCAGCGCGTCATAGGCCTCCGACAGCGCGTCGATGTCGACCGGGCCCTTGACGTGTGCGCCCAGCCCCACAAAATTATGGGTCTCGGCAAGCATTTCCTCGCTGTTCGCCAACTTGCGGATCACCGACGATGGAAACATGTATCCGACTCCCCTACGCCAGGTCTACAAGGGTCAGTTCCTCATCGGCCGAGTCCAGTTCGTCTTCGGCGATCGCTTCGCCGATCAGATCTGCCACTGCGCCGCGGAATCCGCCGGCCAGCGACTCGGCCGCGGCCGGCTCGATTCGGCGGGCGTCGTACCACCAATCCACATGAAGCCGACCACCCGAGCGGTAGACCCGAAGCTCCACGGCATGACCGAGACCCGGAATCGCTTCCCGCACCGTCGACTCGGTATCGCTGTACAGCGCGACCGGGGCATCGGCGGACGCTAGGAAGGACAGGTCCGGAATGGTGCCCACATTGGAGAAGAAGACATCAGCGGGTCGCGCCGCACCCAGTGTCCGCGCGGTCGGCGCGTACAGATAGCGCAACAATCCGTACCCGATTCCGTAGTGCGGGACGGCCTCGAGCGTGTCATGGACGCTGTCGAGCAGCTGCCGCGCACTCATCCCGTCGCGCTGCACGCACCTGAGCGCCACGGGATGGACCGTGGTGAACCACCCGACTGTGCGGCGCAGGTCGACGTCGGGTCGCAGCACCGACCGCCCCGGCCCGCCGAGGTCGACGGCGATGGTGCCCGCGCCGTTCGTGTCCGCGATCGTCTGGCCGAGCGCCGCCAACAGGATCTCGTCGATGGTCAACCCGAGTCGGCGCCGGGCGTCGTCGATCTCGCTGGTCTCGGAGATGGTCAGCGTCGATGACAGCCGGTGCAGATCGGCAGCTGCGGGTGGCTCCGAGACCTCCGAGCTGGTGACGCGGACATCAGCCGCGGATACGGTCTCCAGCCAGAAGCCACGGCTGTCCACCACCGCCGGATGGGTGGCCAGCGCTGCGCATCGCGCCGACCACTCACCCCACTGAGTGGTGACCGGTTGCAGCGTTATGTCATTGCCCGCCAACCGCTGTCCGAATGCGGTGAAGATATCGGTGAGCAGGACGTCACGCGACACGTCGTCACCCACGATGCCGTGCACGCTGATGGCGAGATAGGACGGATTGCCCGCCCCGCCTGTGACATGCAGGGCCCCCAGCGGTGAGTTCGACAGGTCCCACTCGCCGAGTTGCCGTCGGCAGATGTCGTGCAGCGCGTCGCGTTCCTCCGGACTGCCGGGCGTGATTCCTTCGGGCAGCGACCGAGTGGTCAGTTCGGTGAACTCCCGCGGATCACCGATCTGCTGTTGCCAGGTTCCGGCATGCTCAGTGATCGTCAGGCGCAAGGCATCGTGCTGATTGGTCACGGCGGTGAGCACCGCGGTGACATCCTCCGGCAGCACATCAGGACGCAGTCGCAAGATCACCGGAACCCGCCACCGACCACGCTCCCGGACACCGTGTTCGAGGAAGAAGGCGACATTCGGTGGCAGTGGCGGGTGTACCGCATCACTCCACGATTGCCGCGCCAGCCCGCCTGCTGCGTAGCGGGCGACGAGAGTCTTGGTGAGGACGGCCACGGTGGGGTTCTCGTAGATGTCCTGTGGGGTGAGGTCCAATCCCTCGTGAGCGGCGGCCATCGCCACACTGATCGCCACCAACGAGTCGCCGCCGACTTCGAAGAAGTTCGCATTCCGGTCGACAGCGCTGACACCGAGACATTGGGAGAAGACGCGCTGCAGCGTGGTCTCGATCGGCGAGCTGCCGTTGGTGCTCTCTGGTGCGGGGCCGCCGCCGGCAGCGGAGGGGGCGAGCTCGACACCGTTCACCGGGGCGGAGTTCGCCGCCCGTCCGGAGCTGGGCTTGTGCTCGACCCAATGGCGCCGGCGCTCAAACGGATAGCCCGGAAGTGTACTGAGCTGCGGTTGGTACCGGCCGCGTCGCGAGGCCCAGTCGACCTCGATGCCTGCCGCCCACAGCTGCCCCATCGCCAGCAGGAACGTGTCACGATCGTCCCGGTTCTGGGCGTGGTGGCGCATCAGCCGGACGGCACGGTGACCGTCGGACCACTTGGGATGACGCATCGCCGAGGCGGTCAGCGTCCCGCCGGGACCGACCTCGACGAACACCCGGCCCGGGTGTGCCAGCAGCGCACCGAGCTCATCGGAAAACCGTACCGTCTCCCGGATCTGGCGGGCCCACGTCGCGGGGTTGGTGGCCTCCCCCGGCGCCAGCCAGGTCCCGGAGAGGTTCGACAGCAAGGGGATCTGCGGTTCGCGCAGCGTCAGGCGCGACAAAAAGCCGGTGTATTCGGCGAGCACCGGTTCCATCAGCCGCGAATGGAAGGCATGCGAGGTGCGTACCCGCCTGGCAGTGATGCCCGCTCCGGCCAACCGGCCCTGGAACGCGCGGATGCCCTCCTCCGTGCCCGCCACGACGCAGCCGCCCGGGTCGTTCACGGTCGCCAGATCGACATCGGCACCGAGGTATTCAGCGACGGCTTCCGGACCCAGTGCCACCGCCACCATGACGCCGCGGGGTGCCGAGTGCATCAGTCTGGCCCGCATCGCCACCGCCTTGACCGCGGTGGCGAGGTCGAAGACCCCGGCGATGGTGGCCGCGGCATATTCACCGATGCTGTGTCCCGCCATCGCCGCCGGGCGCACGCCGTAACTTCCGAACAGCTTGGCCACCGCGTACTCGACGGCGAACAGTGCCGGCTGGGTGCGGTCGGTGCGCTCCAGATTCCTGGCGGTTCCGTCGAAGATCTCCGCGCGCAGGTCGATGCCCAGCTCGCCCTGGAAACCCTCCGCGCACTCATCAAAATGCTGGGCGAACACCGGCTCGGATTCGTAAAGACCCCGCGCCATGCCGATGTGCTGAGCACCTTGGCCCGGGAACAGCAGCACCACCCGGTCGGCGTCGGTCTCTGTGAGCGAGGCCGGCAGCGGTGCGCCCACGAAGGCGTTGTCGTGCTCGTCTGCGGCCAGCACCGTCGCGGCATCCCGTCCATCGGCGACCACCGCCGCCAGCCGGACGGATTCCTTACGTCGGCGCTGCAGCGTGTAGGCCACGTCCGGCAGGGCGGGGGCGTCCGGACTGGACAACGCGGCGGCCAGCGAGGCCCGCGCCTGCTGCAACCCCTCCGCGGAGCGCGCCGACAAGAGCAGCACCTGCGGACCAGCAGGGGCTACGGAAGCGGGCCGGACGGGTGCCTCTTCGAGGACCACGTGTGCGTTGGTGCCCCCCACCCCGAACGAGCTCACTCCGGCGCGTCGGATGCCGTCCCAGTCCCACGGACCGTACTCGCTGCGCACCACGAACGGTCCCTGATCCAGATGCAGTTCGGGGTTCGGGCTGGTGTAGTGCAGAGTCGCCGGAATAGCCCGGTGCTTGAGGCACAGGATCACCTTGATCAGGCTCGCGATGCCCGCCGCCGACTCCAGGTGACCGATGTTGGACTTGACCGAGCCGACGTAGCAGGGTCCTGGCCGTTCGGTCTCGGATACCTCGAAAGCCTGCCGCAGACCTTCGATCTCGATGGGGTCACCGAGCGGCGTGGCCGTCCCATGGGTCTCGATGTAGCTCACGGTGGAGGCGTCGACCTCGGCGACGGCGTGAGCCTCGGCGATGACGTCGGCTTGACCGGCCGCGCTGGGTGCGGCATAGGTCATCTTGGTCGAGCCGTCGTTGTTCAGCGCCGATCCCCTGATCACCGCATGGATGCGGTCGCCGTCCTCGACCGCGGCCTCCAGCGACTTGAGGACCACGACGCCGGCGCCGCTGCTGAAAACAGTGCCGTCCGCCCGGACGTCGAAGGGGCGGCAGTGTCCGGTCGCCGACACCATCGAACCGGCCGCGTGGAAGTACCCGACCTGATGCGGGATGCGCAGGGACGCACCACCGGCCAGCGCCATCTCCGACTCACCGTTGAGGATGCTCTGGCACGCCAGGTGGACCGCGACCAGGGCTGAGGAGCACGCCGTCTGTACCGACAGCGCCGGGCCGCGCAGATCGAACTGGTGCGCCACCCGCGTCGCCAGATAGTCCTTGTCGTTCTGCAGCGACAGATTGACCATGTCGAAGGTGATGCCTTCTCCGACGATCGCATTCGGGTCATAGTGCGACATGAGGTTGTGCAGGAGGTATCCGCTGGTGGTGCTGGTGGCATACACACCGACGGCACCGTCGAGCTCGCCGGGCTGGTAGCCGGAGTCTTCCAGCGCATGCCACGCACACTGCAGGAACAGCCGGTGTTGCGGATCCATGGTGCGGGCGGCCTGCGGGGTGAAACCGAATACTTCGGCGTCGAAGTCGGCTATTCCATTGACGAGTCCGGCACGGCGCACGTATGCAGGATTGGCCAGTGACTTCTCGCTGACGCCTGCGGCCACCAGGTCGGCCTCCGACAAGGAGACGATCGACTCTTCGCCGCGGCGCAGGTTGTCCCAGAACTCCGACACCGTATCGGCGCCGGGGAACCGTCCCGCCATGCCGATCACCGCAATGGCGTTGTCCGGTAGCGAATCTGGTTGCGGTGCGGTCTCTCTGCTGCTGGTCACGCTCGGTCTCCTACCTTTCGCCGCGACGCGGCACGCTGCCGCGCGGCCGCACGCTTCTGGGCTCGGCCACGAACCCCGTCCGCACTCTCGGGCCCGGCCTGGGGAGTCAGGCCGAGTTGGCGGATGAGGTCGGCCGTCAGATCGGTCAACGAGGCACCCTGGAGCAGCAGTGCCACCGGCGGCTCGACACCGAAGTCGCCCCGCACGGTGTTGCGAATCCGCACCGCCATCAGGGAATCCATGCCCAACTGGGTCAACGGCTTGTCGGTTTCTATCGGGCTGCCCTTGGGATAGCCCATGACGGCCATGACGCGGGCACCCAGCCGCGCGGATACCACTCGCTGTGCCTCCGCGGGATCCAGCTCGCGCAACGCGTCGGGTCCGGCCCAGTCGTCATCGGTGTCGTCGTCCAGTTCCTCGGCGAGGATGGAGAAATAGCCCAGATCACGCAGTTCCGGGAAGGCCGCGGCCACCCGATCGAGCCGCAGCCGTGCGACTCCGACCTGAGTGACGTGGGCGGCGAGCACCGCGTCCAACGCCTCGATGCCCTCGGCCGGCGCGATCGGATCGAGTGCACTGAACGTCAGCGCGCGGGCGACGCCGATGTCGGACCACTGGCCCCAGTTGATGGTGGTGGCGGGCAGACCGGAGGCCCGGCGCCAGGCGACCAGGCCGTCGAGCCAGGCACTCGCACAGGCATAAGCCACCTGACCGGGCGCCCCCAGCAGGGAGGACGTCGAGGAGAAGCCCACCCACCAGTCGAGGTCACGGTCGGCGGTGGCGGTGTGTAATGCCCACGCACCGGCGGCCTTGGGCGCCCACACGCGTTCCAGGTTCTCCCGGCCGAGGCCGACGACGATCTGATCGTCGATCACGGCGGCGCTGTGCACCACCCCGCGCAAGGCCAACCCCGTCTCTTCGGCGGCCGCCACCAACCGTTCGGTCACACCGGCCACGGCGATGTCGCCGGAGACGACCGCGATCTGCGCCCGCGCTCCGAGTTCGTCGATGACTGCCTGCTGCTCCTGCGACAGCGCCGAGCGGCCGCTCAGGACAATACGTCCGGCCCCGCGGTCCACGAGCCGGCGCGCGACGACAAGGCCGATACCGCCCAGCCCGCCGGTGATGACGTAGGCGCCGTCCGGACGGACCACCGGCTCCGGCGTGGCAGCGACCAGAGTGGCGCGGCTGAGTCGCTCCACCGAGCGGCGCCCCTGACGCCAGGCGACCACGTCGTCGCTGCCTGCCAGCCCGAGCTCGGTGCTCAACGACACCGGAGCCGCGTCCGAATCCGACTCCAGCCCATCAAGATCCACCAGGGTGGCCCGCAGATCGGGGTGTTCGTAGGCCAGCACCCGCACGAGCCCTTTGAGCGCGACGATCGTGGGATCGCCCAGCTCACCGGGTGCGGCGGTCAGGCCGCTTCGCGACACCAACCACAACCGCGGCGACTTGCCGTGCCAACCACCGACGATGGTGCGGACCATCGCGGCGATGTTCCAGGCGAGGTGGCGCCCGCGGGTGGCGACCCCGGACCCGCTACCGTCGAACGAGCATTGGTCGGCGAAGACGATCACGCCGACCGGCGGGTGCGACGGATCTCCCGCCACCTCGGCGAAAGCGTCCTTCACCGCGGACTCCGCGGACAGCTCCGCCGTGACCACCCGCCGCGTCGGTGAGCTGAACCGGCTGACGAAGTTCTGCGCGGTCCGGGCGGCCTCCTCGCCTTCGGTCACCACCAGCCAGCTTCCGTCGGTCGGCAGCGGCTCCCCCGCGGGCATGGCAGAGACCCAGGTGGTGTCGAAGATCTTCTGCGTCAACGGCAGTGGAACGGTACGGCGCTGTACGCGCTGCAGGTAGATCCCGGTGAGCTCGGCGGTGGTTCTGCCTGCGTCGTCCAACAGCACCACGCGGCCCAACTTGCCTGCGCCGTCACCGTCGAGCTCCGTCAACTCGGCCCGGCACCGGGCCCGTCGACCGACGTCGGCGAACACGTGGATGCTCTCGATCGACACCGGCAGGTAGGTGGCTTCGCTGGACTCCGCCAGCGACTCGGCGGGCATCGCCGCAGCCAGGCCCTGGAGTGCCGCGTCGAGCAGCACCGGATGGAGGCGGTAACCGCGGTGCGGCGTCGCCTCGTCGGGCAGGACGATCTCGACCTCCGAAGACCCCTCGGGTTTGCGGATGATCCGCGTCAGCGCGGCGAACGACTGCCCATGGTGCAAGCCGGTGCGACGTAGCGCGGCGTACAGGTCGGCCGGCGACACCGCGGTGCCTTCACTGGTGGAACCCGTTGCCGGAATCGGTGTTTCGGGCTCGCCGGCCACGATTCGGGCCACCGCATGCCGATTCCAGTTGCCGTCGGCCGACCGGGAGTGGATCTCCACCCGGATGTCGCCATCGTCGGATCTGGTCAGCTGGGTGGTCACCTCCGTCCGGAGGTCCAGGCGGAGCATCTGCTCGACCTCGACACGGTGCACCGCGAGGGCGGTCGCAGGCAGGCCCAGGGCCTCGCAGCCGGCCGCGAGCGCCATCTCCGCGAAACCGGTTGCGGGCATGCAGGCTTGGCCGTGCACCTTGTGGTCACCCAGCCACGGGATCAGCTCGATGCCGACATCACCGCGCCACACATGATCTCGGCCGGAGGGCAGCTCCACGTGTGTCCCCAACAACGGGTGTGCGCTCGCCGACTGCCGGCCGGCCGCGGTGGGGGTGGCCCAGTACCTGGAGTGCAGCCACGGCGTCGGCGGAAGGTCCGCGAGTCGGGTGCCGCTGGCCGGTTCCACCTGCGGTTGGGCCGGGTTCCGCACTCCCGCCAGATTGGTGTGGAACGTCAGAGCGTCGGGATGGTCCCGGTTCAACGTTCCGGATATCCGGACATCGCCGCGTGGCCTGGCCGCCGTGAGGTTCCCGTCGATGGCATGGCGCAACAAGGGGTGCGGACTGACCTCGATGAAGGTGGCGTGCGAATCGGCAGCCGCGGTCACCGCCTGGGTGAACCGAACAGGGTTGCGCAGGTTCTTCACCCAGTAGTCGGCATCGAAGGTCGGCGCCGCCGCGTTGAGTGTCTCGACCGTGCTGAGCAAGGGGATCTTCGGTGCCGAGGGCACCAGATCACCCAGTGCACTGCGTAATTCAGCGAGAATGGGGTCGACGGTGGGATGGTGCGAGGCCACGTCCACGTCGACCCGCCGCGCCAGCCGCCCGCGCGTGTCCACCACCGCGACCACTGCATCGACCTGATCCGGCGGACCGGCGATGACGGTCTGTTCCGGGGCGGCATACACGGCGACGCCCACCTCGGGGTAGTCGGCGAGCAGCGTCTCGGTGGCCTCGGCGTCCAACTCCAGCAGCGCCATCGCACCCCGGCCTGCCAGGCGCGACATCAGCTTCGACCGGGTGGCGATCACCTTGAGCCCGTCTGCGGGCGTCAGCACACCGGCCACGATGGCCGCAGCCACCTCTCCCATCGAGTGTCCGATCACCGCATCGGGTTCCACGCCGTAGGAGCGCCAGAGCGCCGTAAGCGCCAGCTGCATCCCCACCAGAACCGGCTGGATGCGCTCGATACCCTGCACTTCCTCACCGGAGGCCACGACGTCGCGCAGCGAGAACCCGACCTGGTCGACGAAGGTCGGCTCCAGTTCGTCCACCGCCGCGGCGAACGCCGGTTCACCGGCCAGCAGCTCCTTACCCATCCCCGCCCATTGCGAGCCCTGCCCGGAATACAGGAAGACGGTGCCCACCCCGGTCCCCGTCTGGTGAGGTGGCACGACTCCGGGCGCGGGCCGACCAGCTGCCAGCGCCCGCAGCCCGGCCACCGCCTGCGGGCGGGTCCCCGCGCAGACCGTGGCGAACCGGAGCTGTTGAGGGCGGTGGTGATTGAGGGTGTGAGCGACCTCGGCCAGCGGTACCGACGCGCCGGCGACTTCGAGCCAGTCGGCCAGCGCAGAGGCCGAGGCCGCGAGCCGGTCATCGGTCTTGGCCGACACCACCAGCGAGGTGATCGCCGGATCTGGTCCGGTCACCGGCGCTGGGTCCGGGCCCTGCTCGAGGACCACATGGGCATTGGTACCGCCCAGACCGAACGACGACACCGCCGCGCGCCGAGGTCCGTCGGACTCCGGCCATGGCGTCAGATCGGTGGGGACGAACAACCGGGTGCGCGACGGATCGATCGCCGGATTCCATTGGGTGAAGTTGAGATTCGGCGGAATGTGGGCGCGCTGCACCGCCAGCGCGGCTTTGATGAATCCGGCGATCCCGGCGGCGGCCTCGAGATGGCCGATATTGGTCTTGACCGTTCCCAGCGCACACCGGACGTCACCTCGTCCGTAGGTGTCGGCCAAGGCTTCGAACTCGATCGGGTCGCCCAATGCGGTGCCGGTGCCGTGCGCCTCGATGAAGTTCACCGAGGCGGGCGTCACGTCGGCGCTGCGCAGAGTCCGGGTGATCACGTCACGCTGCGCATTGGAATTCGGCGCCGTGAGACCGTTCGATCGGCCATCCTGATTGACCGCGGAACCCCGGACCACCGCCAACACCCGGTCGCCGTCGCGTATTGCGTCGCTGAGTCGTTTCAGCACCACCACGCCGGCACCTTCACCCCGCACGAACCCGTCCGCCTGGGCGTCGAAGCTCATGCACCGGCCGCGCGGCGACAGCATTCCCCACTTCGACATCGCAATCTGGGTCTCCGGGCGCAGGATCAGGCTGACCCCGCCCGCCAGGGCGAGATCGCTTTCGCGCAGCCGCAGGCTCTGGCAGGCCAGATGAACCGTGACCAGAGAGGACGAACACGCCGAATCCACCGCCAGCGCCGGGCCGCGCAGACCCAGCAGATAGGCGATGCGCCCGACCCCGACGGAGTGCGCATTACCCGTCGCCGAATAGGCATCGATACTGTCCGGGTTGGCCGCCGAGATACCTTGGTATTCGGTGTAATACACGCCCATCATCACAGCGGCCCGCACCCCGGCCAACCGGTCGGACCCGATTCCGGCGTGCTCGAGCGCTTCCCACGCCACTTCCAGCATCACCCGCTGCTGCGGATCCATCGCTTCGGCCTCGCGGGGGGAGATGCCGAAATACTCGGCATCGAAACCATCCACGTCGGGCAGGAATCCGCCCCACTTGGACGCCATCCGACCAGGGGCCAGGGTATCCGCGTCATAGAATTCGTCGGCGTTCCAGCGCTCCGCGGGGATTTCACCGATCGTGTCCACGCCGTCGGTCAACAGTTTCCAGTACGACTCCGGGCCCACCACGCCGCCGGGGAAACGGCAGCCGATCCCCACCACCGCGACGGGTTCGGCGGTCGCGATGCGGGACGCCTTGACGAACTGCTCATCCAGCGCGGTCCGTTGGTCGCCGGACATGGCTGACATTCTGTCGAAGATGGTTTTCATCAGAAGCTCCCGCTCTCACTTCGTGCCGACGCCGATTCCACGCTGTCGAACAGTTCGTCCAACACGCTTCCCACCGAGTCGAACATCAGGTCGCCGTCGGCTTCCCGGTCGATTTCGTATCTGCTCGTCGGTTCTTCCTGTGGGGCAAGCAGTTCCGCCAGATACTCCGCCAGCAGCGAAACGGTCGGATGGTTCCACAACATCGACGCCGACAAGTCCAGGCCCGCCGACTTCTGAGTCTCTTTGAGTACCGCCATCGCCATCATCGAGTCGAGCCCCAGTTCCGGGAACGGTCGGTCCACGTCGACCGCCGCCGGCGGCATCCGCAGTTCGTGCGCCAGGATGGCCTGGATCCTGCTCGCGAGTTCACCGGCCCTGTCCGCGGCGGGAATCTGCGACCAGTCCAGGACAGGCGCTGCGGACCGGTCCGGCTCGGCCGCCGTCGAGCGGTCCTCGGTGGTGGCGTCGAAATCCTTGACCACCCGTTCGAAGTAACCGAGGTCGCGAAACTCCGGGTTCGTGGCCATGGCGCGATCGAGGCGCATGCGACCCACACCCACCCGGGTGAGGCTGCCACCCACCAGGGACGCCAAGGCCTCGGTTCCTTCGGCGGGACTGATCGGGTCCAGCACGCTGTAGGTGAGCGCCCGGCTCATCCCGACGTCCGACCACTGCCCCCACCCGATCGCGGTGGCAGGCAGACCCGATGCCCGCCGCCAAGACGCCAGGGCATCGAGCCACGCGTTGGCCGTGGTGTACGCCAGTTGACCCGGCAGACCCAACAGCGACGCCATGGACGAGAAGCCGACCCACCAGTCGAGTTCGGTGCCTACCGTTGCCGCCTGCAACCGCAGGGCGCCGGCCACCTTGGGGGCCCATACCCGTGTCACGTCGTCTTCGGAGACCGCAGCGACGATACCGTCACCGGTGATGCCCGCCGCATGCACGAGACCCCGTAGCGGAAGTCCGGTCTCCCCGGCCGCGGCAACCAAGCGCTCGGCCACCCCGGCCGCGGCGATATCGCCTGGCACATAAACGATCTCCGCGCCGGTTTCGAGCTCGGCAAGGGTGGTTCGCTGACCCTCCGTCGGCTCGCTCCGACCGTTGAGGACGAGCCGGCCCGCGCCCCCCGCCACCAGCCACCGTGCGACCACCAAGCCCAGTCCGCCCAGGCCACCGGTGACGATGTAGGAGCCGGCTGCCCGAATCACCGCGCCCGTCCGCATGCCCGGCTCGTCCGGCTCCCGCGTCGCACGCGTGAGCCGCTCGACGTAGCGGCGTCCGGCCCGCCACGCGATCACGTCGTCGCTCGCCGGAGCGGCCAGCTCGTTCAGGAAGGTCGTGACGGGGTCGCCCGTGCCATCGAGATCGACAAGAGTGGCGCCCAGATCAGGCTCGCCTGCCAGCACCCGAGCCGCTTCGCCGGGGAACCGCCAGTTGCGGATGAGACCCTTGAGCGCGCCCACCGCGGGATCGCCCGGCTCCCGGTCGTCGACCGCCAGACCACGGTGGGTGATCAGCCACAGTCGCGGCGGCGCCGTACGGGAATGGTCGAAAGCTGCGTGCGCCACGGACGAAATCGACAGGACCAGGTTCTGCGCGCGCCGAAGTGCGCCGTCGGGGTCGTTGCCGTCGAACGCCCCCCGGCCGACGAAGACGATGATGCCCGCAGGCGGAAGTTGCCGATTCGCTGCGGCATTCGTTATCGCCGCCAATACCGCCGAGGTGTCGGAAAGGTTCTCGCTGATCACCCGCCGGGTCGGCGAACCGAGCCGGTGGGCGAACTGCTCGACGAGCGCCGTCGTCTCGGCACCGGCGTCTGCCGAACCGTCATCGGCCAACAACAGCCAGCTCCCCGCCGGTGCGGCCGAGGGATCCGGGACGGCACCGGTGGGCGCACGTTCTTCCCAGGCGGTGTCGAAGATCTTCTGCTCCAGCGGCAAGGCCACCGTGCCCGGTTCCGCCCGCCGCGCCACGACGCCGGTGAGTTCCGCGGTCACCGTCCCGGTGTCGTCCAGGAGGACGACCCGGCCCAGACGATCGGCGCGGTCGTCGGCGCCCTCGGCCAGCTCGGTGCGGCAGCGGGCCCGCAGGCCGACCTCGGCGAACACCCGGACTGTCGCCACGGACACCGGCAGGTAGGGAGCCGCGGCCGAATCGTCCGGCGATACCGCTGCTGCGAGCAGACTCTGCATCGCCGCGGCGAGCATCGCCGGGTGCAGGCGATAACCCGGGTGATCGGGGGTGTCCGACACCGTGATCTCGGTTTCCGAGGATCTGGCGCTCCCGGGGGCGCCGGGTTGAGGCTGCGCGGCCGGGCTCGCCGTTCCGACACCGCCCACGCCGACACTGGCCACCGCATGCCGACGCCAGTCTCCACCGGCCGACCGGGCATGGATCTCCACCCGGTTGCTGCCGTCGTCGCCGGGCGAGAGCTGCGTCGTCACCTTGACCGGGCCATCGAGGGCCAGTGGCTGCTCGACCTCGAGATCCGTGACCTGGATGGCCTCGGCAGGAAGACCGAGAGCGTCGCAGCCGGCCGCCAACGCCAGTTCGACAAAGGTCTCTGCGGAGACGACGGTGTGCCCGTGGACTTTGTGCTCTGCCAGCCAGGGCACCGTGTCGGGCGCGATATCGGCCTGCCACAGATGATCCCGGCCCGACAGCAACTCGACGTGCGCCCCGAGCAGCGGGTGGAAATCCGGTAGGCGGTGTAGGGCCGAACGATCCTCGAGCCAGTAGCTCGAGTGCTGCCACGGCGCGGAGGGTATCTCGACGACCCCGCCCCGGCGGGTATCGGGCCCGGTGATCCCCAGCGCGCCGAGCTGAGCACGGAAGAACAACGTCTCGTCCTCGACCCGCTTCAGCCCCGACGTGACGAAGAAATCATCGGTCGACGACGATCTGAGAGTGTCCTCGATGGCGTAGGTGAGCAGCGGGTGGGGGCTCATTTCGATGAAGTTGGTGTGCTCTGCGGCCGCGGTGCCGACTGCGTGGCTGAATCGCACCGGATTGCGCAGGTTGTCGGCCCAGTAGTCGGCGTCGAAAGCCGGTCCGGCACCGCCGGTTTCGCCGACAGTGCTGAGCAGCGGAATCGTCGGTGTCATCGGGACCAGATCCGCGAGCGCACTGCGCAATTCGGCGAGGATCGGATCGACGGTCGGATGATGTGATGCGACGTCGACCTCGATGCGGCGAGCCAGCCGGCCCTGGCTGTCCACCGTGGCGATCACCGCGTCGACCTGCTCGGGCGGGCCGGCGATCACCGTCTGGTGGGGCGAGGCGTAGACCGCCACGGTGAGGTCGGAGTACCCGGCGATCAGGTTCTCGGCGGCGGCCGCCTCCAGTTCCAGGAGGGCCATGGCGCCCTGGCCGGCCAGTCGTGCCATCAGTTGTGAGCGGGTGGCGATGACCTTGAGTCCGTCGGCGGTCGACAGTGCCCCGGACACCACCGCCGCGGTGACCTCCCCCATCGAATGACCCAGCACCGCATCCG
>JBEVFK010000003.1:0-8384 GCA_040512325.1 Mycobacterium sp. | reverse complement strand
CGGATGCGGTGCTGGGTCATTCGATGGGGGAGGTCACCGCGGCGGTGGTGTCCGGGGCACTGTCGACCGCCGACGGACTCAAGGTCATCGCCACCCGCTCACAACTGATGGCACGACTGGCCGGCCAGGGCGCGGTTGCGTTGGTGGAGTTGGATGCCGTGGCCGCCGAGAACCTGATCGCCGGGTATCCCGGGGTGGAAGTGACCGTGTACGCCTCGCCACGTCAGACGGTGATCGCCGGCCCGCCCGAGCAGGTCGACGCGGTGATCGCCACGGTCGCCGCCGGGGACCGGTTCGCGCGGCGCGTCAACATGGAAGTGGCTTCGCACACCGCGCTGATGGACCCGATCCTGTCCGAACTGACCGCGGCACTGGCAGATCTGGTACCGGGGACGCCGAAGCTCGCCTTCATCTCCACCGTAGACGATCAGGGCGGCACTCCGGCTTTTGATGCCCGCTACTGGGTGGACAACGTGCGCAAACCGGTGCGGATCAGCCAGGCGGTGCGAACGGCCGCCGAACACTGCAGCACTTTCGTGGAAGTCAGCCCACACCCCACCTTGACCCATGCCATCACGGAGACCCTGGAAGCCGCTCAGCCGGATTCTCCCGCGTCGGTGGTTGCCACCCTCAAACGCGACGACGACGAAACGCTGTATTTCCACACCCAACTCGCCGCGCTGGGCGGCACCCGTCCGCACCTTCACGCAGGAGCCCTCGCCACAGTCCCGCCCACCCCGTGGCACCACAGCCGGCACTGGATCAACATCGAGGCCCCGGTCAGGGCGGGATCTGCACCCAAGCGGGGCACTCTGCTGGGCGAGCACGTCGCGCTGGCCACGACCCCGCCGGGTCATCTGTGGCAGGCACGACTGGTTTCAGGGTCCAAGCCCTACCCGGGCGAGCATCGGGTGCACGGAGTCGAGCTGGTACCGGCTTCGGTTCTGCTGCAGACACTGTCCGCGGCGGCCCACGCATCCGGGGACGCGCGACTCTGCGATGTCCGGTTCGAACACCCGATCGTCCTCGACGAGTCCCGGTTGGTCCAGGTCGTCTCCGACGGTGAAGCCGTCACCATCTCGTCGACTCTGGTGAGCGACGGTGCCGTGCAGCGCTGGGTCCGGCACGCGACCGGTCGGATCGACCGCGCGCCCCGTCACACCGCATCCGACGGCATGGTCGACATCGACCGCCAACCCGTCGGGCAGGACTCGCCGCCGGTCTTGGAAGCCTCTGCGGTGGCCGAGCTGAAACGGGAATGGGGGATCGAAGGCCAGCCCTTCCCCTGGTCCATCACCACCCATCACACGGTTCCCGGCGGACTACAGGCCCGCATCGAGATGGCGGACCCGTCCGTGGTCGCGCTGCTGGACGCCGCCGTCCATTTCGCCCGCTTGGCCGACAGCTCGAATCGTGAACTCTTGATGCCGGCAGACGTCGAAAGTGTGGACATCGCCGCGGAATTCGCCGATGGACACGACGTGATCGAGGTTCATCGACGCGCCGGCGCGACCGGCCTCGTCGTCGACATCACGTCGCGGGCGCCCGACGGCAGCGTCGGCATCGACATCCGTGGATTGCGTTTCGCCGCTGTGGAATCGGACTCCACCGCCACCGATCCTCGTGCATTGGCCCACGCGATCGAGTGGGAACCTCTGGTCGACAGCGCCGACCCGCGGCAGGCGAACGACAGCAGCTCCGGCACAGTCGCGGTGGTGGGTGACCCCGCCGTCGCCGAGTCGCTACGTGCCGCGCTGGCGACGGTCGGTTACGTGTCGACCGACCTCGACGAAGCCGAGTGCATCCTCTACGTCGCCGATCCGGGGCCGCTGACCGCAGGCGAAACCGATGTCGATTGTGCTGTCCGATCGACCGCAGAAGTGGCCGATCTGGCTCGGCGGCTGGCAGATCGGCCCTCGCCCGCCACGTTGTGGGTTCTCACCCGAGGTGTCCGCGAATGCGCCTCCGATGCCGCGATGCGGCAGAGCAGCCTGTGGGGACTTGCCGGGGTCATCGGCGCCGAACAACCCGATATCTGGGGTGGTCTGGTGGACCTTCCCCCCGACGCCGGCGACAGCTTGGACGGCGTCGCTGCCACTCTGTCAACGGTTCTGGCGACGCCGGCCAGGTCCATCCTCGTGTTGCGCGAAGGTAGGATCAGCGCGCCCACGGTCACGCAGATCGTCGGCGAACCCGTACGCGAGCCACTGCGGTGCCGTCCCGACGCCGCTTACCTCATCACCGGTGGGCTGGGGGCACTCGGCCTGTTGATGGCCGGCTGGCTGGCTGACCGCGGCGCCCGGCGTCTGGTCCTGGCGGGTCGGAATGCGCTGCCGCCCAGGAGCGTTTGGGACGCCGATTCCCACGACGAGGCGCTGCGACAGAAAATCTCCGCGGTGCGGGCGCTGGAGAACCGGGGCGTCGCGGTCGAAGCCGTGGCCGTCGACGTCGGATCCGCGGAGGCGGTCAGGGCGTTGCTGGCACGTAGGGACCAAGCAGGCGAACCGACGGTGCAGGGCGTCATTCACGCGGCGGGTGTCACCGAAGGCCAGCTGCTGACGGAGATCGACCAGAGCCGGTTGCGGCGCACCATGTGGCCGAAGATCTCGGGCGCGCGTGTGCTCGATGAGGTGTTCCCGCCGCGCAGTCTGGACTTCTTCTACCTGACGTCCGCGGCAGGCGCGGTATTCGGCGTTCCCGGGCAGGGCGCCTACGCGTCGGCGAACGCCTACCTCGACGGGTTGGCCCGGCGGCGCCACCACCTGGGATGCCATACCGTCAGCCTGAACTGGGTCGCGTGGCGTGGGCTCGGGTTCGCGACCGAGGCCCAGGTGGTCCTCGACGAGTTGCAACGCATGGGTTCGCGACCCGTCACCCCACAAGAGGCGTTCTCGGCCTGGGAGTACGTCGACACCTACGACGTCGCCCAAGCCGTGATGGTCCCGTTGTCATCCGGCCAGGCCGGCGTCGACCACGATCGAACGTCCCCGGCCCGAGCCTGGTCGGACCTGGCCGCCGAAGACCTGCTGGTCGAACTAGAAGCCGAGCTGAAAACGATCCTCTCTCGCGAGGTCGGCCTGCCCGAAGCGGAGATCGCCGTCGACCGGCCCTTTGCGGAGATGGGTCTCAACTCGGTCATGGCGATGTCGATACGCCGGGATGCCGAACGGCTGCTCGGTATCGAGTTGTCCGCCACGATGCTGTGGAACCACCCGACGGTGTCGGCGTTGACCGCGTTCCTGGCAGAAAAGCTGGTACCGCGAGAACTTTCAGATGACAGCGACGTGCAGTCGTCCGACGCGCCGGGGAGCGTGCTCGACGACCTGTTCGGCAGCGTCGAATCAGTTGCCTTCTCAGACGGGAGGGCCGACGAGGGGGATGAAGAGTTGGACGAACGGGGGAGTTCACTACGCCCGTCGGGGGACCGCATCATGGACATCACCGCATGACCGAGCCGATGGACGAAACGGGCATGCGCAACTGGCTGGTCGACTACCTGGTGACGACCATCGGTTGCAGCCCCGACGCGGTCGACATCCATGCCTCGATGAACGACCTGGGTGTCGGATCCCGCGATGCGGTGGTGCTCTCCGGTGAGTTGTCCGAATTGCTCGAGCGCACAGTGTCACCACTGGAATTCTGGCAGCACCCGACCATCGACTCACTGGCGCGATTCCTCACCGGTGCCGAGTCCGACGACGAGGTTCTCCCGGAGCTCGACCGGACGCTGGGCACCCTGAACGAGCCGATCGCGGTGATCGGCATGGGCTGCCGGCTACCCGGCGGCGTCGCCGCGCCGGAAGAGCTGTGGCAGTTGCTCACCGAGGGCCGGTCCACGATCGGTGAGGTCCCGGCGCAGCGGTGGGCCGCGTTCGACGACGGCTCGGCCGAAACCTCGGCGGCGCTCGCCGGAACAACTCGGTGGGGGTCGTTCCTGACCGACATCGACGTCTTCGATCCGGAATTCTTCGAGATCTCGTTGCGCGAGGCCGTCAAGATGGACCCGCAGCAGCGACTGATGATGGAAGTCGCCGTCGAGGCGCTGGAGAACGCGGGCATCCCGCTGAACGCACTGCGGTGTTCGCACACCGGGGTGTTCGTCGGAGCCAGTATCAGTGAGTACGGCTACCTGGCGTCGACGGACTTGCCGTCGGTCGACGCCTGGAGCAATTCCGGTGGCGCGCTGAGCATCATCGCCAACCGGTTGTCGTATTTTCTCGACTTGCGCGGTCCGTCGATCACCGTGGACACCGCGTGTTCGTCGTCGTTGGTCGCGTTGCACCTGGCATGCCAGAGCCTGCGAACCCAGGACTGTGACACGGCCATTGCCGGTGGGGTCAACGTATTGCTGTCCCCGTCGGTGTTCCGCGGGTTCGACCATTCCGGCGCACTGTCGGTCACCGGGGCCTGTCACTCGTTCGATGCCGACGCCGACGGCTTCGTCCGAGGCGAGGGCTGTGGTGTGGTGGTGCTCAAGCGGCTCAGCGATGCCCTGCGCGACGGCAATCGACCGCTGGCGGTGATCCGGGGATCGGCGGTGAATCAGGACGGCCGGTCCAACGGAATGCTCGCGCCCAACCCGGCCGCGCAGATGGCAGTGTTGCGGACGGCGTATGCCAACGCCGGTGTGCCGCCCCAGGAAGTCGACTACATCGAAACTCATGGCACGGGAACGATGCTCGGCGATCCGATCGAGGCACGGGCGCTGGGCACCGTCCTGGGCCGCGGGCGGACCGCGGAGGCCGGCCCCCTGTTGATCGGCACGGTCAAGACCAATCTCGGCCACCTCGAAGCCGCGGCCGGGGTGGTGGGGTTCATCAAGGCGGTGCTGGCGGTGGAGCGGGCAGCCATCCCCGGAAATCTGCACTTCCAGAAACCGAATCCGCACATTCCCTTCGATCAGCTTCGTCTCAAAGTCGTCGCCGAAGAACAACAGTGGCCGGCAACGGAGCACCCCCGCCGCGCCGGGGTGTCCTCATTCGGCTTCGGCGGCACCAACGCACACCTGGTGATCGAACAGGCGCCGGCACCGAAGACCCCGCTACGGCTGTCGGATCCGGCTGTCAGCACGCTGGTGGTCTCGGGTGCCGCACCCGAACGCATCGCCGCGACGGCCGATTCGTTGGCGGACTGGATGGCCGGCGACGGCAAGGACGTGCCTCTTGCCGACGTCGCGCACACCCTGAACCACCACCGCGCCGAGCACAAGCAGTTCGCCACGGTGTGCGCCCGTCGACGGGACGACGCCATCGCCGGGTTGCGGGCGCTCGCGGAGCAGCGCAGTGCCGACGGAGTGGTGGGCCCAGCCGACGGCCCGCGCGGGTCCGGAACCGTGTTCGTCTACTCAGGTCAGGGTTCCCATTGGGCCGGGATGGGCCGGACTCTGCTCGACGACGAGCCGGCCTTCGCCGTCGCGATCGCGGCGCTGGACCCGGTATTCGTCGAGCAGGTCGGTTTCTCGCTGTGGCAGATTCTTGCGGGTAGCGAACCGGTCAGTGGTGACGCGCAGGTGCAGCCGGTGCTGATGGGTTTGCAGCTGGGCCTGACCGAGCTGTGGCGTTCCTACGGAGTGCACCCCGACACCGTCATCGGCCACTCGATGGGCGAGGTGACGGCGGCCGTGGTCGCCGGTGCGTTGTCGGTGGCCGACGGCCTGAAGGTGATCGGGGTGCGGTCCCGGCTGATGTCGCGGCTGGCCGGGCAGGGCGCGGTGGCGCTCCTACATCTGGATGCCGATGACACCGAGGCGCTGATCGCGGACTTCCCCGACGTCAGCGTCGCCGGGTATGTCTCGCCGCGGCAGACCGTGATCGCGGGACCGGTGGCGCCCGTTGATGCGGTGATCGCTACCGTCGGTGCCCAGAACAGGTTCGCGCGACGGGTCAACATGGAGGTCGCTTCCCACACCGCGTTGATGGATCCGATCCTGCCTGAATTGCGTTCTGCGCTTGTGGACTTGAGCCCGCAGACACCAACTGTCCCGTTCCTTTCCACCGCAGTCGACGGCTTCAGCCTGCAGGACGGATTCCTGGGTGGCCTGCTGGACGCCGACTACTGGGTGCACAACGTTCGGCAGCCGGCCCGGCTGATGCAGGCCGTCACGGCAGCCGCAGCAGACAACGGCACCTTCATCGAGATCAGTGCCCACCCGATCTTGACGCACGCCATCGGCGAGACAGTGGAACCGCTGGGCCGGTATCACTGCCTCGGCACGCTGTGGCGCGACGGTGACGACACGGTGCGTTTCCACACCAACCTCAACTCCACCCACACCACCCGCCCGCCGGAAACTCCACACCTGCCGGAACCCCATCCGGTGCTGCCGGCCACCCCGTGGATGCATTCCCGGCACTGGTTCGATTTCGCTCCGGTGCGACAGCGGAGCGAGCCGGCGCGTCCGCGGGGTGCGTGGTCGGCCGAAGCCGACCTGGTACCCCAGGACTGGTACTGCGAATTGGACTGGCCGGTGCGGGATTTGCCGGCGGCACCGGTGGACCACGACAGCGTGTGGCTGGTGATCGGGGCGGCGGACCTGGCGACCGAGCTGGGCCAGGTGCTCGGCGACCCGTCACGGGTGACGATGTTGGCCCCGGTGACGCTGGGCGACGATGCAGGAAAAATCGTTCTGGCCGAGGCCCTCACCGGCGTCACTCACGTGCTGTTCGCGCCGCCGCCGGTGCCCGACGGCCTGGCTGCCGGCGCCGCCCACGACGTGTTCAACGCGGCCCGCAGGCTCGTCGGAGTGTTGGCCTCCGCGGCCGCGCCGCCTCGCCTGTACCTGCTGACCCGTAGTGCTCAGCCCATCAACGACGGCGATCGTGCCAACGCCGTGCATGCGGTGCTCTGGGGGCTGGGACGCACACTGGCGCTGGAGCATCCGGAATTCTGGGGCCGGGTCATCGACGCCGACGAGACCGTGCCCACCGGGTTGGTCGCCACGTATGTGGCGGGGGAGGCTCGGGGCGGCGACGACGAAGACCAGGTGGTCTACCGGGCCGGTCTGCGTCGCGTGCCCCGACTGCACCGCAGTGCCCCCACGGCATCGGCGCCGGCTGAATTCGGCGAGGACGGTTGCCATCTGGTGATCGGGGCCACCGGCAACATCGGCCCGCACCTGATCAGGCAACTGGCCGAGATGGGTGCGCGCACTGTCGTCGCGCTGTCGCGCAATCCCGGCACCCGTCTCGATGACCTGGCAGAGAGTCTGTCGCGACTCGGCACCACGCTGGTGACGGTGGCCGCCGATGCCACCGACGCGGCGGCGATGGCCGAGCTGTTCGCCCGTTTCGGTACCGACCTGCCACCGCTGCACGGAATCTATCTGGCGGCCTTCGGGGGCGGCCCGGTCACCCTGGCTGACATGACCGACGCCGATGTCGCGGCCATGTTCGAGCCGAAGCTGGATGCGGTGTCGGTGTTGCACACTGTGTCGCTGCACCAGCCGGTGCGCCAGTTCGTGATGTTCTCGTCGATCTCCGGGTTGACCGGCTCGCGGTGGCTGGCTCACTACACGGCCACGTCCGCGTTCCTCGACACCTTTGCCTACGCGCGCCGCGCGGCCGGGCTGCCGGCCACCGCCGTCAACTGGGGACTCTGGAAGTCGTTGACCGACAACCAGTCCGAGCAGGAGAGCCAGGTCAGTCTCGACTCGGGGCTCGAGCCCATGACCGACGAGGTGGCCATCGCCGCCTTGCGTTGGGTCGGCGGTGTTCAAGCGCCGGTGCGATCGGTCGTGGTGGCCGCGGACTGGGAGTTGCTGGCCGCCGCGTACCGCACCAGGACCGCGCTGCACATCGTGGACGATCTGTTGCTCCCCGACGCCGACGCTGCCGGCGCATCGGCGGTCACCACGCCGTTCCGTTCGGAACTGGCCGAGGCCGAACCCACTCAACGTCGCGAACTCCTGACCAACCATGTGAGCGAACAGGTTGCGACGGCGATGGGGCTGGTTTCCCGTAAGAAGCTCGACCGGTCGGCAGGATTCTTCCAGTCCGGCATGGATTCCCTGATGAGCGTGACACTGCAGCGGGGCCTCAGTGAGAGCCTCGGCGTGGCGCTGCCGACCTCGGCGATCTTCGACTACCCGAGCGTGGATGCACTCGTCGGCTACCTGGCAACCATTCTTCCCGAGCTGGTCGAAGTGGCCCAGGCCGAGGACGCCGACGAGTTCGACAGTTTCACCGATGATGAGCTGCTGGCCCAGCTCTCCGAAAAATTGAGTTGAGCGACATGAACACTGCACCTGCATCTCTGGATCGCCGGGCGATCGTCACTGAGGCGTTGAAGAAGATCGATGATCTGAGTGCGCGGTTGGAGATCGCTGAGAAGGGTGATGTCGAGCCGATTGCCGTGGTGGGGATGGGGTGTCGGTTTCCTGGTGGGGC
>JBEVFK010000002.1:0-33715 GCA_040512325.1 Mycobacterium sp. | reverse complement strand
GGCAGAATCCGCGCTGCTGGCCGCGGCACTCGCCGACCTCGACCCTGATCGGCGCTGCCCCACCTGCCCGGAGTGGACCGCGGCCGATCTGCTGTGGCATCTGACCGAGGTGCACTTCTTCTGGGCCGGCATTTTGTCCCGCGGCGCGCTGAGCGAGGCCCGCGGCGGCACCGTCACCCGGTCGGGGCAGCCGGGCACCTTGGCGGCACTGGACGGACTACTGGCCGAGGGGATGCAGTAGCAGAGGGTCAGGATGACGCGGGATAGGCGTCGATCCGGCTTTCGGTGTCGCTGTCCACGCGCGACTTGATCCGGATCCGGGTGCGGTCGGACCGGTGGTAGTCACGCGAAAACTCGACCGCGACACCACTTTCGGTGTACGAGGTGCGGGTGATCAGCAGGAGCGGGAAGCCGGGCTCGACCTGGAGGATTTCGGCGTGTTGCTCACCGGCCGGCGTCGCTTCGATGGATTCGTCGGCGGAGAACGGGGCCGATCCGCACTCGCGCATCACCGCGTACAGCGAGCCGGTGAGATCGGCCGACAGCAGCGCCGGAAACGTGGCCGCGGGAAAGTAGGTCTCCTCCAGCACGATCGGCTCTCCGTTGGCCGATCGCGCGCGCAGCACTTCGTGCACCTGGTCGCCTCGCCTGAGGGCCAGGTGTTGGCGCACGTCGGCGGCGGCGCGCCGAGTGCTCGCACGGAGTACCTGCGCACCGGCTTGGACCTGGATGCGGCGCATCTGCTCGGTGAAGCCGGGCAGACCGGCATGGTCGAATTCGAACCGCGGCGTCGCGACGAAGTTGCCGCCGAATCGGCCGCGGCGCCGGTCCAGCAGACCCTTGGCTTCGATGGAACTCAGCGCCTGCCGCAACGTCATCCGGCTGACCCCGAGCGCCTGGGCGATCTCGATCTCCGACGGCAGTTTGTCGCCGGGTTCCAGCGCCCGCGAGACGATGAGCCGCTCGAGCCAGGACCCGATGCGCAGGTGCGCGGGCAGCTCACCGGCGCCGGTCAGGTCCGGGGGGACCGTCAGCACCGGGTCGGCCATGCTCAGGGCGCGCACACCGGTGATCGTACTTCGCAGGCGAACGGGTCGAGTAGCTGTGCCGGGGCGGGCGACCCGATCCACGAACCCTGCGGAATCAGTTGTTTTCGCGCACTCATGCCACGGAAAGTACATTCAGCGCTGGGCTCGGAGCCGAAAACAGCAGCTCACCTGATAATCATGAGGGTTTTCTGATCTCTATATCCGTGCTGCGAAATCCGCAGTAGCCTGGGTCCAGGTTGAGCTCGACAGCCTGTGATTTCACTTTTTGTCGCGGCGGTTCCATCAACGCCATAGCTGATCAATTGAATCCCGACGCGGACCGACCTCGGTTGAGCGCGGACGGGAACCCAGGTAGGGGGCAGAATGCCCGGCACCATCCGTCTCTACCGGCCCGATCCCGCATCGGCACAGCAGTCAGTGCGTTGCGGTCGCGCCACTTTCGAACTTCATCGCAGGACGCCCACGCGGGTGGAGATCACGGTGGCCGGCGACGTCGACGCCGTCAACGGCCGCGCGTTGGGCGGCTACGCGGAGCGTCACACCGGCACCTCCCAGCAGCTGATTCTGAACTTGCAAGCTGTCGACTTCTTCGGCAGCCAGGGCTTCACGGCGCTGTACTACATCAGCGTGCACTGCACCCGGAGTGACGTCGACTGGATGATTCTGGCCGGCCCACCGGTCCGACGACTGCTGGCGATCTGCGATCCCGGCAATGAGCTACCCGTCGCCGCCGACATCGACACCGCCAACGCGCGGCTCGACCAACTGGCGCGGTACCGCTACCGCAGTATGTCGGTGGGCTGAGCCCGCACAGGGTCAGGCCTGCAGCGACTCCCGCAGGCTGCGGGGACGCATGTCGGCCCAGTTCTCTTCGACGTAGGCCAGGCAGTCGGCCCGATTGCCCTCGCCGAACACCACCTTCCAGCCGGCCGGGACGTCGGCGAAGGTGGGCCACAGGCTGTGCTGGTCCTCGTCGTTGATCAAGACGTAGAAGGTGCCGTTCTCATCATCAAAGGGGTTGGTGCTCATGGGGGCTCCTCGGTACTAGTGGGGTGTGCTCGGTGCCGAGATCGGCGCCGAGTACGCGGTCGGACAGCAGGCCAAGGCTGCTCAGATTGGGGAAACCAGGCCCCTGGGTGAGGCCGGACAGGTTGGGCAGGAACAGTTTCGGCATCACCTCGGACACCGCCAGGTCATAGCCGATGGACTCTTGCAGTCGGTCGCTGGTGAGCTGGCCGCCCAACCCGAGCTCGAGCAGGTCCAGCGTGTCCTGGCTGAACAACTCGGTGAACCACAGAGGATCCGCACCCGACCCGTCGATCACCAGGTCGAATCCGTGCACCGTCTCGACATGCTCACCGCCGCGGTTGCTGGACAGCGTGAGCCGGATCTGGCCCTCCCGGCCCACCGCGTGGGCGACCCGGCCGCGCAGGTGCCGGATCCGGTCGTCGGCCAGCAGTGCATCCTGCACACGCGAGGAGAACACCCCGCGGTCGGTGCGGGCCAGCGCGTCGCGCCGCTCGGTCGCGGTGAGCTGGGTCCAGCCGGTCGGGTCGGAGAACAGGGCGTTCTCGAAGTAACTCTCCCCGCGGGTGAACAGGGTGACCTGTGGTGAGATCACCGTGATGGACGAAACCCGATGCCGGAAGAGCTCATTGAGCATCGACGCCGCGGTCTCCCCACCACCGATCACCGCGACCCGTTCCGCGGTGATCCGATCGTGCTCACTGGCCCGGTGCCAGAACTGAGCGATGGACAGCACCCGCGGATTGCCGGGCAGGATCGATCGTTCGGCCTGGCCGGGTCCGGTGACCATGACGGCATCGGCATGCACGGTGGTCTCATGGGTGTGCAGGGCCCACCGCCGACCCGACGGCGCGTCGCGCACCGCCAGCCGCTCGACCTGGCCGTGCACCACGGTCATCCCGACCGCGTCGGCCACCCACCGCAGGTACTGGCTCCAGCGGCGGTGGGTGGGCGCGGGCCTGCCGCGGTCGATCCACTGGGCGAACTGGCCGGTGCTGATCAGATAGGCCTGCCAGCTGTGCCGGGTCATCCGTTCATCGAGTTCAGCGTTACGGCGCGGCACCAGGGCCGAGCGGTAGGGGAAACCGACGTCCTTCTCCGGGTTGGTACCCAGCCGGTGCTCCCCGTCGGTCCACCCGCCGCTGGCCTGCCAGTTGGCCGCCACCGCGGTGCGCTCGACGGCAATCACATCCGGGGCGTCGACCCCCATGGCCCGCATCTCGGCGGCCTTGGCGGCCACCGCCACGGCTTTGGCGCCGGCCCCGATGATCGCCAGTGTGCCGCTCACAGTGCATCTCCGAGGGTTGTGATGGTGGCTTGCCAGAGCGCGGACAATGCGTCGACCTCGGCGGCGGTGGACAGCTGATCGCTCCAGCGCCAGGTGGTGAACAGTTGCGGGCCCTCCGCCGTGGCGTTGACCACCGAGATGACGTCGAAGGTGTAGCGCAGCGGCAGGTCGGGCTCCGACGACGTGGGCAACTGCTGGTTGAGCGCCAGCTCCGAGATCAACGTCCAGGGCGCTCCCGGCTGCCGAGATGCCGCGTCGGCCGCGCTCAGATCGAACCGGCCCATGTAGTTGAACTCCACCTGGGGATGCGGCGCCGCGGCGAGGTCGGGGTCGGCCCGGTGGTAGCGCAGCAGTCCGTAATCGAGGCCCCTGTTCGGCACTCCGGCCACCTGGTGGGCCACGGCGCGGATCAGGTCACGCGCCCGGGCCGGATCCTGGCGCGCCCCCTCGACAGTCAGGGGTTGGTGGTCAGGGTCTCCCCCGGCCCCCAGTCGAATCGGGAACACCGAAGTGAACCATCCGACTGTCGCGGAGGTGTCCACCGCGTCGCCGACGAGGGTGTCTTCACGCCCGTGGCCTTCCAGTGCGATCAACGCACCGTCGGCGGTGGTGTCGCCGCGGCCGGCACGCCAGGACGCGATCGTCACCGTGAGTGCGGCCAACAGGAAGTCCCGCACCTCGATCGCGGCGCCCTCGAGTTTGTCGAGCACCACGCGGGTGTCGGCGACGTCGGTCAGGACGTTGTGCTGACGCAAGCCGGCCCAGGTGTCGGTGGCGGGGTCGGGCATTCTGCTGCCCAGGACCGGGTCTGCCCCGGTGAGCTGGTCCAGCCAGAACTGCCGCTGACCGGCCACCTCGTCGGAGCCTGCGCGGTCCTCGAGGAGTCGGCCGAATTCGCGGTAGGTGGTGTATTCGGCTTCCAGGGCCGGAGTTTCGCCTGCTGCCAGCGCAGCGTCGAGTTGGGCCAGCTCAGCCAGCAGCACGTACCAGGACACCACGTCGGTGGCCAGGTGGTGCACACACATCAGCAGGCACGGTTGCTCGCCGGTGAACCACACGGCTTGGATCATGGCCCCGGCGGCCGGGTCGATCCGGTCCAGTGCGGCAAGCGCTTCGGTGGCCAGCACCTCGTGAGCGGCGGCGTCGACGCGGCGCAGCACGTCGCCGGCGCGCACCGTTCCGGGTGCCCGGGTGACGAGCCGGTGGGTGCCGGTGTCGTCGGTGTGCAGCACCGAGCGCAGCATGTCGTGGCGATCCAGCAGTGCCTGCAGTACCGACTCGAGCCGTTCGGCGGTCAGCCCCGCAGGCAGCGCGACGAGCAGGTTCTGGGTGAACCGCCGGAAGTTGCCCGTCTCGTACATCCACGCCACGATGGGCGCCGGGCATACCTCACCGAACCGGTCGGCGTCGACGGGTGCCGGTTCAGCGCCGCCTCCGCCGCTGTCGATGGCCGCTGCCAGCTCACGGATGTTGTTGCATTCCAGCATGAGTCGGGCGCGCAGTTCCAGTCCGCGGCGACGGGCCGCCTGCACCACCGACAAGGCCGCGATGCTGTCCAGCCCCATCTCGAGGAAATCGGTGGTCACATCGATGTGCGACGACTCGAGGACCTCGCACAGCAGCTCGGCCAGCACCGACTCGGTGGGGGTAGCCGGGGCGCTGTCCGCCTCCTCGGTGAAATCAACTGCAGGTAAGGAAGATTCGTCGACCTTGCCGTTGCCGGTCAGCGGCAGCTGGTCGATGACCACGAGGTGATGAGGCACCATGTAGCGCGGTAGCCGGGCGATCAGCCGCGAGCGCAGCTCCGTCACCGCGGGTGCGGGGTCGCCCGCCGCGACGTAGGCCGTCAGTCGATGACCACCGGCGTGGCGGCGCACCGCGACGTGCGCGCCCCGCACGCCCGGGTGCTGAAGTAACACCGCGGCGATCTCGCCGGGTTCGACACGGAAACCGCGGATCTTGACCTGGTCATCGGAACGGCCCAGGAACTGCAGTCCGCCGTCGGGGGCGCGGCGCACCACGTCACCGGTGCGGTACATCCGCCGCCCCGGTGTCAGCGGATCGGCGACGAACCGGGCGGAGGTGTCCCCCTGGCGGCCCAGGTATCCACGGGTCAGCTGCTCACCGGCGAGATAGAGCTCGCCCGTCACGCCGGCGGGCACCGGCCGCAGCCAGGAATCCAGGATGTGCGCCACCGTGGGTGCGGTGGGGTGCCCGATGACGGGGGTGTCGTGCTGGTCGATCGCGGCGACGACGGCTTCGACGGTGGTCTCGGTGGGCCCGTAGCAGTTGAACGCCGACATCTGGGTGCGGGCGCATTCGGCACGGATCTCCCGCCACGCCGGAATCCCGACGGCCTCGCCGCCGAGAGCCAGCACCGCGAGCGGGACGTCGCTGAGCAGCCCGAAATTCTTCAGTTGCGCGAACATCGACGGCGTGGTGTCGATCATGTCCAGGTCGAAGCGGCCGATGATCGCCACCAGCGCCTCGGCGTCGCGCTGCGCCTCGTCGCCGACGAGGTGGACGGTGTGACCGTCGAGCAGCGCTGCCAGCGGTTGCCACGCGGCGTCGAAGGTGAACGACCAGGCGTGGGCGATCCGGAGGGGGCGACCCAGCCGGGCGGCCGCGGGACGCAGGACGTGCCGGGCGTGGTCCCCGGCGTAGGCCAGCACCGCCCGGTGGGTGCCGACAACACCTTTGGGCCGCCCGGTGGTGCCCGAGGTGAACACGATGTAGGAGGCCTGATCCGGAGTGACGGCGACAGGCTGGAAGACCGTTGTGGCAGAGCTCAGTTCGAGGTAGCCGGCCATGTCGACGACGACGGGGGTGCCGGTCTGTTCCAGGATGTCGGCGATGCGTTCGGCGGGCATGGCGGGTTCCAGCGGGACGATCACGCCGCCGGCCTTGAGCACGGCGAACATCGTCACCACGTACTCCGGGCCGCGGGGCAGGTTGATCGCCACGGCGGTCTCGGCGCGCACCCCGCGGTCCGACAGGGCGGCGGCCACCCGGTCCGCTGTCCGGTCCAGCTCGTGATAGGTCATGCTGCCGGTCCGCCACGACAGTGCCGGGGAATCCGGTTGGCTCCGTGCAATTTCGGCGAACTCGGTGTGGATTCCTGCGGCCTCGTTCCGGGAGGCCGGCGGCGGGGTCGGTTGATCCAGTTCACCCGGCAGCAGGATGCTGATCTCGGCCAGCGGCCGATCCCAGCCCCGGATCAGGTTCTCCACCGTGGTGAGCACGCGTCGGCCCATGTCCTCGGGCCGCATCGGCCCCAGTGCGCCGTCGAGGATTTCGACGAAGACCGTGAGCTGGCCGTCGGTCAGGTGCGCGGCGATGGTCACCGGGAAATGCGACAGGCTTTCCAGTGCGGCCGGACGGAACGTGGCGCCGTTGGCGGTGAATTCGGCGGTGCCGACGATGCCGCCGGGCGGGAAGTTCTCGTATACCAGCAGCGTGTCGAACAGCTCGCCGACACCGGCCAGGGCCCGCACT
This sequence comes from Mycobacterium sp., assembly GCA_040512325.1. Taxonomy (GTDB): domain Bacteria; phylum Actinomycetota; class Actinomycetes; order Mycobacteriales; family Mycobacteriaceae; genus Mycobacterium. Next base: position 26,857 of record JBEVFK010000002.1, on the reverse strand, counting down.
TCCGCGTGCCCCAGATAGCTGTGATCGCGTAGTGCGGCCGCATCGCGCTGCAGCGCCGACGCCTGCACTCCCACCGGTGCTTTCGGGTCGAGCCGCACCCGCAACGGCACGGTGTTGATGAACAGACCGACCATGGATTCCACCCCGGCCAGTTCGCCGGGGCGCCCGGACACGGTCACCCCGAAGGTGACGTCACCGCGGTCTGTCACCGCGGACAGGATGGTGGCCCAGGCCAGCTGGACAACGGTATTGACGGTGACGCCACGCGTGCGGGCGGCCTCGGTCAGTGTTGTGGTGGCGTCCCGGTCGAGCTGCACCTCGGTGCGGCGGGGGCGGCCGGCGGGAGGCTCGGCGGCGGTGAGGGCGGGGGTCAGCAGTGTCGGGCCGTCCACCCCTTTGAGGTGCTCACGCCACAGCGCGCGGCTGGCCGCCGGGTCGCGGCCGGCCAACCAGCCGATGTAATCGCGGTAGGGCCGCGGCGAGGCCGGCAGCGCCGAGATGTCGCCACCGGAGCGGTACAGCGTGATCAGCTCACCGACGAACAGCGGCAGCGACCACCCGTCGATGAGGATGTGGTGGGCGACCACCACCATCCGCCAGTGCGAGCCCGGCAGCTCGACGAGCAGGAAGCGGATCAGGGGTCCGTGCTCGAGGTGGAACGGTCGCGCGCGTTCGGCAGCCTCGAGCGCCTCCACCTCGTCGACGCCGGCGGTGACGTGCCGCCAGGGCAGGTCCACCTTGGTGGGCACCACCTGGACGGGCCGGCTGAGGTTGCCGTGGAAGAAACTGGCCCGCAGGTTGGGATGACGCACCAGCATGGTGGCGGCGCAGTCGTGCAGCAGCGGAACATCCAGTGCCCCGGTGATATCCGCGGCCATCGCGATGACGTAGGGGTCTTCGCCGGGCTCGTCCTCATCACCGAAGTCGGTCAGCGCCGCCAACGAGTACAGCCCCTGTTGGAGCGGGCTCAGGGCCATCACATCTTCGATGGCGGGCTTGCTGTCGGTCACGGCGGACCACCGTCGCCGGACCAGGACGATGCGAGGGCGGCGAGTTCGTCGGGCGACAGACCCGACGCCGACATCGGTGCATGACGGACGTCTTCGGAATCATCGGGTGCTTCAGCGGCTTTGATGTCGACCGCCACGGCCAGCTCCGAGAGCACCGGATGTTCGAACACCATCCGCGCGGTCAGCTTGAGACCGCTGTCCTTGGCGCGGGCGGCCATCTGGACCGCCAGGATGCTGTCACCCCCGAGACCGAAGAAGTCGTCGTGGCGGCTGATGTCGTCGCCGACGTCGAGAATCTCGGCCAGCAGCGCCGCCAGGGCCCGCTCGGTGTCGGTGCTCGGCGGTTCGGCCGGCAGCACGGCACGCGCGGGTGCACCCTGGTCGGCCACCGAACCGACGTGGTCGACGAACTCCAGCTGGCCCTGTGCCGTCCACCGGCCGCGGTCGCCGCTGCGGTAGCAGCGCGAGCCTGGTTGGGCAGCAAAAGGATTCGGCACCATGCGGGCTGCGGTGAGGGCGGCCGCGGTCCAGCGCCCGGAGTTCAGCGGCCCGCCGCTGAGGTAGATGTCACCGACCACGCCGATGGGTACCGGATTCAGGGCGTCGTCGAGGACGTAGACCGAGCCATCGCTGAACTGGTCCAGGATGCGGGCCTTCTCATCGGCATCGGTGATCTCCACCTCGGCCAGGGTGCGGCCGGGGTCGTCGGCGAAGGCGCCGAGCACCTGACCGAGCCAGCCGGTGAGCCGCTCTACCGTGTCGCGCCGGTAGAGCTCGGGGCGATAGATGATGTGGCCGCGGTAGCCGTCCTCGGTGGAACCCGGAGTGGCATAGAAGTTCAGCGACAGATCGGCCTGGGCCAGGTCGAAGGGCGGCTCCAGAGCGGTGAACGTGGTGTCGCCGTCGGGTCCGGTGTCGACGGTCCGTCCCTCGGGCAGCTGCTCGCGCACGTGCACCACCACCTGGAACACCGGGTTGCGCGACAGTGACCGCGTGGGGCTCACCGCGTCGACCACCTGGTCGAACGGCAGGTCCTGGTGGGCGTAGGCCGACAACGCCATTTCCCTGGCACGCGTGAGGATTTCGCGGATGGTCGGATTGCCACTCAAATCATTGCGCAGCACCAGGAAGTTCACGAAGAAGCCGATGAGCTGGTCCAGTTCGGCTTCGGTCCGGCCGGCGACCGGGGTGCCGATCGCGATGTCCAGACCGCCACCGGCCTTGTGCAGCACCACGGCAACCGCGGCCTGCAACACCATGAACTCGGTGACGCCGAGTTCCCGGCTCAGCGTGGCGAGCTTGTCCCGGGTGGCGGCGTCGATGCTGATCTCGACGGAATCGCCGGCCCCGCTGGGCACCGGCGGGCGCGCGAAGTCGTGCCGCAGACCGGTTTCCGCCGGGAGGCCGGCCAGAGTCCGGGACCAGTACTCCCGTTGCGGCGCCATCACGCCGGCCTCGTCGGTGAACATCTCGGCCTGCCAGGCGCCGTAGTCGGCGTACTGGACCGGCAGCGGCGCCCACGTCGGATGCGCACCGCCGCGGCGAGCCCGGTAGGCGGTCAGCAGGTCGGTGAACAGCACGGTGGCCGACCAGTGATCGCCGGCGATATGGTGCATCACCAGGGACAACACATGCTTGTCCGAGGTGGACAGCACGGCCGCGCGGATCGGCAGGTGGTGCTCGAGGTCGAAAACACCTCGGCGCTCACGGTCCAGTTCGCCACGCAGCCAGGCTTCGCCGTCGCCGGCGGCGCGCCGGACGTCGACGTCGGCGTGCGCCGCGATGATCTGGTACGGCACCCCGTCGATTTCGCGGTAGGTGGTGCGCAGGATCTCGTGCCGGTTCACCACGTCGTTCATCGCAAGCGCCACTGCGTCTACGTCTACCGGCCCCTTCAGCTCGGCGGCGAACGGGATGTTGTTGACGGGGCTGGGTCCGTCCACCTGGTAGGCGAACCAGCTGCGCAGCTGCGAGGACGACAACGGGGTGGGTCCGTCGTGCGGGGTGGTGACCAGCCGCGGCCGGCCCGGTGCGGGAGCGCCGGCGGCGAGCAGGTCGATGTGGTGGGCGAGGTCGGAAACGGTGGCCAGTTCGAAGATCTCGCGAACCCCGATCTCGACGCCGAACTGCGACCGCACCGCGGCCACCAGCTTGGTGGCCAGCAGCGAATGGCCGCCGAGGTCGAAGAACGAGTCGTCGGCGCCGACGCGGTCGCGGCCCAACAGGGTCGAGAACAGCTGCGCCAGGTGCTGTTCGGTATCGGTTTCGGGTTCGCGGAACTCGCTGGCGGACAGGATCTCCGGTTCGGGCAGCGCTCTGCGGTCGATCTTGCCGTGGGCGGTGATCGGGATCTCGTCGAGCACCACGTACCCGGCGGGCACCATGTACTCGGGCAGCGCTGCCGCGACCCGGGCCCGGATGCGGTCGACGTCCACCGATCCCAGACCGCCCCCGCTCACCGGGGTCAGGTACCCGACGAGGCTGCGGCCGAGCTCCGGGAGGTCACTGACCACGACAACGGCCTGGCCGACGCTGGGATCCACCGAGATCGCCGCGGCGACGTCGCCGAGTTCGATGCGGAATCCGCGGATCTTCACCTGCTCGTCGGCGCGCCCGACGAACTCGATGTCACCGTCGGCGTTGCGCCGCGCCAGGTCCCCCGAGCGGTACATCCGGGCGCCGGGGGTGAACGGGTCGGCGACGAACCGTTCCGCGGTCAGCCCCGTCCGCCGGTGGTAGCCGTGGGCGACATGGGTGCCGCCGATGTAGATCTCACCGATCACACCGACCGGCACCGGCCGCAGGGCGTCATCGAGGAGGTGCAGCTGGGTGTTGATCTTGGGCTTGCCGATCGGCACGATGCGGGTGCCCTGCTTGCCTTCGACCTTGAACCGGCTGGCGTTCACCACGGTCTCGGTGGGGCCGTAGAAGTTGTGCAGCAGCGCATCGAAGGTGGCGTGGAATTTGTCGGCCACCTCACCGGGCAACGGCTCGCCGCCGATCGGCACGCGCTGCAGCGTGCGCCACTGATCCACCCCGGGCAGCGACAGGAACAGACCCAGCAGCGACGGCACAAAATGCATGGCGGTGATGCCCTCGTCGCGCAGCAGATCGGTCAGATAACCGATATCGCGCAGCCCGTCGGGTTTGTGGATCACCAGCCGCGAACCCATGGCCAGGGTGCCGAACACCTCGGCGATGGAGACGTCGAAGCTCGGCGAGGCCACCTGCAGCAACCGGTCGCTCTCATCGGCCCGGTACTCGCCCTTGAACCAGACGAAGTATTCGGTGATGGGACGGTGCGGCACCGGGACACCCTTGGGCAGGCCGGTGGATCCCGAGGTGTAGATCAGGTAGGCGGTGTTGTCCGGTGTCACGGGGCGCACCCGGTCAGCAGTGGTGGGGTCGTCGGTGCGGTAGCTCTCGATACCCGAGACCGCTTCGCGGAGAACCAGTTTGGCGTCACAGTCACCGAGGATGAAGGTCAACCGGTCCTCGGGGTAGGTGGGATCGATCGGCAGATACACCGCTCCGGCCTTGGTGATGCCCAGCGCGATGATCACCAGTTCGGGCGACTTGTCCAGCAGCACCGCCACCCGGTCTTCGGCCCCGATGCCCTGAGCGATCAACCAGTGGGCAACGCGGTTGGCTTCCTCGTTGACCTCGCGGAAGCTGTACCGGCGGCCCTCGTAGACCACCGCCACGGCGTCGGGCGTGCGCGCGGCCTGTGCCTGCACCAGTTCGCCGAGCGTGCGCGCCGGTGTCTCGAAGACTTCGCCGTAGGACACCTCGCGCAGCCACGCCGCCTCGCCGGGCGCCATGTAGTCCAGGTGCGACAGTGTCGTGTCGGGCTGGGCCAGCACGCTGTCGAGCAGCACCGCGAAGTGGTCCAGCAGTTGCCTGGCCAGTGCCGGTTCGATGATCTCGACGAGATGTTCGACTTCGATCAGGATACCGGCGTTGGTTGCGGCGGCATCGAATTCGACCATGAAGCCCAGCGGCAGCTGGGTGAGGTTGCTGCGCAGTTCGCCGCGCTCGCAGTGCACCCCGGGCGGAGTGAAGCCGAACCGATCCGGTCCGCGGAACCCGAAGCTGACCCGGGTCATCCGTTCCGCGCCGTGGCGGCGGTCGGGGTTGAGTTCGCGCACCATCCGGTCCAGCCCGACCCGCTGATGGGCGAACGCGCCGAGCGCGGTTTCGCTGGACTGCGTGAGCAGGTCGCGGAAGGCCATCATGGCCTGCGGACGCAGCCGCATCGCCACCGTGTTGCCGAAGTACCCGATGACGTTCTCGGTACCGGCGCCGCGATTGAGCACCGGGGTCACCACCAGGAAATCGTCGGCGTGGGTGTAGCGATGGATCAGGGTCCCGAACACGGCCAGTAGCACCGCATAGGGTGTGGTGCTGTTGGTCCTGGCCAGCTCGGCGACCTGCTGTGCGGTGGCACTGGTGAGCCTCAGACTGCTCCGCGCCGATCGCCAGCTCGTGGGCACCGCGGACCCTGAGGGGCCCGGAAGTTCCAGTGGTTCGGGCAGATTGGCCATCACCAGACGCCAGTACCGGGCGTCGGCTTCTACTGCCGCCGGGTCCTCGGTGCTCGTCACACGGTGTTCGGTGCCGAGATCCTCGCCGGTGTAGGCCTTCGTGAGGTCGCCGAAGAACACCTCCCAGGAACCGTCATCCCAGGCGATGTGGTGGGCCACCAACAGCATCACCACCTCGTCGGGGGAGGTCCGGACCACCGTGATGCGCAGCGGCGCATCGGTGGTCAGGTCGAACGGTGCGGCGAATTCCCGCTGCGCCAGCACTTCCAGCCGGAGCTTGCGCGCATGCTCGGCCAGATCGGACAGGTCGTGTTCGGCCCAGCCCGGCTGCAGGTCGGAGTGCACGACTGCGCGTGGTTCGCCGTTCTCGTCGGCGGTGTAGGTGGTGCGTAACACGCTGTGGCGCTGCGCGACCGCACCGACGGCGCCGTGCAGCCGGGTGACGTCGACCTCACCGGTGATCCGGTAGGACAGGCACACGTTCAGCAGTGCCCCGCTCGGGTCGGCCGCGTGCACGAACCACATCCGCAGCTGGCCTTCGGAGAGCGTCTCCGCGGCACTGGCGGCGGCGGGCTCTGAGCCCGCCCGCAGTCCGCGTTCTTCCAGCTTACGACGCAACAGCTCGAGACGCTGGTCGTCGATCCGGCTTCCGGTGTGGATGTCAGTCACGCGAGAATTCCACCTTCTGTGTTCTCTGAACCGGCGTTCTCGAGCGTGACGACCAGCTCGCTTCCGGTGATTCCGCCTAGCAGGATGGCCAGCGGAACGGTGTGGCCGGTGCGCCGTTTCATACGTTTGCGTAGATCGAGCGCAAGCAGTGAGTCGACCCCGAGGTCGAACAGGGTGGCGTCCAGATCCAGGGTCGCCGCGTCGGTGACGTTGAGCACGGCCGCCAGTTCGGTGCGGACGACGTCGGTAGGGGCTACTCCCCCGGCCGGTACCGCGATGGCGTCTACGGCCGGGTTCTGCGCGGCACGCGCAGTCCCCAGGAAGCGGGCCAGCCGGTCCGGATCGGCGTCGAACACCAGCGGGTCGGTCGCATGATCGTAGAGGCCGGCCTCGATCGCCGGCTCCGGTGCCATGGCCAGCAGTCCGGTGCGCTCGACTCTGGCCGCCTCGGCCGCGTCGACAATGCCGCTGTGCTGCCACAGTCCCCATCTGATCGACACACAGCGGCGCCCTCGCGCACGCAACTGAGCGGCCGTCACGTCGAGCATCCGGTTGGCACCGGCGTAGGCGGCGGTGCCCTGTCCGCCCCAGACTCCGATCACCGACGAGCACAACACCATTCGGGCGTCCTCGCGCAGCGGCCAGAGTTCGTCGACCGCCAGCAGGCCGGCAATCTTGGCGGCGAAGGTCTCGCCGACCGTGGCCGCGGTGAGTTGAGCTCGGGTGTCCCAGGTCGCCGTCCCGGCGGCGTGAATCAGCAAGGAGGCGCCCGCGCCGGCGAACTCGGCGGCCACCGCGGCGAGCTGGGCACGATCGGTGATGTCACACCGCGGCGAGACGATCTCGACTCGGTGGCGGTGTGTCAGGTCGGCCAGCGACGCCGGGTCGGCGCTACGGCGGCTCAGCAGCACAATGCGTTTGGCGCCGTGGGCGGCGACGTAGCGGGCGTAGTGCATCCCGATCGCGCCTGCGCCACCGGTGATCACCACGTTGTCGAGGACACCGCCGGCCGGCGGCCAGGCCGGCCGCTCCTCGGTGACGGCGTGCAGCTCCCGCCGGTACAGCGTCGCTGATTCGCGCAGGGCGAGTTCACCTGCGCCGGCGAGCAGGGTATCGGCGGCCGCCGCCCAGGTGGTGGGCTCCGCGGGCAGATCCAGGTGGTGGAACGACTGGTCCGGGTGTTCGAACCCGAGGCTGCGGTGCATGGCGGCCAACGCTGCTTGAGCGGGGAGTGCCCGCGCGTCGGCCGGGTGGACGTGCTCGCCGCCTGCGGTGACCAGCCAGATGTCGCGGCAGCCCGGTCCGACGGTGCCGAGGTAGTCGAAGAGGCCGGAACCGATTGCGGCGGTGAGACTCTGCGCGGATCGTACTGGACTCGGATCGTCGAACTCCGGGGCGATCGCGACGATCATATCGGCGTCGGCGAGAGAGGTGAGTACGGCGCCGGGATGTGCGTCGAAAGTCTGGGTGAGGCCGGCGGTGAGCGGCCCGTCGGCGCCAAGGGCCGTCACGGCGACCCGGCGCACCCCGGTGGGTACCGGCACCGGGGTCAGCGACCAGTTCTCGGCGGCGACCGTGACGCCGGCCCGCGGCGGCAGGGGTTCGGGGTGCGCCCAGATGTGGGTGGCCCGCATCGGCGCGTTCGGAAAATTCCGCAGCACGGCAGTGTCGGTTTCGGCGAGGTGATCGCGCCAGCGGTAGCCCGGGTCGGACACCGCGGCGGCAGTGATGTTGGCCGACAGCTGCTGCGTCAACGGCTGGTCGCGCAGCCCGGAGCCGAGCAGTACCGCCGCAGCGTCAGCCTGATCCACCCGGTCCTGTACCGCGTGCAGCAGTGCCGGGTGCGTCGATATCTCCACGAAAGTGGTGGCGCCGCAGCGGATCGCGGCGTCCACCGCCCGGTCGAACCGGACCGTGCTACGTAGGTTTCGGTACCAGTAGTCGGTGAATTCGGTCCCGGCGGGCACCACGTCTCCGGTGACCGAGCCGATGAACTGCACCGGGCTTTCCGTGAACGACGTCGCCGGCAGCCGGCGCTGCACCCCGGCCCGCAGCGGGTCCAGCACGCTGGTGTGCACCGGGAAGTTGACGGTGACCTCGCGCGCCAACTGGCCCCGCGTCCGTACCGTCGCGACCGCGGCACTGACTGCGGCCCGCTCCCCCGACACCGCCACCGACGCGGTGGTGTTGATGACCGAGAGTTCCAGCCAGCCGGGGGTATCGGCGATCAGCTCCCGGGCGGAGTCGGCGGTGATGCCCAGCGCCGCCACCGCGTAGTCGCCGGGCAACAGCTCGACCACCCCGGCTCGGGCAGCGAGCACGGCGACGGCCTCGGCGAGGCTCATCGTGTCCGCGAGGTAGGCCGCGGCCACCTCACCCAGGCTGTGGCCGACGGTGAGGTCCGGCACGATGCCGTGGGACCGCCAGACGGCGGCCACCGCGACGGCGTGGGTGAACTGCGCGCCCTGGATCTCGATCTCGGAGAACATATCCGGGTCGACGGCGGTCAGTAGGTAGTCCACCGGTGCGGGCAGACCTGACGCGACGAACGCCGCGGCGCACTTGTCCACCGCGGCACGGTAGGCGGGCAACAGTGTGTAGGGCTGGGCACCCATGCCGGGCGTCTGACCGCCCTGGCCGGGAAACACGAACGCGATCCGCGCGGTGGCACCGCGGGCCGAGGTCGTCACCAGCGGATGGTCCTGCCCCGCCGCCACCGCACGCAGGCCTACGGCCAGTTCGTCGACGCCGGTGGCCCGAATCACGGTGCGGTGCTTGCGGACCCGCCGGGTCCGCGATAGGTGGGAGGCCACCGCCGCGACGTCAGGCGCGGTGGCCCCGACGGTGTCGAGGTAGTGCAGCAGCGCCCGCGCGTCGGCACGCAGGAGGTCCTCGCCGTGGGCGCTGAGCAGGACCGGGATCCGCCCGTCGGGCAACCGTGGCTCGGGCATCAGGCGACCCCGGGTCCCGGCACGTCGTGCGGTGCGGTCTCGGGCATCGACACGATGACGTGGGTGTTGGTGCCACTCATTCCGAACGCGGAGACCGCCGCGGTGCGGCGCCCGTCGCGGGCCGGCCAGGGCGTCAGTTTCTCGGCCAACCGCAGACCCTGGCTGTCCCACTCGATTTCGCGGCTGGGCTCATCGGTGTGCAGGGTGGGTGGCACGGTGGCGCGCTCGGCGGCGACGAGCACCTTCACCAGTCCGAGAGCACCGGCGGCGGCCTGGGTATGGCCGATGTTGGACTTCACCGACCCCAGCAGCGCACCCCGTCCCGGTGTCGTCGCACCGTAGGTCTGGGCCAGGGACTGCAACTCGGCGCGATCACCGAGCCGGGTGCCGGTGCCGTGCCCCTCGATCATTCCGACCTCATGGGGCTGCACACCGGCGCGCTCGAGGGTGCGGCGGAACAACCGCGTCTGCGCGGTCTCGCTGGGAGCGGTGAGACCGGCGGTGCGGCCATCCTGGTTGACCCCGGTGGCCCGCACCTCGGCGAGGACCACGCGGCCGTCGGCCAGCGCCCGGGAGCGACGCTGCAACACGAACATCGCGGCGCCTTCGGCCCACACCGTCCCGCTGGCGTGGGCGCTGTAGGCGCGGCAGTGCCCGTCGTCGGACAGGGCGTGCTGCTTGGCGAATTCGACAAAGTAGCCCGGGGTGCCCATCACGGCGACTCCCCCGGTGAGGGCGATATCGCAGTCACCGGAGTGCAACGCCTGCACCGCGGTGTGGAACGCCGACAGCGCCGACGAGCACGAGGTGTCGATGGTCAGTGCCGGTCCGGCCAGATCGAGGGTGTAGGCGATGCGCCCCGAGATCACGCCCAGGGAAGTGCCGGTGATCAGATGCCCACTGTGATCGGAGAACTCCGCCAGCGCCGGTCCGTACTCCAGGGCCGACGCGCCGACGTAGCAGCCGGCATCGTGCCCGGCGAGGTCGTCGGGGTTGATCCCGCTGTTCTCCAGCGCGCGCCAGGCCAGCCGCAGTGCGACCCGCTGCTGCGGGTCCATCGCGACCGCCTCGCGCGGTGAGATACCGAAGAACTCGGGATCGAAGGTCGCTGCCTCAGAGAGGAATCCGCCGAGGTTGTGGATGCGTTTGAAACCTTCGCGCCCATCGAACAGGTCGCGTAGGGACCAGCCGCGGTCGGTGGGGAACGGCCCCAACGCTTCTCGCTGATCGGACAACAACGACCAGTAGCTGTCCGCGGAGTCGACACCACCGGGGGCCTCCAGCGCCATCCCCACGATCACGACGGGGTCCCCATCGTGGGAAGAGTGGCCGGCCATCAGGCATTCACCTGCCGGGCGAGGGTGTCGAGGTGGTCGTTGAGGTAGAAGTGGCCGCCCTCGAAGATTTCGAAGGCGAACTGGCCGCGGGTGTGGCTTTGCCACTCCTGCAGGGAGTCTCGCGACACCCGGCGGTCGTGCTCGCCGCCGATCGCATGGATGTCGGCGCTGATCTGCTCGTCGGCGTCGCGTGAATACCGGTTCCAGGCGCGGTAATCGGCCCGGACCGACGGCAACAGCATGTCGATGAAGTCTGCGTCGGCCAGCAGTCGCGGGTCGGTGCCGCCGAGGTCGACCATGTCGGCGAGCAGTTCGCGGTCGGTGGTCGGCACGCGGGGAGAGGCAGCGACCGCGCCGGGGGCCTGACTGGCAGAGGCCCACAGGTGCTGAACCGGGACTCCGCGCTCATCGGCGATGCGGGCGAATTCGAAGGCCACCAGCGCACCCATGCAGTGACCGAACAGTCGTAGCGGTCCCGCCTGGCTCCACTGACCGGCGGCGAACAGTTCGGCGGCGAGCTCTTCGAGCGACTCGGTGGCCGGATGTGTCAGCCGGTCGGCGCGCTGCGGGTACTGCACGATGTAGGCGTCCGTGCCCTGGCCGGCGAGGGCGGTGGCGAACCCCCGGTAGGCGGCGGCGGCACCGCCGGCGTGCGGGAACACCACGATGGCAGATTGGGAGATGGCACCGTCGGAACCGCCGGGAAACCGCTTGATCCACGGTTTGATGTCGAGTTGCTGCGGCATCAAGACGCCGACGACGAGTCGAGTGCCGTCAGCACGTCGGCGCTGTCCATATCGCTGACCTCGAGGTACAGCTCGGCTACCCCGTCGAGGCGGCGGCTGTCGTCCTCGTGCGCGACGAGCAGCTGAGCCAGCTTCTCGACCGTGCGGGCGGCGAAGATATCCGTGACGGCCACGTTCGGCGCGTCGAGCCAGTCCCGGATCCGGGCGACCGTCTGGGTGGCCAGCACAGAGTCGCCACCGAGGGCGAAGAAGTCCTGGTCGATTCCCACGGTGTCGCGCTCGAGTACCTCGGCCACGATGCGGGTGAGCGCTCGCTGCAGCGTCGTGGCCGGGGCGGTGGCGGCCGGGGCCTCTTCGGTGGACTGCTCGGCCAGCCGGCGCTCGAGGAGCGCCGCGACCGACGGGCGGTCGATCTTGCCGCCGACAGTGAACGGAATACTGTCCACCACCATGATCTGGCTCGGAATCATATGTGGGGGAACGAATCCCGCCATGGCTCGGCTGATCCGCTCCGCGGTCAGGGTGGGGTCGAGTACGCGCACGATCGCGGCCAGTTGCTGCTGGCCGGTGCGGTCGCCCGGCACCGGCAGCACGGCGGCCACCGCACCGTCGACCCCTTGGATCCGGTTGAACGCGCCTTCGACTTCCCCGAGTTCGATGCGGTACCCACTGATCTTCACGCGGTGATCGAGGCGGCCGACGAACTCCACCGAGCCGTTGGGCAGGTACCGCACGAGATCGCCGGTGCGGTACCAGGTGCGGCCGTCGTGTTGGACGAATCGTTCCGCGGTCAGGTCCGGCCGGCCGCGGTATCCGCGGGCGAGCCCCCGCCCCGACACCCAGAATTCGCCGGGAACCCAATCGGGACAATCGGTTCCGTCGGCGGCGACCACCCGGCAGGCGTTGTTCGGAATGGGCCGTCCGAGTGGGATCGAGGCCCAGTGCAACGGCAGCTCGCCGGGTTCGCAGATGGTGTTGTGCGTGGCGGTTTCGGTGGCACCGCCCAGGCCCGCGGCGCGGACGGCGGGCGATTCGGCCCGCAGCGCGCGGATCAGTTCCGGGCGCACCCAGTCGCCGCCGGTGGGCACCACCCGCACCGACCGCAGCTTGCCGCGACCCACAGAGACCAGCATCTCGAGCCAGCCGGGCATGAAGTGCAGCACGGTGACCTGGTGTTCGTCGATCAGCCGCGCCCAGGTGTCCGGATCGCGACGGTCGTCCTCGTCGACCACCACGATCGAGGCACCGGCACGCAGCATGCCGAAGACATCGAGCACCGACAGATCACCTTCGAGCGTCGACAACGCCAGGCACCGGTCTTTCGCGCCGATCTGGAAATAACGGTTGATGAACTCGACGGTGTTCATCGCGGCGTCGTGGGTGACCTCGACGCCCTTGGGTTCGCCGGTGGATCCCGAGGTGAACAGGACGTACGCCAGTTCCTCCGGATCGACACGGGCCGGTTCGGTTCCGGCGGCCAGTGGCAGACCTTCCTGGATGGCGTCGGCCACGGTGAGCGCCGGGACGGGCAGCGATTCGAGCCGGTGGCCGCACACCAGCGCCGAATGCACGCCGGCGGTCTGCAGGATGCGGGTGGCGCGGTCGGCGGGCTGATCGACACCGATGGGCAGGTACACCGCGCCCGCGGCGTGGATGCCCAGTAGTGCCGGGATCTGTTCGGCGGTCTTGGGACCCATAACCGCAACCACGTCCCCGGGGGTGACACCGCGGTGGCGCAGCGTCGCACACACCGCCAGCGCCTGCTCACGGAGCTGGGCGTAGCTGAAATCGCCGAGGCTGCTGAGCACCGCGGGCGCCTCGGGTCGGGCAGCCGCGGCCCGGAAGAAGCCGTCGTGCAACGCATCTCCGCTGGGCGCGACCGTCAGGCCGTTCAGGGAGTCGCGGATGTGCTGCTGGCCATCGTGCACCGCCGGCGGATCCGGTGCGTCCCACTCGTCGTCGTCGGAGGCCAACCGGTTCAGCTCGGCCAGGTGGTAGGCGAACATCGCGTCGATCACCCCGGGGCGGAACGCTTCTTCGCGGACGTCCCAGTTCAGCAAGAGGCCACCGTCGAAGGGGGTGATCTGCGCATCCAGCAGGACCTGCGGCCCTTGCGAGATATGCCATACCGGCGCGCCGAACTGTTCGGTGACTGCACCGGCGAAGAGGTCACCGAGACCGAGCGCGCTGGTGAACACAAACGGCGCCAGCACCTGGGTGCCGCGGTGCCGGGTGAGGTCGCGCAGCACCGACAACCCCGAGTAGCCGGCGTGGCGAGCGGTGGTGTGCAGAGTGTCCTGGACTGCCTGGGCACGTTCGGCGGCGGTTGCGGTGTCGGTGAGGTCGATGTCGAGCATCAGCGACGAGGTGAAGTCGCCGACCAGCTTGTCGACGTCGGCGTGGAACGGCTCACGGCCGAACATCGGCAGGTTGAGCAGGAACCGCGAGTTGGTGGACCACCGGCGCAGCACTCCGGCATAGGACGCGGCGACGGCCATGGCCGGGGTGATACCGCGGCGTTGCGCGGCGGCGAACAGCGAGTCCTTGGCGGCGGCATCGAAGAAGTGGTGGCGCCGCGTGTTGCGTCGCGGGTTGGTCTGCTCGGAACGCGGCACCAGCGGGGGCGCCGGCGGCTCGGGCAGCTCGGGAATGCGTTCGGTCCACCACTGCCGGTCTTCCGCGGTGGGTTCCGGGTGGGCGGCGGTGAGCGCGGCACGGTACTGGCGGTAGGTGTAGCCGAGTTCCGGCAGGTGCTCGCCCTGGTAGAGGACGGCGAGATCGGCCATGAAGTTGCGGTAGCTCACCGCGTCGGCGGCCTGCATGTCGAGGTCGACGTGCACGCGGGTGCGCCCGTCCGGCAGCAGCGTCAGGGCGAGTTCGAGGACCTCGCCGTCGAGGATCTGATGGCTCTTCTGCTCGCGCGTGACGAGTAGTTGCGCGTCGGCCTCCGCGACGTCGAGGTCACGCAGATCCAGCACCTTGACCTGCAGTGCGCGGTCGGTGATGCGTTGGGTGCCGTCGGGCAGGATCTCCACCCGCAACATGGGATGGCGGGCCGACAGGGCGGCGGCAGCGGACTGCAAGCGCTCGGGATCGACCCCTTCGCCGTCGAATTCGACATAGAGGTGTGCGGCCACGCCGCCGAGTTCCTGATCGGTGTTGCGGCCGACCCACAGCGCGTGCTGGATGGGCGCGAGCGGGAAGGGTTCGCTGGGATCGACGGCATCGGGTTCCGGCGAGGGTGCGTCAGCCTGGGCTGCGGCTGCCGGAGCGGCCCGTTCTGCCAGGAGATCCGTCCATGCCGCGACGGTGGGGGTGGCGGCCAGTGCCGCGAATCCGACGTCGATGCCCTGCTTGCGCCAGCGTCCGGACAACGCCATCATGCGGATGGAATCGAGGCCGGAGGCGATCAGATCGGCTTGCGGATCGAGAGCGTCGGGGTGGACACCGAGGAGTTCGGCCACCTCATCGCGGACGGTGCCTGCACTCGTCGCAGCAACACCCACTTCTGATACCTCCGCATTAGTAAAGGCTGCCCTAACTTCGAGGAAGGCTACCCTATATCCGGAACACCGAAAACTCCTACCAGAGGGACCTAAACCGAGCGATGAGCACGGGATTCGAGCGCCAGCAAACCGATCACCACGCGGACCTTCTCGACGGATTCGTGCCTTTCGCCGCCGACCGCGCCGCGCAGTACCGCCGGACCGGGCACTGGGCCGGTAGACCACTGGATTCGATCCTGCGCGATGGCGCCACCTCGTGGCCGCACCGCACCGCGATCGTCGACGCCGAGCGCAGCTACACCTTCGCCGAGCTCGATGCCGCGGCAGCCCGTATCGCCGGCGGGCTTGCCGAGCTGGGGGTGGTGCCCGGTGACCGGATGTTGCTGCAATTCCCCAATACGTGCCAGTTCGCGCTTGCGCTGTTCGGTCTGTTGCGCGCGGGAGTGGTTCCGGTGATGTGTCTGCCGGGGCATCGCGCCGCCGAGATGGGTCATTTCGCGGCGGTCAGCGGCGCCGTGGGTTTGGTGATTCCCGACGCCGCCGGCGGATTCGACTACCGCGCGATGGCCGCGGCCCTGCGTGACGAGCATCCCGGCCTGCGCCAGGTGATCGTCGACGGCGACGCAGGCGAGTTCATCTCCTGGTCGTCGCTGCGGGACTTCAGCGGCCCCCCGGCTCCGGAGCGCGCGCCCGTCGACCCGGCCTTGCCTGCACTGCTGCTCGTCTCGGGTGGCACCACCGGCCTGCCCAAGTTGATCGCCCGCACCCACGACGATTACCTCTACACCGCGGTGGCCAGCGCGCAGTCCTACGACATGACGGCCGACGACACCTATCTGGTGGTGCTGCCCGCCGGCCACAATTTCCCGCTGGCCTGCCCGGGGCTGCTCGGCGCGATGACCGTCGGCGCCCAGACCGTGTTCACCACCGACCCCAGCCCCGAATCCGCGTTCGCGCTGATCGACAAGTACAAGATCACCGTGACGGGTCTGGTGAACGCGCTGGCCAAGGTGTGGACCCAGGCCTGCGAGTGGGAGCCGGTGCTGCCGACGACGCTGCGCGCGGTGCAGGTGGGCGGCTCCCGGATGAGCGCCGAGGATGCACAGTTCATTCTCGACGGCCTCACCCCTGGTCTGTCGCAGATCTTCGGGATGGCCGAAGGCATGCTGAACTTCACGCGCATCGGCGATCCGGTCGAGGTGGTGGTGCACACCCAGGGCCGGCCGATGTCGCCGCTGGATGAGATGAAGGTGGTCGACGAGAGTGGCGCCGAGGTGGCCCCCGGCGAAGAAGGCGAACTGCTGGTCCGCGGTCCCTACACCCTCAACGGCTACTACCGGGCCGACGAGGCCAACGCCCGCTCCTTCACCCCGGACGGCTTCTACCGTTCCGGCGACCGGGTGCGGATCTTCGCCGACGGTCCGAAGGCCGGCTACGTGGAGGTCACCGGACGGATCAAGGACGTGATCCACCGCGGCGGGGAGACCGTGTCGGCGACCGATCTCGAGGACCACCTGCACACCCACCCGGGCATCGTGTTCGCCGCCGCCGTGCCGCTTCCCGACGAATATCTCAGTGAAAAGATCTGTGCGGCTGTGGTTTTCAGTGGCGCCCCGATCAGCCTCGTCGAGCTGAACGCCTATCTCGACGAGCGTGGGGTGTCCGCGCATTCGCGGCCGGACGTGCTGGTTGCATTGCCGTCACTGCCGAAGACCGCCGTCGGCAAGGTGGACAAACCGACGTTGATCGCGCAGCTGACAGCCTGAGGGGCACTATGTCCCGACAGGCGCGTCGGGACCGATGTGCTTGTGCCCGCCTCTGCGCGACAACTAGCGACAACATCGGTGGGTCGGGCGCGTGCCGCGCGAAAGTCGCGCGGAGGTGGGCACTTCCGCCCTTGGTCCTGCCCGGGGACGATCGGCTCTGCAGTCAGGAGACCTCGGCCGGCTCCTTGACGTCCGGGACCGCCGGGGCGGCAACGGACTCGACGGCTTGGTTGTCGAGCAGTTCGACGATGCGGGCGGTCACCGCGGCCGCCGTGGGATGCTCCCACAACAGCGTGGGCGGCAGCGCCAGACCGGTCTGTTTCTCCAGCTGGCGACGCACCGCGACGGTCATGATGGAGTCCACCCCGATCTCGACCAGCGGTAGACGGGGATCCACTCCGTCGGCGGGCAGTCCCAGCTCGGCGGCGACGGCCGCGAGCACCTGCTGCGCCGCCCACACCGCGGTGTCGACGTCACCAGGACCGACCGGCCCGGCTGCGGTCACCGGATCGGATTCGATTGCGGCAGTGGGGGCGATATCGGCGAGGATCGGCACCGACGCGGCCGCAGGCAGCACCGGCAGCACCACGATGTGCGCGCGGTCGGCGCGCACCGCCGAGTCCAGGGCGCCCATCGCATCGTCGGCGCCGACGGTGGCCATGCCGAGCGCCTCGAGTTGAGCCGCGACGAACCCCGACGTCGACCCCATGCCCAGGCCTCGCCACGCCGTCCACGCCACACTGGTGGTGCGATCACCGAGGTTGCGCCGATGTCGGGCGAAGGCATCGAGGTAGGCGTTCGCGCACGCGTAGGCGCCCTGGCCGGGGAACCCGGCGAGATAGCCGCACGACGAGAACAGCACCATCCAGTCCAGTTGCCCGGGTGGGAACACCTCGCCCAAGGCGTCGGCACCGTCGGCTTTCGGCCGCATGGTCGCGGCGATGTCCTCGGCAGTGGTGTCCACCAGCAAGGCACCGGCTTCCACCCCGGCGGCGTGAATCACCCCGCGCACCGGCGGCAGGTCCCGCAGCACCGCGCGCAGCGCCGCAGCCGCGCCGGGCGCACCGATGTCGACGGCCGCGACCCGCACGGACACCCCGCGGTCCTCGAGCGCGGACACCACCTGCACGGCCTCGGTGTCCGGTGACCACGCCGCCCGCTCGGGCAGACCGGACCGCGACAGCAGCACCAGCCGGCGCGCCCCGAGATCGGCGAGCCGCTGCGCCAACCGCAGCCCGAGCACCCCGGTGCCGCCGGTGATCACATAGGTCCCGCCCGGCGAGCAGGTCATCGGCTCCCCCGCCCCCGGCACCGCATGCTGTAGCCGCGCGGTGTACGCGGTGCCGTCGCGCACCACCACCACACCATGTCCGTGCAGTGAAGCCAAGGCGCCCAGCGGAATTCGCGGACCAGCCACGTCGAGCACACCGCCCCACACCCTGGGATGTTCGGCGGCGGCCACCCGCGCCAAGCCCCAGAGCGGAGCCCGGCCCACGTTGTGGCCCTCGTGCACCCCCTGCGTCAGTACCCACAATCGTGCCTGGCTGCCGACCACATGCATCCCGGTCAAACTCCGGCGCGCCAGATCGACCGCGGCCTCGGCGGTGTCGTCGCTGCGGGGCAGCACCAGCACCACGGCGCCGCGGCCGAGGTCGGTGGGCAGGTGTTCGGGTTCGGCGAACACCCGGTAGGGCACGTGCGCTGTCGCCAGGTCCCGCTCCACCACGGCGAGCGTCTCCGCGTCGCCACCCACCAGTGCCATTTCGTCGGGTCGCGCACCCTCGAGGAACGGTGCGGGATGCCACACCAGATCGTGCAGAATCCTGGAATTGCTGCTGCCGGAGGGGTTCTCGAGTTCCTCGAATCCCATGCCGTCGAGCACCACCAACACCACGCCTGCGGCATCGGAGATCGTCACATCGGTGGTGGTGGTCCCTGGCCGGCGGCACACATGGATCAGTCCGACGGCCGGCGGCTCACCCTGCACACGCACCCGGTCGATGCGTGCAGGCATCCGCAACCGCGGCGGTCCGTCGAACACCGTCGAGGCCGCCGACGTCGCGGCGTCCAACAGTCCGGCCCAGCTCGTCGGCACCGACCCGTCGGCTTCGGCGGCCACCCGGGCCAGCAGCTCACCCTCGCCGCGACGCAGATCGAGGACCTCCCAGCCGAATCCCATCTCGGCGACACCGAGGGCGGCCAGGGTGTAGACCACGTGGTTGGGGGGCAGTGATTCGGGGCACTTCGGTGCCGCGGCGCCGAGCTCGTCGGCGTGATCGGTGGCGCCGGCGGCGGTGCAGTGCGTCAGCCAGCCGCCCTCGTCGTCGGCCGAATCCACCAGGCGGGTCGACAGACTCAGCGCGCGGTCCTGCAGCACCACCTGCACATCCCTGGCCCGTCCCGGGGCCACCGGGGTGCGCAACCGCACGTCGACCAACCCCGTGCCGGCGGCCGTCAGGAAGGTGTTCAAAAGAACTGCGGCAGGGACGATCTCGGTACCCTGCACCGGATGGTTGCCGGGATAGGGGCGGGTGTCCATATCGACGCGGCTCTGCCACACCCGGGCCGGCACGGCGCCGGTGACATCCAGGCCTCCGCCGAGCAGGGTGTGGCAGTCGACGTCGTGCACACCGCGCCCACCCGGGGGCGGCGTCGGGGTGCGCCAGAAATTGCGGTGCTGCCATTGGGTGCCCGGCAGGTCAGGGGCCCACGCCAGGGCAGGTGTGCGGACCGGTGCCCCGTGGCAGTACAGCGCGGCCACCGCCGTGGACACCGCGCGGGACTGCGACTGGTCGCGGCGCAGCACCGGAATCACGGCGGGCTCGTCGATACCCAGTTGTGCCAGCGTCTCGACGATGGAGTGGGACACCACCGGATGCGCCGACACCTCGAGGAACAACCGGTGACCGTCCTCGGCAGCGGCCGTCACGGCTTCGGCGAAGCGGACCCGGCCACGCAGGTTGGCCACCCAGTAGTCCGGATCGCGGCGCGCCGTGGACCGTGGATCGGCGAGCGCGGTGGTGTAGAGCGGGACCCCCGCATCCCGAGACGTCGGCAATCCTGCTGTCAGACGGGCCAATTCGCCGGTCAGCGCGTCCATGGCCGGGCTGTGGAAGGCCACATCGGTGGCGACGCGCCGCACCGGCACACCCTGCCCGCTGAGCTGCGCGCTGATGCGCGCCACGGCGTCGGCGGCACCGGAGATCACCGTCGATTCCGGCGACGAACTGATGGCCGCCACCACGTCAGCGTGGCCGAGCAGCCGCTGTTCGGCCTCGTCGAACGGCAGGCGCACCAACGCCATGGCGCCCCGGCCCATCACCGACCGGAACCCGCGGGCCCGGTAACACGCGACCGCGGCGCCCTCGCCCAGGGACAGCACCCCGGACACCACACAGGCCGCGACTTCACCGACGGAGTGTCCGATCACCGCCGCCGGTTCCACGCCCCGCCCGCGCAACACCGCGGCCAGTCCGACCTGCACGGCGAACGTCAGGGCCTGCACCCGGTCGGTGCCACCGAGGTCGCCGGTGTTCAAGGCCTGCCGTGGCGAGAAGCCCAACTCTGCCCGGAATACCGGATCGACGGCGTCGACGATCTCGGCGAATCGCGGCTCGGCGGACAGGAGCTCGGAACCCATTCCCGCCCAGTGTGATCCGTGTCCGGAGAACACCCAGACCGCACCATGTTCGGCGCGGGGGATCACGGTTCCGGTGACCACCAGGGGATCGCGCCGGCCGACAGCGACGGCATCCAGACCCGCCAGCAGATCGTCACCACTGTCGAACACCACCGCGGCCCTGGTGGGTTCGTGGGAGCGCCGCGTCCACAGGGTCTGCGCCACCTCGGTCAATGCCACCCCGTCGAGGGCATGGTCGCTTTCGCGCAGGTGCGTCGCCAAGGTTTCGGCCTGCCGGGCCAGCCTCGACTGCGAACGTCCGGATAGCGGAACAATGCTCGACGCAACGTCTTTCGGCGGTGCGGCAGGTGCGGCCTGCGGCGCTTCTTCGAGCAGCACGTGGGCGATGGTGCCGCCGTAGCCGTAGCTGCAGACCGCGGCCCGCCGGGGCGCGTCGTCGCGTCGCGCCCACGGTTCCACCGCGATGGGCACGCGCAAACCGCTGTTGGGCCAGTCCACCGCCGGGGTGAGGGTGCGCACGCCAGCGGTGGGCGGGATGGCCTCGTGGTGCAGGGCCAGCACCGCCTTGATCAGGCCGACAACACCCGCGCCCCCTTCGAGATGGCCGGTGTTGGGCTTGACCGATCCGACAGCACAGGGCTTTTCGGGCGGACGCTCCGCGCCGTAGACCTCGGCGAGCGCGGTGAGTTCCACGGGATCACCGGTGGGAGTGCCGGTGCCGTGTGCCTCGATGAAGTCGACGCTGCCCGGCGGCACGTGCGCCGCTCGGCAAGCCCGCCGGAACATCTCCGCTTGCGCGGCACCGTTGGGCGACATGATGCCGACCGTGCGGCCGTCCTGAGCGACCGCACCGCCGCGGACGACGGCCAGCACCCGATCACCGTCCCGGTGGGCATCGGCGAGGCGCTTGAGTACCACGGCGGCGGCGCCCTCACCGCGGCCGTACCCGTCGGCGGCGGCGTCAAAGGTCTTGCAGCGGCCGTCCGGCGCAGTGGCCCCCGCGACGTCGAGCACGCGGGTCAGGCCGGGACCGATCAGCGCACTCACGCCACCGGCGAGTGCGAGCGAGGTTTCCCCGTCACGCAGCAGTTGGCAGGCCTGGTGCACGGCGACCAGGGAGGCCGCGCACGCCGCATCGAGGGCGACGCTCGGGCCCCGCAGGTCGAGCAGGTGCGATACCCGGTTGGCGACACCGCACAGCGAGGTGCCGATGCCGGTCCACGCCTCGATGCCGGGCAGGTCCTCCATGAGGAGTTTGCCGTAGTCGTCGGAGTTGACCCCCATCAGCACCGCGGTGTCGCTGCCGGCCACCGAGCGCGGTGGCACCCCCGCGTGTTCGAGTGCCTCCCAACAGACTTCGACGGCCAACCGTTGCTGCGGGTCCATCAACTCGGCCTCGCGGGGCGACACCCCGAAGAACTCGGCGTCGAAGGCGGGCAGGTTGTCCAGGAACGAGCCCCAGGGCGTGGTGTGCTTCAAGATCGCGGCATTGCGCGGATCCCGCCGCAGGTAGGGCTCCCAGCGCTCGGCGGGTACTTCCGTCACCGCACTGCGTCCCTCCAGCAGGAAGGTCCAGAACTCCGCGGGGGTGGTCACACTGCCTGCCAGGCGGCACCCGATGCCGACGATGGCGATGGGTTCGGGGGCCGGGCGGGGCTCGTCCGAAGAAAAGGCGTTCGACGAAATAGTGTGCGTCACGTCAGGCAGATCCCCACGGCCCCATAGCGTGGATAGCCTTGCCTAAGTAGACGCGCATGGGCCCAAGTTTGGCACACCCAGCTTCTTCACAGGTCTTCTACCTGGGTGTGAGATCGGCCTAGCCAGGCAGGCGCGCGGCCAGCGAACCCAGCAGCGCCAGTGCCTCGGCGCTCGAGGAACCGGCTTCGGCGTGATACACCACCAGCTCCTGGCCGGGGCTGGACCGGACGTCGAAGGCCTGCATGGTCAACGTCATCGCACCGACGTCGGGGTGACGGAAATTCTTGCTCTGCGCGGACTTGCCGCGCGCCTCGTGGTGACTCCACAGCTCGGCGAAATCTGCGCTGGCCCGCAGCAGCTCCCCGAGTACCTGGCGGGTCCGCGGGTCGCCGGGCGCCTGGCCGTAGCCGAGCCGAAAGCCGGCCACCGCATCCTTGGCCACCGCGGGCCAGTCCGCGTAGAAGCTGCGGGCGTCCGGCTCGGTGAACACCACATGCATCAGATTCTTGGAGTGCTGCCACTGCCCGAACAGGGCGTCGGCGATCGAGTTGGCGGCCAGCACGTCATACGCCCGGCTGTAGACGAGCGCCGGATTGTGCGGCCACATACTCATCAGCTCGAGCAGCGCGGGATCGACGCGGAGGTTGACGGTGCCGTGGTCCCGCGGGCTCAGCGCCGCCAGCCGGAACAGATGGTGACGGGCGTCGTCCGGCAGGCGCAGCGCGGCGGCCAGCGCGTCCACCACCTGGGGCGACGGCCTACGTTCCCGACCCTGCTCCAGCCGGGTGTAGTAATCCACGCTGAGGCCGGCGAGCAACGCGACCTCTTCGCGTCGCAGCCCGGTCACCCGTCGCTGCCCGATACTCGGCAGGTCGACCTCACCGGGGGTCAGCTGCGCGCGCCGTCCCCGCAGGTAATCACCGAGGTCATTGCCCATGCCCGCCACAATAACGAGCCGCGGCGGCGCCGGCCTGGGTCTGCTGCACCCAGGAAGGCTGCGTCCTGGTCCGGCGGTGGGCACCGGACCGACAGTGGTGGCATGACGAAACACAAAGTTGTGATGGTGACCGGCGCGAGCAGTGGAATCGGACGGGCCATTGCCGCCCGGCTGGCCGCCGACGGGCTGACGGTGATCGCCGCCGCCCGCCGCGCCGACCGACTGCACGATCTGGCCGATGAGGTCGACGGGATCGAGCCCTGTGAATTGGACGTCACCGACCGGGCTGCCGTGCAATCCGCCGTCGACGACGTGGTGCACCGGCACGGCCGCCTCGATGTGCTGGTGGCCAACGCCGGGGTGATGCCGTTGTCGCGGCTGGACGCCGGCCTGGTGGACGAGTGGAACCAGATGATCGACGTCAACATCCGCGGTCTGTTGCACGGCATCGCCGCCGCGCTGCCGCACTTCGGCCGCCAAGTTGGTGGGCAGCTGGTGACTGTCGCGTCCGTCGGGGCGCATGAGGTGGTGCCCACGTCGGCGGTCTATTCGGGCACCAAGTTCGCGGCGTGGGCGATCACCGAGGGGCTGCGGCTGGAGTCGCCGTCGTGGCTGCGGGTCACCACCGTCTCCCCCGGCGTCGTGGAGAGCGAGCTGGCGAGCACCATCAGTGACCCGCTGGCCCGCGAGGCAATGGTCGAGTACCGGCGTCATGCCATCGCCCCCGAGGCGATCGCCGATGCCGTGGCCTACGCCGTGGGCACCGCCGCGGACATCGACGTCAACGAGATCATCATCCGGCCTGCCTCGCAACGGTGAAAACGTGCGATTTGTGGAGTTTCAGCGGCGGCCACCGCCGCTGAAACTCCACAAATCACTCCAGAATGTCGCGGACGATGCCGTCGGCCAGTAAGCGGCCGTGGTCGGTCAGCACCAGACGCTCGCCCACCCGATCCAGCAGTCCCTCGGCGACTGCGGCCTCGGCGCGCGCCAACTCGCCGGCCGTCAGCTCCGCCACGGGGAGACCGTCGCGCAAGCGAATCCCCAACAGCACGGTTTCGACGTGCCGGTCGTTGTCGGAGAGGGTCTCGAAATCGGCCACCGGCAGCTGCCCCTGGCCGAGCTGCAGCGCATAAGCGTTGGGGTGCTTGACATTCCACCATCGGGTCTGCCCCACAAAGCCGTGCGCACCCGGACCGGCGCCCCACCACTGCCCGCCGCCCCAATAGCCCTGATTGTGTCGGCACTCCCCGCCGGGACGACTCCAGTTCGACACCTCGTACCAGCCGAACCCGGCATCGGTGACCAGCCCGTCGAGCAGCTCATACCGGGACGCCAGCACGTCGTCGTCGACGGCCGCCATCTCGCCGCGGCGCACGCGGCGGGCCAGCGCGGTGCCGTCCTCCACCACCAGCGCGTACGCCGAGAGATGGTCGGCACCGGAACTGAGCACCGCGTCCACCGAGCGGCGCAGGTCGTCGTCGGACTCCCCCGGCGTGCCGTAGATGAGATCGAGATTGACGTGCTCGAAGCCGGCCGCCTGCGCTTCACCGGCAGCCGCCACCGCCCGGCCCGGCGAATGGGTGCGATCCAGGAGCCGCAAGACGTGCGCCGCCGCCGATTGCATGCCCAGCGACACCCGGGTGTAGCCGGCGGCGCGGATCTCGGCGAAGAACTCCGGCGAGGTGGACTCCGGATTGGATTCGGTGGTGATCTCGGCGCCCGGAGCCAGCACGAAGGTGTCCCGAATGGCGTCGAGCACCGCGGCCAATCCGCTGTGACCCAGCATCGACGGGGTGCCGCCACCGACGAATACGGTGTCCACTGCCGGGCCGGGCAGCCGCGCCGCCGCGAGCACCAGCTCCTGGCGCACCGCGGCCAGCCACCCTTCGGGCGTGGCCCCGCCCAGTTCACCGGGGGTATAGGTGTTGAAATCGCAGTACCCGCAGCGGGTGGCACAGAACGGCACATGGATGTAGAGACCGAACGCTCCACCCCGCGTCATCGCGAGGTCGGGGAGCTCGCCGGAAGCGATAGCGGCCGTCATGGCTTCCAGTCTCCCAGAATCGACGACACCTGATTTCCGCTCACGCTGCGCAGAACTCTGGCCAGGTTGGGAGCCCGCGCCCAGTCGTGGCAGAATGGCCGGGTGATCGCTGCACGCCACCCCCAGCCCCGGGTTGCCCTGGTCGCGCGGCGGTATGTGGATTTCCAGCGCGTATGTAGCTGTTGCTGTCTACCTTGATGCGTTGATTTCGGAGACCCGCCCGCTCAATCCATAAAGCCGGCCGCCGGATTTGCGCTGACCGGTTCAGCCCCCGGTGAGCACGCGCACTCCGACCGTCGGCTCCCATTCGAGGAGCACCACCCGATCATGACTCAGCCCAAGACCCGTCCGGTCAAGCGTCCCAAAGGTGAAGGCCAGTGGGCGCTCGGCTACCGCGAACCGCTCAACCCCAATGAGCAGTCCAAGAAGGACGACAATCCGCTCAACGTCCGTCAGCGCATCGAGAGCATCTACGCCAAGAACGGCTTCGAGAGCATCGACAAGGGCGATCTGCGCGGCCGGTTCCGCTGGTGGGGCCTCTACACCCAGCGCAAGCCCGGCTACGACGGGTCCTGGACCGGTGACGACAACACCGACATGCTCGAAGACGAGTACTTCATGCTGCGGGTCCGCAGTGACGGCGGCGCCCTGACCGCCGCCGCGCTACGCACCCTGGGCGGCATCTCCACCGACTTCGCCCGCGACACCGCCGACCTCTCCGACCGGCAGAACGTCCAGTACCACTGGATCGAGGTCGAGAACATGCCGGAGATCTGGCGCCGCCTCGACGAAGTCGGTCTGCAGACCACCGAGGCGTGCGGCGACTGCCCCCGCATCGTGCTGGGCTCGCCGGTGGCCGGCGAGTCGCTCGATGAGGTCATCGACGGCACCCCCGCGATCCAGGAGATCGTCAAGCGCTACATCGGCAAGCCCGAGTACTCGAACCTGCCGCGCAAGTTCAAGACCGCGATCTCGGGTCTGCAGGACGTGGTGCACGAGGTCAACGACGTCGCCTTCATCGGTGTGGTGCACCCCGAGCACGGCCCCGGCTTCGACCTGTGGGTCGGCGGCGGACTGTCCACCAACCCGATGCTCGGTCAGCGGGTCGGCGCCTGGGTGCCCCTCGACGAGGTGCCCGACGTGTGGGAAGGCGTGGTCAGCGTCTTCCGCGACTACGGCTACCGCCGGCTGCGCGCGAAGGCCCGCCTGAAGTTCCTGATCAAGGACTGGGGCATCGAGAAATTCAGGAGCGTTCTCGAAACCGAATATCTGAAGCGTCCGTTGATCGATGGTCCGGCGCCCACCCCGGTGACGCGCCCCATCGACCACGTGGGTGTGCAGAAGCTCAAGAACGGGCTCAACGCCGTCGGCGTCGCCCCGATCGCCGGCCGGGTGTCGGGCACCATCCTGACCAAGGTCGCTGACCTGGCCGAATCGGTCGGCAGCGACCGGATCCGGTTCACGCCGTACCAGAAGCTGATCGTCCTGGACGTGCCCGACGACAAGCTCGACGAGCTGCGCGCCGGCCTCGACGCGCTCGGCCTGCCGTCGCAGCCGTCGCACTGGCGGCGCAACCTGATGGCCTGCACCGGCATCGAGTTCTGCAAGCTGAGCTTCGCCGAGACCCGCAAGCGGTCCCAGACGCTGGTGCCCGAGTTGGAGCAGCGCCTCGAAGACCTCAATGCCCAGCTCGACGTACCGGTGACGGTGAACATCAACGGGTGCCCGAACTCATGCGCCCGGATCCAGATCGCCGATATCGGGTTCAAGGGCCAGATGGTCGACGACGGCAACGGCGGCCAGGTCGAGGGTTTCCAGGTGCATCTGGGCGGCAGCCTGGGCCTGGACAGCGGTTTCGGTCGCAAATTGCGTCAGCACAAGGTCACCAGCGAGGAGCTCGGCGACTACATCGAGCGAGTTGTTCGCAACTTCGTGAAACAACGCGAGGACGGCGAGCGTTTCGCTCAGTGGGCGGTACGCGCCGATGACGCTGACTTGAGGTGATT
>JBEVFK010000001.1:0-13939 GCA_040512325.1 Mycobacterium sp. | reverse complement strand
GCGGCGATCTCCTCCGGCGTCTGCGTCTTCTGGTGCTCGGCCAGGTCCTCGACCTCGTCGCGATGCTCGATCGCGTACTGGATGAGGCTCTCCACGTTGTAGAGGTTGGCGTCGCGCACCGCGGTCAACTGGATCGGCGGCAGGTCGAAGTCGTACTCGACCCGGTTCTTGATCCGCACCGCCATGAGCGAGTCCAGTCCGAGCTCGATCAGCGGCACCTCCCACGGCAGGTCTTCGGGCTCGTATCCCATTGCGCCGCCGACGATCGCGCCCAGCCGCTGGCCGATGGTCTCACCGGTGTCCGCCGACCACTTCGCGAAACCTGCCGCGAGACCGGCGCCCGCCGTGAGGTTGTCCTGCAGGATCTCGGCATCGTCCTCCTCGAGCGCCGGCGCAGCCGAAACCTGTTCAGCGACAGTTGCTCCCGTCGCCACCGCGGCAGGAAGCGCTGATGTGGCACCGTCGCGGCTCACCACCGCGTCGTAGACCAGGGTGTACGATTCGTCGATGCGCGCATGCACCTGCACGCTCGCGCCGCCGGGGTGGCGGGTCAGCGTGGTGACCAGCCTCGAGCCCTCACCGGGTACCGCTCGCTGCTCGGAGGCGACGAGCTTGGATGCCGGAAGCACCTGCGCCGCAGCTGCTTTCACCAAGGCGGCCAGGTCGGGCTGCCCCTTCGGGACGAACTCCCATACGTGCCTGCCGTCGGGCGTCGCGACGTGGTTGCCCGGCATCATCACCGAGGCATCCCCGGTGAACCGGACGTCGAGCCAGTGCGGCTTGCGGCGGAAGCGGGTCGGCGGGATGTCGGCGTATTCACCCTTGTCGAACAGGGTGCGGAAGTCGAGGTCGTGGCCGTACACGAACAGCTGGGCCATGGCCGTGGTCATCGAGTCGACCTCGTCCTGCTTGCGCGCCAGTGTCGCGATCAGCTGCGCGTCGTACAGCCCCGCGTCGGCGGTGGTCAAGCCGACCTGCATCAGCGCGACCGGATTGGGCGCCAGCTCAAGGAAAGTCGTGTGCCCGTTGTCGACGGCGTTACGGATGCCGTGGGTGAAGTAGACGCTGTGCCGCAGGCCCTTCTTCCAGTAATCCACGTCATGGATCGGTTCGCCGCCAGGGCGGATGTAGGAGCCTTCATGCACGGTCGAGAAGTAACCGAGGGTGAGCGGGTGCGGTTCGATCCCCTGCAGTTCCGCCGCCAGCTCGCCGAGCAGCGGATCCATCTGCGAGGTGTGGCTGGCGCCCTTGGTCTGGAACTTGCGGGCGAACTTCCCCTCCGCCTCCGCGCGCGCGATGATCGCGTCGACCTGCTCGGGCGGACCGCCGATCACGGTCTGGGTGGGAGCGGCGTAGACGCACACCTCCAGATCGGGGTAATCGGAGAACACGGTTCGGATCTCGTCGGCGGAGTACTCCACCAGAGCCATCAGCCGGATGTACTCACCGAACAGCATCGCCTCGCCCTCACCCATCAGATGGGAGCGCGAGCAGATGGTGCGGGTGGCATCGGCCAGTGACAGCCCGCCGGCGAAGTAGGCGGCGGCCGCCTCACCGAGCGACTGTCCCACTACCGCACCGGGTTTGGCGCCGTGGTGCTTGAGCAGCTCACCGAGGGCGACCTGAATGGCGAAGATCACCACCTGGGTGGTCTCGATGCCGTAGTCCTGCGAGTCGTCCAGGATCAGTTCGACGATCGAATAACCCAGTTCGTCCTGGACCAGCGCGTCGACGGAGTTGATCCAGTCGGCGAACACCTCGTTGCGCAGGTAGAGACTCTTGCCCATCTTGCGGTGCTGGGCACCGAATCCGGCGAGCACCCACACGGGGCCGTTGCTGACCGGACCGTCGGCGGTGAGCACCAGGGGACTCTGCTTGCCGTCGGCCAGCGCCCGCAGGCCCTTGATGGCCTCATCGTGGTCGTGGGCGAGAATCACCGCGCGCGACCGGCCGTGATTACGCCGGGACAGCGCCCGGCCGATGGACTCCAGCGAGGACGCCCGGCCCTGCTCACTGTCGATCCAGTCGGCGAGTTCGCCGGCCGCGACCTTCTTGCGTGAGGTCAGGAAGGCCGAAATGGCAATCGGGACAAGGGGTTTGGCCGAATCCTCGGAAGCGGCCAGCTCTTCGCGGGCCACCTCGAGCAGCCGCAACGCCTCGTCGGTGAGGCCGGGCAGCTCGTGCTCTTCTTCGGACCCGTACTGCGATTCGTCGCCGAAGAAGTCTGTGGTACCGGTGGGCTCGTCGTGGATGAACTCGCCGTACTCGTCCATCCGCACGCCGCCGACGTACTCGGCCGAATCAGCGTTCTCACCTTGCGCGGCAACAGGTTCCGGTGCGGTATCCGGTTCCGCCAGATCCGAGGGCAGCACCTCGCGCACCACCACGTGGGCGTTGGCGCCGCCGAAGCCGAAGCCGGACACCCCGGCGATGGCATGCCCGCTGTAGCGGGGCCAGTCCGACAGCGTGTCATTGACCAACAGGTGCTCGCGGTCGAAGTCGATGTAGGGGTTGGGTCCGGCGTAGTTGATCGACGGCGGGATCTTGTTGTTCACCAGGGCCAGCGTCACTTTGACCAGGCTGGCCGCGCCGGCAGCCGACTCCAGATGTCCCAGATTGGATTTCACCGCACCCAGCAGCGCGGGCTGGTCGGCGGAACGCCCCTTGCCGACCACCCGGCCCAGCCCGTCGGCCTCGATGGGGTCACCCAGGATGGTGCCGGTGCCGTGCGCCTCGATGTAGTCGACACTGCGGGGATTGATGCCGGCGTTCTTGTAGGCCTTGCGCAATACCTCGGCCTGGGCCTCGGGGTTGGGGGCCAGCAGGCCGTTCGAGCGGCCATCGTGGTTGACCGCACTCCCGGCGATGACGGCCAGGATCTCGTCACCGTCGCGGCGGGCGTCGGCAACACGCTTGAGCACCACCATGCCGGCGCCCTCGGACCGGGAATACCCGTTGGCGTCGGAGGAGAACGACTTGATCCGGCCGTCGGGTGCCAGCACCCCCCCGACCTCGTCGAAGCCGATGGTGACCAGCGGGGTGATCATCGCGTTGACCCCGCCGGCGAGCACCAGGTCGGCCTCGCCGCTGCGCAGCGCCTGCACCCCCTCGTGCACGGCCACCAGCGAGGACGAGCACGCGGTGTCGATGGCCATGGACGGCCCGCGGAAGTCGTAGAAGTACGACACCCGGTTGGCGATGATCGAACTGGTGGTACCGGTGATCGCGTACGGGTGCGCGACGGACGGATCGGCGACGCTCATGAAGCTGTAGTCGTTGTTGGACGCACCGATGAAGACACCGACGGCGGTCCCGCGCAACGACGAGGCCGGGATGCGCGCATGCTCGAGCGCTTCCCAGGCCAGCTCCAACGCCATCCGCTGCTGCGGGTCGATGTTGTCGGCTTCCATCTTCGACAGCGCGAAGAACTCGGCGTCGAAGCCTTTGATGTCGGACAGGTAGCCACCGCGGGTGTGGGCCTTCGCGACGCGCTCGGCGATGCGGGGCTCGCTGAGGAACTCCTCCCAGCGGCCCTCGGGCAGATCGGTGATGGCGTCGCGGCCCTCGAGCAGCGCCTGCCACGTCTGCGCCGGGGTGTTCAGGTCCCCGGGGAACCGGGTGCCCAGACCGATGATCGCAATGTCGTCGAGCTCTCTGTCGCGCGACCAGTCTTCGGCGTCGAGCTCGCTGAGGTCTTCTTCGGGCTCACCCTCGACGATCACCTGGGCCAGCAGCTCGATGGTCGGATGCTTGAACGCCGTGGTGGCGCTCAGCGTGATGCCGGTCAGGTCTTCGATGTCCGAAGCCATGGCCACGGCGTCGCGCGACGACAGACCGAGCTCGACCATGACAGCGGATTCGTTGATCACATCCGGTGACTGCCCGGTGGCGTCGGCCACCCAGTTGCGCAGCCAGGCGCGCATCTCGGGCACCGTCAGCTCGGTGCGCCGGTCGGGAAGGTTCTCGGGGGTGTTCTCAGACATGTCGCTAGGCCTCACTCGTTCGAGCCGGACCCTCGGCGCGACTCACTGCAGGTAGGGGTTCTTTCGGCGTGGTCAATCCGTCTCATCCGGGAAAGCATTGGCCACCTTCCCGGTGCGCAGGCTGCCGTCCAGATAGGCCGAACGGCACGCGCGGCGGCCGATCTTGCCGCTGGAGGTCCGCGGGATCGCACCCGCCGGGGTCAGCAGTACGTCACGCACGGTGACACCGTGACGCACCGCGATGGCGGCCCGGATGTCGTCGGTGATGGGGGCGATGTCGAGTTTGTGGGAACCGGGTGCCCGCTCGGCGACGATCACCAGCTGCTCGGAGGAGTCGTCGGCATCACGCTTGATCCCGGAGTGCGCGTTGTCGAACACCTCGTCCGGCAGCTGATTGGCCGGCACGGAGAACGCCGCCACATATCCGGTGCGCAGCGCGCGGCTGGCTTCCTCTGCCGAATACTCCAGGTCCTGCGGGTAGTGATTGCGGCCGTCGACGATCACCAGATCCTTGACGCGGCCGGTGATGTAGAGGTCACCGTCGTAGAAGGCGCCGTAGTCACCGGTGCGCACCCAGGTGCCGTGGTCGTCGGCGCCCTCGGCGTGCGACGGCGTGTTCCGCGTCTTCAGCAGGTTGTGGAACGTCTCGATGGTTTCCTGCTCTTTGCCCCAGTAGCCGGTGCCCATGTTCTGGCCGTGGATCCAGATCTCGCCGATCTGTCCGTCCGGGAGCTCGCTGGCGGTCTCCGCGTCCACGATGACGGCCCACTCCGCGACACCGACCTTGCCGGCCGAGGCTTGCGCCACCGCCTTGGGCGAGTCCTGGGGCACCTCGACGAAGCGGTAGTCGTTGAGTGCGTCGCGGTCGACGGTGACGATCTTGGGCGGCTCGCCCGCCGGGGTGGTGGAGACGAACAGGGTGGCCTCGGCCAGACCGTAGGACGGCTTGATGGCCTCGGGCGGGAAGCCGTACGGACTGAACGCCTCGTTGAACCGGCGCACGGTGGCAGCCGAGATGGGCTCGCTGCCGTTGAGGACCGCTTTGACGTTCGACAGGTCGATCGCCGGATCGCCCTCTTTCGGGACGCCGCGCGCAGCCGCGTGATCAAAGGCGAAGTTGGGCGCCACCGAGATGGTGCCGCCGGTGTCCCCGGGTTTGCGGGCCAGTTCGTTGATCCACCGCTGCGGCCTGCGCACGAACGCGGCCGGCGTCATGAAGGTGAAGTAGTGACCGATCATCGGCGAGATCATCGCCGTGATCAGACCCATGTCGTGGAAGAAGGGCAGCCATGAGACGCCGCGGTCGCCCTCTTCGCCTTCCAGAGCCTCGATCACCTGGACGACGTTGGTGGCCAGGTTGATGTGGGTGATCTGCACACCGGTGGGGATCCTGGTGGATCCGGAGGTGTACTGCAGGTAAGCGATGGTGTCGAGGCCGACCTCGACCGGCTCCCAGGTGGCGCCCACTTCGTCGGGCACCGCGTCGACGGCGATGACGCGGGGACGATCCTTCGCCGGGCGGCTGCGGAAGAACTTGCGGACGCCTTCGGCCGATTCGGTGGTGGTCAGAATCGCCGTGGGGTGGCAGTTGTCGAGAACGGCGTGCAACCGGCCTACGTGCCCGGGCTCCGACGGATCGAACAACGGCACCGCGATGCGCCCGGAGTACAGGGTGCCGAAGAACGCGATGAGGTAGTTCAGGTTCTGCGGGCACAGGATCGCGACGCGGTCGCCGGGCTGGGTGACCTGCTGCAGACGGGCGGCCAGGGCCTTGTTCCTGACACTGAAATCGGCCCAGGTCAGGTCGCGGGCGACGCCGTCGCGCTCGGTGGAGTAATCGAGGAACTGGTAGGCCATCTTGTCGCCGCGGATCTTGGCCCAGCGCTCGATGTGGCGCACGATGTTGCCGTTGTCGGGGAAGGTGATACGCCCGTTCTTGATGAATGGGTTATGGAACGGCATATCAAACTCTCCTTCAGAACTTCTCTACCCGGGTCCGGGGGTGCCCGGCATCTCGCTGGTGCGTCGACCTCGGAGCAGTGGGCCCTAAGCCAAACCCCAAACCTCCCAGATCGTACAGATCAGGGCAGGCAAGGCGCTGGATCGCCACGTAAGCAGCTCTTATTTTCTTCTTAATGTACGGCCCGGTGCGGGCCGCCGCCAAATCGCGCGATCACCCGTGCTTGGGTCGCGGCGCGTTCTCGATGAGTCCGCGGGCCCAGTTCGCCGTCCACACCGTCGCCGGCTGCCCGTCGATCTGCCAGAACTGCGGGGTGCCGTACAACGCGTGCACGGGCTGGCCCGCGCCGCCGAGCAGGATGTCGACGGTCTTGGGCAGATTCATGATGTTGAACGCCTCGTCCGGCGCGGAGCAGATGAGGTCGCCGGCAGCGCAGATCTGATTCGTCCGCTCGTTGAGCGCACCGAAGCCGCCCGGCCGCGGGCCCGTCATGGTCAGGCCCATGCCACCGAGCATCGGCACCTCGTACAACGTGATCTCGCCACCCTGCCCCGGCGCATTCGGGCCGATCTCCAGACCGACACCCGTCTGCCTGCGTCCGTCGGCGATCAACGTCACCCCGAGCACCAGGTCCTGGTCCACCGGACCGCGGCCGTTGCCGATGTCGCTGGCGACGTCACCGGCGATCACCGCACCCTGCGAGAAGCCGGCGATCACATAACTGGTCAGGGGGCAGCGGGTGTTCATCTCGGTCATGGCCTTGATGGTCGCCCGCGTGCCTTCGGCCCGACTGTCGTCATAGGACATCTGACCGTCGGCCGAGAACGGATTATGGAACTGCGCGGTATAGGGGACCGTGTAGACCTGCACCCGTTCCGGCGGGAAGGACTCGACGATGGGCCGAGACACGTTGAGCATCAACGACCGCGGGAACTGAGTCGGGTTCAGCGGGTCGTCGGTGGGCCACGATTCCCACGTGCCCGGGATGACGATCATCTGCACGTCGGGGCAGCTGGCGTCCTGGAATTCCGGGCGGGGCTTCTGGCCCGGTGCCACACTCGTCGGCGGCACCGCCGTGGGCGGAACTGCCGTGGGCGCCGAGTCGGGCTTACGGACCATCACCACGATGATGACGACGACGAGCGCGATCACCACCGCGACCGCGGCCGCGGCGACGACGCCGAGCACGCGGTGGCGCCGCTGTTTTGAGCGACCTGAACCACGGGATTTCTTGGCCATGTGAGAGCGGAATCTTTCCGTTAGCAGAGGCGGTCAGTCGCGATGCGAATGTACTGCGAGGTGGTTTCGTCGACTTTTGCGGCCACCACGGTGGCGATGCTGTTCGGGTTCATGTCGTAGATCTCCCCGCGCACCAACGGGAACACGAAATCCCACACGCCCTGGTCGCTCTGGCCGGCGGCCCGCGCCTGGCACACGTAGCTGCCGATCGACAGGGCCGTCAGGTCACTGGACCGGCGCACTCCCGCGGCCTGGAGGGCGTCGAGATACCGGCGCTGCTCCGGCGTCACCGAGAGGTCATCGGCGTCGGGAACCGGGGGCAGTGCACCGTCGGCGCCGTTCGGACCGGGCACCGTCGGCGAACTCTCGCCCCGGGGCGGAGCAGCGCTGGTCATCAGGTCCTCGCCGGTGGCGCAGCCGGTCAGCAGTACCGCCGACAACGCAGCGATGAGCACTGCCGAGGCGATCGCCCAGGGGAAGAGCCCCCGCTGCGGCGATCGCTCGGTCGGATGCATCCCACCACGGTACCGGCTGGCCCCGATGGGCCCGTTCAGGCGATCGCGGCGACGATATCGCCGGACATCGCGCCCAGTTGCGGCGCCCAGGAGCCCCAGCCGTGATCGCCGCTGGTGGGGAAGTCGAAGTGCCCGTTGGCGCCGCCGATGCTGCGGTACTGCGAGTAGAAGGTGCGATTGCTGCCGGTGGCCTGATCGGCGTACCCGATCATGGCGGCGGGATCGCTGGCGGTCATGGTCTGGGGGCTGTAGATCCAGACCCGGGTGTTGTTGTCGACCAACAGCTGCGCGTGGACATCCGGGTCATGCCACTTCCAGCGGCCGAACTGTGCCGGACCCCACATCAGGTTGGTGTCGGCGCCGCCGAACCGCATCATCCCGTCATGCAGGGCGCCGTTGACGAAGGTGTTCGACGGGGTCAGGAAACCCGACATCGAACCCGCGTAGCGGAACCGGTTGGGATAGAACTCGGCCAACGTGACCGCCGCGGTGCCGCCCTGGGAGGCGCCGACGATCGCGTGCCCACCCGGAGCCAGGCCCTTGTTGGCCGCCAGCCAGTTCGGCAGCTCGGTGGCCAGGAAGGTCTCCCACTGCTTGCCGCCGTCCTGCTCCCAGTTGGTGTAGAGGCTGTAGGCGCCGCCGGCGGGGGCCACCACCGACACTCCCCTGCCGCCGAGGGTGTTCATGGCGTTGCCTGCCGTCACCCAGTTGCTGACATCAGGGGCACCGTTGAACGCGTCGAGCAGGATCACCGCATGCGGCCCGCCACCCTGGAACGCCACCGGGATGGCGCGTCCCATCGCCGCCGAGGGCACCTGCAGGTACTCGACCCCGTCGGCGTGTGCCGTCCCGGCCTGTTCGGCGGTGGCCGTCGAACCGAACATCGCGCCCGTCAGGATCAGTACACCGAGGACCCGCAGCAGCCAGTTGCTCACGTCAGGTAGTGAATCACATCACGGCACGCCTGCGAACGACTCGCTCGAATACGACAACGGCGGCGACCCGGTTGGGTCGCCGCCGTCAATCGTTGCTGCTCTGGAGCTCTACTGCTTAACCGCCGGCCTGCTCAGGCACGGGGGCGGCCGCAGGATCCGCGGGAACTGCGGCCGGGTCGAACGGCACCGCACCCAGCACCCGCTGGATGTCGGGCTTCATCTGCTGAAGCTGCTGTCCCCAGTAGGGCCAGTCGTGCGTGCCACCCTCAGGGAAGTTGAAGACGCCGTTGGTGCCGCCGGCGGCGATGTACTCGTCCTTGAAGGTCTTGTTGGTGCGCAGGGTGAGGCTCTCGAGGAACTTCGCGGGCATGTTGTTGCCTGCGACGTTTCCGTTGACCTCGGCGGGCTTGCCGCTACCGCAGTAGATCCACACGCGGGTGCCGTTGGCGACCAGCTGGCTCATGTTGACCATCGGGTCATTGCGCTTCCAGCCGCTGCTCTCGTCCTCGGTACGGCCCCACATGTCGTTGGCGTCGTAACCGCCTGCGTCACCCATCGAGATGTTGATGAGCATCGGCCACCAACCCTCGGACGGG
This sequence comes from Mycobacterium sp., assembly GCA_040512325.1. Lineage (GTDB taxonomy): Bacteria > Actinomycetota > Actinomycetes > Mycobacteriales > Mycobacteriaceae > Mycobacterium. Next base: position 4,711 of record JBEVFK010000001.1, on the reverse strand, counting down.
TTCAGATAACCGGACAGTGACGCGGCGTACTGGAACTGCTGTGGGTGGTGGATCGACAGCGTCAACGCGGCCGAACCGGCCATCGACAGACCCACGGCCGCGGTGCGGCTGGAGTCGACGCCCTTCTGCGAGGCCAGGAAAGCGGGCAGTTCCTGGGTCAGGAACGTCTCCCACTTGTAGGTCTGGCAGCCGACCTTGCCACAGGCCGGCGAGTACCAGTCCGCGTAGAAGCTCGACTGCCCGCCGACGGGCATGACGACCGACAGACCGGAGCCGTTGTACCACTCGAACGCCGCGGTGTTGATGTCCCAGCCGTTGAAATCGTCCTGCGCACGCAGGCCGTCCAGCAGGTACACCGACGGCGAATTCGGGCCGCCGCTCTGGAACTGCACCTTGATGTCCCGGCCCATTCCGGCGGACGGAACCTGCAGGTACTCCACTGGCAGGCCCGGCCGGGAAAATGCCCCGGCGGTCGCCGTATTGCCGGCGAAACCGACCAGCCCGGGCAGCACCGCTGCAGCGGCGGCAGCCGCCATCAGCCGGCGGCCCCAGGTGCCGCGCACCTTCTCGACCAAACTCATAAAATCATCCCATTCTGTGTATGCCGCACGCGGCCGATGTCCTCAGACACGGGCCGCGTTGCCCGGTCAGTCAACCACATCTTGTGTGATCGTTCCTCTTTCGGTACGTCCCCAAAACGTTGCCGGGGAGCATGTTTCAGCTGGTCAGCGTGGTGATCAAGTCGGGTTTCAGCGCCTGCAGCGCAGCGCCCCAGTAGCCCCAGGAATGATTCCCCGCCGGCGGGAAATCGAACGTCGCATTGCGGCCGCCGGCCCGGAGGTAGCGCTCCTGGAACCGCAGATTGCTGCCGATCGCCAGGGTCTCCAGACTCGTCGCGCTGAGCACCTGGCCGGGGTTGCCTACCGCGTCGATGGGCGTCGCCCCGCCGGGTGCGCAATAGACCCACAGCCGGGTGCCGTTGTCGACCAGCAGCTGGACCTGTTCGACGGGATCGTTGCGTTTCCAGGCCGGATCCCACGGTGCGCCCCACATGTTGTCGACGTTGTAGCCGCCGGCATCGAGCATCGCGACCCGGATGGCCTGCTGCATGAACGGGGTCGACGGGTTGAGGAATCCCGACAGTGACGCCGCGTACCTGAACTGACCGGGGTGATGGGCCGCCAGCATCAGCGCCGCGCCACCGGACATGGACAACCCCACCACCGCGTTGCCCGCCGGTGACACCTGCTCGGTGTCGGCCAGGTAGGCGGGCAGCTCACGAGTGAGGAATGTCTCCCATTTATAGGTGTAGGGCTGGCTGTTGAAGCTCGACGGCGAATACCAGTCGGAGTAGAAGCTCGACTGACCGCCCACCGGCATCACCGTCGCGATTCCGGAGTCGTGGAACCACTCGAAGGCGGCGGTGTTGATGTCCCAGCCGCTGTAGTCGTCCTGCGCGCGGAGGCCGTCGAGCAGATACACGGCCTTGGCGTTCGGCACACTGCCCTGGAACTGCACCCGGACGTTGCGGCCCATGGCCGTCGAGTACACGTCCAGGTATTCGACGGGCAGTCCGGCGCGGGAGAAAGCGCCGGCGGTCGGGGCGGGCAGGAGCAGCACAGCGGCGGCGGCGGCGATCAGCGTCACCAACTGTGCCCACCACCGGCCCGGCACAACCCGCAGGTGGTCACCACACATGACTGGGTATCGCAGATTTCAGCACAGCGTTACCGACGAGCTGGCGCACCAGCTAACCGATCAAGGCCCGGTGGCCGGTAACCCCGTGTACGGCGGGGTGCTCAGCTCGGGTCCGTCCAGCCCGCAGCGCTTCAGCTCGTACTCCGGCACCCGGCTGATCCGGTACTGGGTGAAGCCGTAGGAGTGCAGCAGGTTCGACAGGAATTTGCGCGTCCCCAACGGATCCCGGATCGACTCCAGCACCGTCTCGGTGGCCGGACACCTCAGCGCCACCTCGGCTTGTTTGATCCAGTCTTCGTCGATGTAGGACGGGATCCAGTCCTCGTCTTTGAGGAACGGCCCCTCGGCGATGGCCCAGTCGGCGTAGAGGTTCTTGTCGTGGCCGATCCGGCCGTCCTCGAGTCGCTCGGTGTGCGCCGCCAACGGGTTTGCCAAACCGATCTGGTCGATGACACGGACATCGAGCCCCACGTTCATCGATGTCATTCCCAGGTTGGTGAAAAAGACTGTGTGCGGGCCTATTCGGGCTCGCGCCTCGGACGCGGACATCCCCGGCGGCGGAGGGGGCGGCGGTAGGGCGGGGATGACGTCCCACATGTCGTAGTTGCCGGCCGGCAGGAGCAGGGCCCCGTCGGGGGTGTTCTCGATGGCGACGAGCATGGCCCGCATCCGTGGATAGTCCAGGTAGTCGGCCGCGGTCAGCGGATGCGCGTGGCCGGTGGCCTGAGCGTAGAAGCGGCGTTCGTCGACGATTCCGGAGTCGGTGACGCGGGTGGCGTCCCTGCCCAGGCCGGGCGAATTGGCCGCCCACAACGACCAGCCGATGACGGCGACCCAGAGCGTGACCGTCGCCCCTGCCAGTACGTAGCCCGTGGTCGCCGACAACCGAGCCTTGTCGGGCAGGCGCACCGGGATCACCGCGACCGGGGCGAGCATGCAGAACAACGGCGTCAGCAAAACCCGCCCGTGCATGAAGTCGCCGCCCTGCCGCACCCAGTAAACCGCCTGGAGCAGGCCGCTGACGGCGAAGAAGACGACGATCACCGCCGGACTCTGGGCCGTCCGGGCAAGCCGTCCGTAGCCGCCCGGGGCGATCCGGGGTGACGGGGCGATCCGGGGTGACGGTGTGTTGCGGGTGGCCACCAGGACGGCGCCGAGCGCGAGCAGCAGCACCGCCGGGATCCAGAGCAGGTAGGGGCCGTTGAAGTTGGTCAGGTACACCCAGCCCTGTGACCACTTGGCGCCGGAAGCATCCTTGGCGACAGCGGTATTGGGGACCACGAGCGCGTAGTAGCCCATCCGGAAGATCTGATAGCCCACCGGGAGCAGCCCGCCTGCCACCACGATGAGGATCCGGGTGCGCCAGCTCTGGGCGGCCACCAGCATCAGCACCAGCGCCAGACCGCCGATCAGGGCCAGCTCCGGGCGCACCAGCACCGACACGCCCCCGACAAACGCCAGCGCGCCGGTGAACCAGGGCCCCTTGCCGTCGCCGCCTGCCGTCGAACGCGGAGCCTGCGCCCAGCAGACCAGCATCCACCACAGCAACCCGAGGTAGGCCAGCACCAACCCGTTCTCCAGGCCGGAGGTGGCGAAGTCCCGGGCCGGCGGAATGGCGATGTAGACCAGCACCCCGGCCGGCAGCAGCACGGCGCGCCCGCCCTGCAGGCTCGGCGCATACAGGCGCGCGGTGCCCAGCATCACCAGCACGATCCCGGTGACACTGAGCACGAGCGCCAAGGTGAGCACGACGTACTCCAACCGGACGGGTCCGCCGACCACGCCGCCCAGATAGGTCAGATAGGTCCACAGGGTGGAGGTGTTGGATTCCACCCGCTCCCCGGGGTTGAACACCGGGCCGTTGCCTGCCAACAGGTTTCGTACTGTCCGCAACACGATCAGTCCGTCGTCGGCGATCCACCGTCGCTGCCAGGCACCCCACCCGAACAGTGCCGCCACGGTCAGCACACCGACCCACAGGCTGAGGCGAGCCCCCCAGGCCGCGCCCGCGGGCGCCTGCGCCACCTCAGCCGAAATAGACCGCGGCACCGACGGTTCCGATCAGGATCAGCGCCAGTAGTTGCAGCACCCGGTCACGCAGGGCGATTTCTTCCGGTTCACCGGCGAGACCACCGTCGATGTCCACGGCGTAGCGCAGGATCGCAATGGTGAACGGCACGATCGTCACCGCCCACCACGAGCCCCCGGCATCGTCGCGCTCGAAGGCGAACAGGCTGTAACAGATCACCACGGCAGTGGCCGACAACGTCCAGACGAACCGCAGGTAGCTGCTGGTGTAGCTCTCCAGCGACTTGCGGATCTTGGCGCCGGTGCGCTCGGCCAGCTGCAGTTCGGCGTAACGCTTGCCCGCGGCCATGAACAGCGAGCCGAAGGTCATCACCAGCAGGAACCATTGCGACAGAGGGATACTGGCCGCCACGCCACCGGCGACCGCCCTGATCAGATACGCCGAGGACACGATGCAGATATCCAGCACCGCTTGGTGTTTGAGACCGAAGCAGTACGCCAGCTGCATGGCGATGTAGACCCCGATGACCACGGCCAGGTTCGGCGTCGCCAGGAAGGACACCGCCACCGCCGCGGCCGCCAGCACCGCTGCGGTGCAGTAGGCCAGCCACTCCGGCACCACGCCCGCGGCGATAGGCCGGAACCGCTTGGTCGGATGCTGGCGATCGGCCTCGACGTCGCGGGCGTCGTTGACCAGATACACCGCGGACGCGGCCAACGAGAACGCCACGAACGCGATGGAGACCTTGATCGCGACTTCGCGGTAGTCGTACTGCACGTCGCTGCCCAATGCGGCCACCGGTGCAATGAGCACGAGCAGGTTCTTCACCCACTGGCGCGGCCGGGCCGCCTTGATCAGACCGGTGATGACGTTGCGGGGTGGGCCTTTGACGGGGGCCGGTTCTTCGCTCATCTTCGCCGCGCTCTCTGCACTGCTTTCACTCGAGATGCTCATGAGTCTCCTTCGGCCCGGTCCGCGACGAAG